>JAVBSG010000161.1:0-34710 GCA_031547245.1 Propionivibrio sp.
ACAGCGCCTACCGGGGCAAGGAACAGCGCGAGCGGCTCCGGGAACTGGCGCCCAGAGCCCAGGACTTCACCAACAAACGGGCCTACAAGAACCAACCGCTGAGCGAGACCGACAAGACCACGAATCGGCGTAAGTCCAGCGTCCGTTCCAAGGTCGAGCATCCGTTTCTTACCCTCAAGCGGCTGTGGGGCTTTGCCAAGGTGCGTTATCGCGGTCTGGCCAAGAACGCCAACCGGGCATTCGCCCTGCTGGCGATGATCAACATCAACAAATGGGGACGCCCCCTGAGGGGAAAGGTGTGCCCAACGTAGTCAGAGTACGGGGAGTATTCCCCGTTTCCGACCCCAAAAGGCCATCGAAATGATCAAAACCACTTCGTTTCTGCCTCTTCGCCCTAATTCGCTCTCAACAAACCGCTGTTCGCCCACTTGTTCGGCGTTTCCTTAATTCCATTCCATAACCGTAGTTTCATAGTATTTTCGGCGGAAAATTGGAGAAGGAATCACTGTTCTCCGTGAAATAACACTCCCGGTGTGGCGATGCTAATATCATAAATTCTCTTTTGAAATCACAGGCACGCAGTTTTTGATTTCAGCTGGCACTCGCAATCTTATATGCTATTCAACTCATATGCATTTTTATTAGCGTACCTACCCGTAACAGTTCTTGGCTGCTTTCTGGCAGGGCGGTTGGGCAAAATATATGGTGCTTCCTGGCTGGCCGCCTGTTCCTTGTTCTTTTATGCCTGGTGGGACTATCGCTACCTAGCCCTGTTGTCTGCATCGATTTGCCTTAACTATCTGTCGGGTGGATACATCGCTCGGCACGCTACGACCAGGACGGGCCGCCGTGCATTAACCGCTGCCGTTGCGATCAATCTGGTGCTGCTTGGCTATTACAAATATGCGGATTTCTTTCTTGCTAGCGCCAACGCCATATTGGGCACCCGCTTGCCGGTCCTCGACATTGTTTTGCCCATTGGCATTTCTTTTTTTACCTTCACTCAGATCGCTTTTCTAGCCGATGCCTATGCAGGCAAAGTGAAGGAATACCGGTTCGTTTACTACGTTCTATTTGTCACCTACTTTCCTCACCTCGTGGCTGGTCCGGTTCTGCATCACAAAGAAATGATGCCGCAATTCGACGAAGACAGAAACTACCGTCCGGCCGCTTCGAATTTCGCTATCGGCTTTACTATTTTTGCAATTGGCTTGGCAAAGAAAGTGCTGATCGCTGACAATTTGGCCAGTTATGCATCCCCCATTTTTTCTCCCCATGCAGCGCTGACGTTTTTCTCCGCCTGGGGAGGCGCTTTGGCCTACACCTTCCAGCTTTACTTCGATTTTTCCGGTTATTCGGATATGGCGATCGGTTTATCTCGTCTATTCGGAGTACGCCTTCCACTCAACTTCAATTCACCCTACAAGTCACGCAATATCGCCGAATTCTGGCGACGCTGGCACATGACCCTGTCGCGTTTTCTGCGCGATTATCTCTATATCCCGCTTGGCGGCAACCGCCATGGCTCATTCCGCCGTCAGATTAACCTCATGGCGACTATGTTGCTTGGGGGCTTGTGGCATGGCGCAGGATGGAATTTTGTCGTCTGGGGTGGCTTGCACGGCGGATTTCTGGTCATCCATCAGATTTGGAAGGCCTTCTCCACACAGATCCCCCTCAAATGCCCGCCACGGCTTGGCAGCCTTTTCGGCCTTGTCCTGACTTTTTCCTGCGTGGTGGTTGCATGGGTATATTTTCGCGCTCCAGATCTTGCGACGGCCAACCACATTGTGGCAAGTATGTTCGGCAACCTAGGAGTTGCCCTGCCAGACCCCATTTTTTCGCGTCTCGGCCCCTTGAAACCGTTACTTGAGTCGATTGGCGTTAGCAGCTATCTCGGTGGAGGTAGTCTTTTTGTGGAAACCTGGTGCTGGGTTATCGCGGGAGCTTTGATTGCCTTTCTTACCCCCAATACCCAGGAGATCATGGGCCGCTTTGAGCCAGCGTTGTTCGAGGAAAAGCATGCTCAAGCCCATATCGCAACGCGTTTCTCCTGGTTGCCTTCAAGAAAATGCGCTTTCATCACAGGTCTGCTGTTCGCCTTTGGAATTCTTGCGTTAAGCCGTCCAACAGAATTTCTCTATTTTCAGTTCTAACCGGATGAGTATGCCGACGTCTTATTCCTGGACGAGCTATCTGCGATGGATGATCGCCTCCCTTGGGGGAACAATTCTCTGCGTCAGCTTGTTCAACATCTTTATTGACCCGCTTAATGTATTTGCTTCGCCACACATATCTTTTTTCAACACAAAAAAACCGCATCTAGATCACCATCGGGAGCTTTCGCGCTATCGAGAAGCGCTTCGCCTATGTGCCAACGCAGGTATCTTTGGTAACTCTCGTGCTGAAATTGGTTTCGATCCAGAGGGGCCGACATGGAACTCGAAGAAGGTATCGGTTTTCAACTATGCGATCCCTGGTACGGGAATAACCAACACCCATCGTCAGCTTCTTTGGCTTCAAAGCGAAAATTGCTCGCCTCGCGAAGTTTTCCTCGGTGTTGAATTTTTCGATTTTCTTGGTGGAAGCGTTCCCGAGCCTCTACCAACGCTACAGACGGACCCAGTACCTCAGTTGGATAGTCGTTTTTTTGCGGAAAACGTATTATCAATCACAGGACTACGAGATTCCATTTCTACCATTTTGTTACAGTGGTCCCTCTATCCTGCACTTTCAACTGAGCGGGGATTCAATCCCTTGCTTAACTATACCCCAGAGGTCGCGCAAAATGGACACTATGCACTGTTCCGACAACGTGCGGAAGAAAACATCCGTAGCTGGAAGCGTAAACCCTTGCGGTTGCGACTACGCCCGGATACACCTTCCAACGATGAAGTGGTGTTCGATGCAGTTCTTTCCCGCCTGAATAACGCTGGTGCAACGACCTACATCATTATTTATCCGTATCACGCACAGTTTCGTTTGCTACTGGAACGCCTCGGCATGGGGGGGGTGTTCTCGGATTGGAAACGAACCGTTGTAACCATTGCCGAAAAGTACGCCAAGCGTAGCAGTAAAGTAGAAATATGGGATTTTAGTGGCATATCTCCCGAAACACTTGAAGCTATTCCAGAAAAAGGCGATCGGAAAACCCACCTAAACTATTTCTGGGAGGCCGGTCATTTTAAGAGAGAGCTAGGAGAGCAGGTAATTGCTAGGATCCTGGGCGGCGGTGATAGCAGCTTTGGTATCCGATTGGATAGCAGCAACCTGGAAAACTGGTTGGAAGAAGACCGTCGCCGCGTGCAGGAAACCGCTGCAGCTTCATCTTGGCTTACTCGAGAAATTGACAACTTACTTGCTGGTCAGACTGTAGGAAGCAACTAGGAATCCGTAAGTTTGACGCAGCAGATGAGGTAGCTCATTGAGATGGACGCGAAAAGGTTGACAACCATCCAAGTAAATTAATGCCTGAAAAACAATTCTCAATCCGACTGACGAGAAATGTTTCTCAGGCGCGCGTGTTTATCAGGCGGGTTTATTGCGGTGCCGACGAGCGGATGAGGTAGTCGAAAGCGCCTAGCGAAGCCTTGGCGCCTTCACCCATGGCGATAATGATCTGCTTGTACGGGACCGTCGTGCAATCGCCTGCGGCGAGGATGCCGGGCAGCGAGGTCTGGCCGCGGTTGTCGACTTCGATTTCGCCGCGCGGCGACAACTCGATCGTGCCCTTGAGCCAGTCGGTATTGGGCAGCAGGCCGATCTGCACGAAAACGCCTTCGAGTTCGATCTTGTGCATTTCGCCGCTGGTACGGTCCTTGTAGAGGAGTCCGTTGACTTTTTGGCCGTCGCCGGTGACTTCGGTCGTCAAGGCATGGGTTATGACCTTGACGTTAGGCATGCTGAACAGCTTTTTCTGCAATACGGCATCGGCGCGCAGTACCGGATCGAATTCCAGCAGCGTGACGTGCGCCACCACGCCGGCCAGGTCGATCGCAGCCTCTACGCCGGAGTTTCCGCCGCCGATGACGGCTACGCGTTTTCCCTTGAACAGCGGGCCGTCGCAGTGCGGGCAGTAGGCGACGCCGCGCGCGCGGTATTCCCGTTCGCCTGGCACGTTCATTTCGCGCCAACGTGCGCCAGTGGAGATGATGACGGATTTACTCTTCAGTGTTGCCCCGCTCTCCAAACGGATCTCGGCGAGGCCATCGGCGTTTCGGGCGAGCCCTGCCGCGCGCTGCAGGTTCATGATGTCGACATCGTAGTCGCGAATGTGCTGTTCGAGGCCGGCGGCAAGTTTCGGCCCGTCGGTTTCCTTGACGGAAATGAAATTTTCGATGGCCAGCGTGTCGAGCACCTGGCCGCCGAGGCGTTCGGCCACGATGCCGGTGCGCAGGCCCTTGCGTGCTGCGTAGATGGCGGCTGCGGCGCCCGACGGCCCGCCCCCGACGACGAGGACGTCGAAAGCCGCCTTGGCGGAGATTTTTTCCGCTTCGCGCGCAACGGCGCCAGTATCGATTTTGGCGACGATCTCTTCCAGCGTCATGCGCCCCTGGCCGAAGGGCTGGCCGTTGAGGAACACCGTGGGAACGGCCATGATCTGCCGCTCGTCGATCTCTTTCTGGAAGAGCGCGCCGTCGATCATGGTGCTGCGGATGCCAGGGTTGAGCATGGCCATCAGGTTGAGCGCCTGCACGACGTCCGGACAGTTGTGGCAGGAAAGGGAAATAAATGTCTCGAAATTGAATTCGCCCGAAATGGCGCGAATCTGTTCGATGACGGAGGTTTCGACCTTGGGCGGGTGGCCGCCGGTCTGAAGCAGCGCGAGGACCAGCGAGGTGAATTCATGGCCGAGCGGGATGCCGGCAAACTGGATACGGGCGGTCTCTCCGGGGCGGCCGACGGAAAACGACGGGCACCTTGCGGCCTGGCCGTCGATGCGTACCGCGACTTTGTCGGACAGCGTGGCGATGTCGTCCAGCAAGGAAGTCAGTTCCTGTGCCTTGCTGCTGTCGTCGAGTGAAGCAACCAACTCGATCGGCTGCTGCAAACGTTCCAGATACGACTTGAGTTGTCCCTTGATGGCGGCGTCAAGCATGCTTTTCTCCCAATACGTTGAAATTGGCCTTACGACGGATGGCGGGCACGATGTTATCGAATCTTTTGCCGCACCCGCGATCCATGTTGTGGCAGTGGCTGAAGTTACAGAGTCTCCTTAGATCTTGCCGACGAGGTCGAGCGACGGGGCCAGCGTGGCGTCGCCTTCCTTCCACTTGGCCGGGCAGACTTCGCCCGGATGCGAGGCAACGTATTGGGCGGCTTTCACCTTGCGCAGCAGTTCGGATGCGTCGCGTCCGATGCCGCCAGCGTTGATCTCGATGATCTGGATTCTGCCCTGCGGGTCGATCACAAAAGTGCCGCGCTCGGCAAGGCCGGCTTCTTCGATCATCACGCCGAAATTGCGGCTGATTACGCCGGTCGGGTCGCCAACCATCACATACTGGATCTTGCGGATGGTTTCGGAGCTGTCGTGCCAAGCCTTGTGAGTGAAATGGGTGTCGGTCGATACGCTGTAGATTTCCACACCGAGTTTTTTGAATTCGGCGTAGTTGTCGGCCAGATCGCCGAGTTCGGTCGGGCAGACGAAGGTGAAGTCAGCGGGGTAGAAGAAAACGACGGACCATTTGCCGTGCAGATCGGCGTCGGAAACACTGACGAACTTGCCGTTATGGAAGGCGTTGGCGTTGAACGGGAGGACTTCGGTATTGATCAAAGATTTCATTGTTATGGCTCCTTTTATATGTGGTTGAACAGGTTGTGAATGAATAATAGTGGCTTTTCACTCATTTTTGAAATTAATTGTTTTTATTGTTTTTATAGCGTAAGACTATTTATTGTCGATTTCAATCATTTTCATGATCAATCCCGCGAGTTTTGTATGGCGAAGTGCATCGCGAATATTGCCAACCATTCCCACGCGGTTTGGTCATGAAATGATTGGACATCATTCATTAAAGATCATTCCCGTAATTTTTTCTCCGCTATCGCAGAGTCGATACCCATCGTGAGGGCACTTCCCGGCTGGGAGGGTGTCCGATGCTTGCCGGCAGGGCGCATGTGCAGCTATCAGCGCCGCCCGGACAAAGGAACAGGCTACTTCCCAGATTGTTCCTTTTGCGCTTTTGCTGCGGCTTTTGCCTCGGCCTTGGCGCGTTCCTTGGCCTTTTTCTCGGCGCGCTCGGCGTTTTTCTTGGCACGCTTTTCTTCCGCGGCCTTTCGCTTGGCCTGTTCTTCTGCCAGTTTTTGCCGGTTTTCCGCGGCTTTTTTCTCCGTATCCAATCGTTTCTGTTCACGTGCGGCGGCTTTGGCGGCCTCTTCTTCGTGGTATTGCTCCGATTTTGCTTTCTGCTCTGCTTCTCGTGCAGGACGTTCGGCCTCGCGCTGCGCCTTCTCCGCCTCGACATCGGCTTTTCTGGCTTCGCGTTGGAAGGCCTTGGCTGGAACTTCCAGTTGCCGTGCCTCGATCATGGTTTGCGTATGGCGTTGCTTGGCGTCTTCCAGGCAGGAATTGACCAGGATTTTCTGATAGCAGGCAGGGCGTTCTTCCGCAAGGCGCCTATCCGCTTCCTTGCGCATGGCCTCGGCACGCTGCTGCTGTGCCTCAGCTTGTTCCAGGGTTTGCGGCACATTCTGCGTAGCGCCGTTGTCCGTTTGCGCACCGAGCAGACCACAGAATGACAACAGAAATAACGATACAAACCAGTTGCGCATGAAACCACTCCAGCGAGACGGGCATACCGTAGGAAGCGTGAATTATTCACATGTGCCGGGAAGGATTTCTGTTACAAAAAGAAGCCTTCGTCTACGGTTCAAATAGTCAGAATTATTTTAACCGGCATTACGGTTTTCTGTTGTATACAACATGCTAACATCGCGCAGAATTACCAGGGGGACGGCCTGCGTTCATGATAACGATCAGAAAAAAAGCCGGATACATCAGTGCATTAGCCTGTGCTTGCATTCTGTTTTCAACCGCCGGCGCGATAAGCGCCCAGGGCGGCGAGTTACAACCCTCTTCGCCCCTCACATTGCGGGGCTACGGAACACTGGGGATTGCCCGCTCGACGAATAGTCAGGGGGAAGTAGCGCGAGATCTGTCTCAACCCCGGGGAATAGGTGACCATTGGTCGGCGAAGATCGATTCGGACTTTGGCCTGCAGCTCAATTATGTGGCGAGCAATACGCTTGAGGCGGTGGTTCAGGCGGTCAGCCGTTACAACGATCGCGGGAATTTCTCTCCGGAACTGACAGAACTGCTGCTGAAGTACGACCCCAATCCATATCTGAGCCTACGTGCCGGCCGTGTCAGTACAGACTTTCTGATGCATGGCGATAGTCGGTTGATTGGCTACTCGCAGCTAACCGCCAGACCGAATATCGACTATTACAGCACGCTCGCCGTGACTTATTTGGATGGTCTGGACGCTCAGCTTACCTTCCCTCTCGCGGGCGGGCTGTTGAGCGCTAAAGGGTACTTCGGTTTTCTCGGCGAGAAATTGCCGTTCATTGAGGAAGGCGCGCTGGATCTGCGCGGCTCACGTGCCTTTGGGGCCTATCTCGATTACCAGTCCGGCGGATGGCAGTGGCGGGGCGGGTTGGCACAGATCCGGTTCAAAAACTCCATGCCGTATCCGGTGCAGCAGTTGCAAGGGATGCTACGGGCAAGCGGTGTCCCCACCGCGCAGCAAGCCGCGGACGATCTCGAATTGCAGGGATCGAAAGCGCGTTATTACACCCTGGGCGTGGTTTATGACCGTGGGCCGTTGATGGTTCAACTCATGCTGGGCCGCACGCGCTATGACTCGATTGCTATTCAGGACCAGGATTCGGGCATGTTCCTGGCGGGATACCGTATAGAGGAATTCAAGCCTTTTGTTGGCTATTCGAAGACCCGGTCCCGCGCGTCACATGTCTCGTCCGGATTGCCGAACGTAGGTTACGCAGCGCTGATGAATGCTGGATTGTCGGCAGTGCAGGCAGCATCACATACGGATCAGCATACCTATACCGTGGGTTTGCGCTGGGATTTCAGGCAGGACATGGCTCTGAAGTTTCAGGTCGACGCAATCCGCGGCAAACCGGATTCGGTGGCAACGGTCCGCCGGGAGACCCCACGCTGGGACGGAAAGACGAACGTTTTCACCATTACGCTGGATTTTGTTTTCTGATGGCTCGATCCAAGTTTTTCGCCTTCCTTGTTTTTTTCACTCTCCTGCTACCTGTTGCGGCGAGTGCGGAAGGCCTTGTCGTGGTTGTCAATCCGGATAGTGGCGTTGAGAGGCTGACACACAGCGAAGTCATCAACATCTTCCTCGGCAGTTTCCGCCAGTTGCCTTCGGGCATTGTGGCCATCCCCGTCGATTTGCCGAAGTCACACCCCGGCAGGGAGGAATTCTATCGCCAACTGGTCGGGAAGAATCCGGCGGAAATCAACGCCTACTGGGCGCGCCTGATATTTTCCGGAAGAACGCGTCCGCCCATACAGGCCGAGCAGGCCGAAGAAGCAATTGCTCTGGTGCAGAATGTCGTTGGTGCAATAACTTATCTGGAACGCAGCAAGGTGGGGGGAAAGTTGAAGATCGTCTTCGAGTTGCCGAATTAGCCTATAACTGTCTATCATGAACTGTCCAATAGTAGAATCTGGCCTGTCGGACGACTGACCTTTCGACACAATAACTATGAGACCCTTCTGGCGGAAAAGCATACTGTTGCTGGCAGCGACCCAGGTCATCAGCATCGCATTGGTTGTGGGGCTGGGGTTCGTTCTGTTGACCGCCTATCTGACCGAACAATACACGCAAAGAAGTGTATCTCAGCGTATCCATGAGTTGATAACGACCGTCGAGAGCACTGTCCAGGTCGCCTGCTTCACGAAGGATCAACCGCTTGCGCTGGAAGTGGCAAACGGTTTGGCCAGGAACAGCGAGGTCTTTGGCGTGGTCATTGTCGGCGGGGCGGAGATCCTGGCCGAGCGACGCAAGGAGGGCGCCGAGCCGGAACGTCGGCGGTTGGCGGAGACGCGACGGATTGCGAGGCCGATCGCCTCGCCTTTCGATCCGCTGCAAATAGTCGGGGAAGTCGTCGTCGATCCGGATCCCGAGATCGTCAGGGCCCGCGTCAGGAACAATGGCGGTTTTGTGGCCCTGTTGCTGGGGTTCCAACTGCTGATTGTCGTTGTGGCCGTTGTCGCGGCCGTGCTGCTCTGGGTAGTGCGCCCCATCAAGCAGATGTCCGACAAACTGCACGTGATGGATGCCTATTCGATCGAACCGCTTTCCATTCCGCCCGGCCAGGAGAGTACCGAGATCGGCCGCCTGGCTTCCGATATCAACCAACTCGGCCAGCGTCTCGTGGCTTCGCGGGATGAAGAACGGCATTTGCACCTCCAATGCGAAATCGGCGAGCGAAAATACCGGGCCATATTTGAAAATGCCGATTCCGGGATCTTCGTCGTCAATTCACGCATGATGCTGGAGTCATGTAACCAGGCCTTCTATCGTCAACTCGGGTTGGCTGCCGAGACCGATAGGGAAATCAATCTTCTCAAACTGCCTTGGCGAAAACCTGAGGCTTTTGCCGGGCTGCTCGAGCGATGCGCCGTCCTGAATCGTCTGGTCTCGGATGATTTCGAGTATGCCCTCAACGAAAAAGACGTGCGATGGTTCAGTGTGACGATGATGCAGGTTGGAAACCGGCTCATCCAGGGGCAGCTGACGGACATTTCCAGGCACAAGCTGGCGGAGTTGTCCGCACAGCAGGAAGCGATTACCGACTCGCTGACCGGGTTGCTGAATCGCGCCGGGTTCCTACAGAGGATGGACGACGAGATTTTCGCCTGCGGGAACGAAGGACGCACGGGTTTTGCCTTGCTCATCATCGATATCGATGGTTTTCGACGGGTCAATGAATCGATGGGCCTGGCATCCGGGGATCAAATCCTGTCGATCACGGCCAGCCGTCTCCGTTCCTGCCTAAAAAATACCGACGTTATTTCCCGTCTTGGGAACGATTCCTTCGGCGTGATTCTGCGTTCCACCGCTAACGAGAAATTGGCTGCCAATGTTGGCGTTCGTATCTCAATGATATTGAAAGGGTTTTTTGAGGTCGGCAATACTTCGCTGCAGCTTGGCGCGAGTATCGGCATCACGCTTTTTCCAAATGACGGCCACGATCGGGAAGTGCTGCTGCGCAATGCGGAAATGGCGCTGGATCATGCGCGCATGATCGGAACGGGAAGATACAGCTTTTTCGATCTCTCCATGGCGAAAAGCGCTGAGTATCGCCGCAAGCTGGAAGATGAACTCCGCGTTGCCGTTCGCCGCAATGAGATGTTCATTCAGTTTCAGCCCATCATCGATCTTTTGTTGCGCAGAATGGTGGGCGTCGAGGCGCTGGTTCGCTGGAGGCATCCGGAACAGGGGATGATTCCTCCCGACATATTCATCCCACTGGCGGAAGAAACCGGCGCCATCATCAACATCGGCCTGTGGATGATCGAAGCCGTGTGCCAGCAGTTGGCGACATGGAAAAAGCAGGGGCTGGACTACTACATATCGATCAACATCTCTGCGCGGCAGATTCCGGATGGCCTGCCGCCGATAACGCTCATCGAGACGGTCGGGCGTTACGGCGTCGAACCTTCAAGCCTGGCGATCGAAATCACCGAAAGCGTCTTCATGGGTGATTCCGAAGCGGCGCAGACATGGCTGGATACCGTCCATGATCTGGGATTTCAAATCTACCTGGATGATTTCGGCACGGGCTTTTCTTCGCTGTCCTACATCAAGCGTTTCCCGGTCGATGTGCTGAAGATAGACAAGTCCTTCGTCCGTGACATGAGCGAGGACAATAGCGACCGGGCATTGGTTGGCGCGATAATCAACATGGCCAGTAGTCTGGGGCTAACGGTTGTGGCCGAAGGGGTGGAGTCGCTACGCCAACTTGAGCTCCTGCAGCAGGAAAACTGCCGTTGCGTGCAAGGCTACTATTTTTCCAGCCCGGTATCGGCTGACGAAATCCCGGAGGCAGGTCGGCGCATCCAGTCATTGCTCTGACCAGCATGCAGGTTCCCGCCTGTGGAAGGAAACAGCATCCCGGCGTTTTGATAGAATGCCGAGTTTATTCAGATAGTCCCCTGGAGTCTCCTGTGAAGATCGTTTGCCTCGACTTGGAAGGCGTGCTTGTTCCCGAAATCTGGATCACTTTTTCCGAGCGTACTGGTATCCCGGAACTGCGCCGCACGACGCGCGACGAACCGGACTACGACAAACTGATGCGCTTTCGCCTGGACATCCTGGCGGAAAAAAAGCTGGGCTTGCCGGACATCCAGAAGGTCATCTGCGAAATGGGGCCGATGCCGGGCGCCCGCACGTTTCTCGACAAACTGCGCGAGGACTACGAAGTCATCATTCTTTCCGATACTTTCTACGAATTCGCCCACCCGCTGATGCGCCAACTGGCCTGGCCGACGCTGTTCTGCCACAGCCTGGAGACCAATGCGGACGGCGTGGTGACGAATTACCATTTACGCATGCCCGAGCAAAAGCGCGAAGCCGTCAAGCGTTTCCGTGAGATGAATTTCACAGTCGTCGCCGCAGGGGACTCCTATAATGACACGGCCATGCTTGGCGAGGCGCATGCGGGCATTCTTTTCCACCCGCCCGAGAACGTCATCCGGGAATTCCCGCAATACCCGGTAACGCAGAATTACGACGAATTGCGGGAACAGATCGACAAGGCTTTTGCTCGCGTCGGAGATTGATTTTCGACCATGTATCCGCAACGCTATTACACTCTTTCAGCTTCCTGCCCCGACCGTGTCGGCATTGTTGCCCGCGTGGCCGGTTTCATTGCCGAACACAACGGCTGGATTCTCGAATCGCGCTATCACTCCGAGGGCAGCAACGGCGGTAGCCGCTACTTTATGCGCATCGAAATCAAGGCCGATTCGCTGCCGTTCCATCTGGCCGAGTTCCGCGAGCGTTTCCGCCCGATTGCCGGGGAAATGCAGATGCATTGGAAGATCAGCGATTCGGCGGTCAAGAAGCGCGTGGTCATCATGGTCAGCAAGCAGGAGCATTGCCTGTACGATCTGCTGGCGCGATGGCAGTCGAAAGAACTCGACATCGAGATTCCGTGCATCATCTCGAACCACGATACCTTCAAAGGCTTCGTCGAATGGCACGGCATCCCCTTCTACCATGTGCCGGTCACGGCGGACAACAAGGAAGCCGCCTACGCCGAGATCCGCCGCCTGTACGAGGAGGTGAAGGGCGACACGATGGTGCTGGCGCGTTACATGCAGATCATCCCGCCGGACATGTGTGCGGCCTACCCGGGCCAGATCATCAACATCCATCACTCGTTCCTGCCCAGCTTCGTCGGCGCGAAACCTTATCACCAGGCCTATCAGCGCGGTGTCAAACTGATTGGCGCGACCTGCCATTACGTGACCAGCGATCTGGACCAGGGTCCGATCATCGAACAGGACGTGATCCGCATCGACCATTCGGATTCGGTCGAGGACATGGTGCGCTACGGCAAGGACATCGAGAAGGCCGTGCTGGCGCGCGGCCTACGCTACCACCTTGAGGACCGCGTGTTGGTACACGGCAACAAGACTGTGGTGTTCCGGTAAAACCGTTCGATGAAAACGCGTAGCGTTGCCGCCCCCAGTTTGTCATGCGGTGGTGCCGGGAGCCGTATCCCATGATCGTTCTCAGGGATCTGGTTCTGCGCCGTAGCGCCAAGGTGCTGCTTGATGGTGCTACGGTGACGGTCAATCCCGGCGAGAAGGTGGGTTTGACCGGCCGTAACGGCACCGGTAAATCTTCGCTGTTCGCTCTGATCAACGGCAGCCTGCACGAGGATGGCGGAGAGTTCCTGCTGCCATCGCACTGGCGGCTTGCACAGGTGGCGCAGGAAATGCCCGAGACCGGAGAGAGCGCGACGGCCTTCGTCATGGCCGGCGACACGAGGCTCTGCGCCGCGCGGGAAGAAGTCGCCGCCGCCGAGGCGGCCGGCGACGGCGAACGCATGGCGCATGCCTACATGCAGTTGCACGATGCCGGCTCTCACGACGCCGAAGCGCGTGCGCAAGCCCTGATTCTGGGGCTGGGCTTCAAGACCGGCGAGCTCGACAATCCGGTCGACAGTTTTTCCGGCGGCTGGCGCATGCGCCTGCAACTGGCGCGGGCGTTGATGTGTCCATCCGACTTGCTGCTGCTCGATGAGCCGACCAACCACCTCGACCTCGATGCGCTGGTCTGGCTCGAATCCTGGCTGAAACGCTACGACGGCACGATGCTCGTCATCAGCCACGACCGCGAATTCCTCGACGCCGTCACCAACGTCACGCTGCACATCGAGAACGGGGGGCTGAACCGTTACGGCGGCAACTACAGCACCTTCGAGGAAACGCGCGCGCAGCAGATCGCTCTGCAGCAGAGTACCTACGCCCGGCAGCAGGAAAAAATCGCCCACCTGCAGAAATTCATCGACCGGTTCAAGGCCAAGGCTACCAAAGCCAAGCAGGCGCAGAGCCGGGTCAAGGCGCTGGAACGCATGGAGCGGATCGCACCGGTGCTGACGAGCGCTGAGTTTACTTTCGAATTCCGGGAGCCGGCCAACCTGCCAAACCCGATGCTGGTCATGCGCGAAGCCGATTGCGGTTACCCGCCGCCGAGCGATGTGCCGGCGGGCGCCAAGCCTGCCGTGATCGTGAGGAAAGCTACGCGGACGGTCAACGCCGGGCAGCGCATCGGTATTCTCGGCGCCAACGGGCAGGGCAAGTCGACGCTGGTGAAAACGATCGCGCGCACCCTGGCTCCGCTGGCCGGCATCGTCACCGAGGGCAAGGGACTCAGTATCGGCTACTTCGCACAGCAGGAGCTCGATGTGCTGCGTCCGCAGGATACGCCGCTCGAACACATGGTGCGCTTGGCAAAGGAATGTCTGCACGAAGGCGATTCGGGCCGCGAACAGGATCTGCGCAACTACCTTGGCACCTTCAACTTTACCGGCGACATGGTCAAGCAGCCGGTTGGGACCATGAGCGGCGGCGAAAAGGCGCGGCTCGTGCTGTGCATGGTCGTCTGGCAGCGCCCGAATCTGCTGCTGCTCGACGAGCCGACCAATCATCTCGACCTTAACACCCGGGAGGCGTTGTCCGTGGCGCTCAACGAGTTCGAAGGCTCGGTCATGCTGGTCAGCCATGATCGTGCGCTGCTGCGCTCGGTTTGCGACGAGTTCTGGCTCGTGGCGCGCGGCAGTGTCGAACCCTTCGACGGCGATCTCGACGACTACCAGCAATACCTGCTGGCCGAAGCCAAGCGCGTGCGCGAGGAGGCGAAAATCAGCCTGAGGGAAGAGAAAACCTCGGCGCCGCCGCCTTCCACGGCGACCGGCAACAGAAAAATCACGCCGCAGATGAAGGAGCTCAAGCGCGACCTCGGTAAGGCCGAACAGCGCATCGCCGAGCTCGAAATACAGAAAGCCAATCTGGAAAAGCGGCTCTCGGAGCCTCTTCCGCCCCAGGAGATCGGCGAGCTGGGACTCGAATTGCAGCGTGTCAACGACGCCCTAGCCGAGTGCGAGGACAGGTGGTTGATGCTGTCGGAGCGGCTTGAAGCGGAAAGCTGATCCGGACGCCTTCGGCAGGACGGCCGCATGCCGCGTTCTTTGACGAATCAGGAACTTGCCGTGCCGGTGCGGGTCCACTCCGCTTGAGAGTGAAATAAGACTTTCTGCGCCAGGTGAGCGACGCTCGGAAAAAGTTTGGCTGAAGCAAAATGACCTCGCCGCCGGATGCGCCATTTTTTGGAGGATTCCAGCATGAAGGGCGACAAAGCAATCATCGGTATTCTGAATGACCTGTTGGCAGGGGAGTTGACCGCCGTTGACCAGTACCTGATCCATGGTGAAATGTATGCGGACATGGGGTTTCAACTTCTGGCCGAGAAGTCGTTGCATGAATCGGAACACGAGCGGTTGCACGCGCGTGCGCTGATTCAACGCATTCTTTTTCTTGAGGGAGTACCCAACCTTGCCAAGCGCGACGCCTTGAAAGTGGGCAAGGACGTTCCGGAAATGTTGAAGTCCGACCTGTCGGTCGAATACAAGGTGGTTGGCGATTTGAAAAAGGCGATTGCTGCCTGCGAAAAAGCGCAGGATTACGTATCGCGGGACATGCTGTCCATCCAGCTCGAGGATACCGAGATGGACCACGCCTATTATCTGGAGAAACAGCTACGCCTGATCGAGCAGATCGGCTTGCAGAACTACAAGCAAAGCCAGATGCAGGGGCCAGCCAGTAGCGCAGCGGTATGAGGAATAGACCATGAAAGGCGATAAAAAAATCGTTGAAGTCCTCAACGGGGTCTTGCGGAACGAACTGACGGCGATCAACCAGTATTTTCTGCATGCCCGCATGTTTCGACGCTGGGGACTCGAGAAACTCAACGACTACCAGTACCGGCAATCGATCCGTGCCATGAAGGAAGCGGATAAGCTGATCGAGCGCATCCTTTTCCTGGAAGGGCTTCCCAACCTGCAAAGCCTCGGCAAGCTGATGATCGGTGAAAACGCCGCCGAATGCCTGGCCTGCGACCTCAAGGCCGAGCGCGACATCCATCGTCCTCAGCTTCTCGAAGCCGTGGCGTTGGCCGAAAAATGGCAGGATTACGTCAGTCGTGATCTGCTTGAAGAGTTGCTTGAAGAGTGCGAAGAGGCCATCGACTGGCTGGAAACGCAGCATAGCTTGATCGATAGCGTGACGCTGCCGAACTATTTGCAGGAGCAGATGGGCAGAAGCGACGGCGATTAGTGCCTTCAACGCAAGCTACCCGTAGAGCAGGCCGCCTTTGCGCGGAAGTTTCTGGAGCGCCGTAATAATGTATATCTGTATATGCAAGACCGTCACCGACCGGCAGATCCGGGAGGCCGTCGCGGGCGGGGCGCGCACGATGAAAGCGCTTCGGCGAGAGCTCGGCGTCTCCAGCGGATGCGGCCAATGCACCGCCGCAGCGAAAGAATGCTTGAAGGCTGCGCTTGAATCTTCAGGGAACGTGGCGAAAACCGTAAAAGCCGGGAAGAAAGAACGCCACGATTCCCGTAAAAAGAACTGAACCCGCCTGCGGATTGTCCTTCCAAATATTAGGCATCACGCCTTATCGGTTTCCGGCAAGCCCTCCGCCTGTTCGGCATCGTTCCCGTTGTCGCCGTTCTCGCGGAACTGCATGGCGTGCAGGCGGGCATAATGGCCGTTCAGCGCCAGTAGTTCCGCGTGCGAGCCACGTTCGACGATGCGTCCCTGTTCCATGACCATGATGACATCCGCTTTTTCGATGGTCGATAAGCGGTGGGCGATGACCAGCGTCGTCCGGTTCTGCATGACACTGTCCAGGGCATCCTGGATGTGCCGTTCGGATTCCGTGTCCAATGCCGACGTTGCTTCGTCAAGGATCAGAATGGGAGCATCCTTCAGAATGGCTCGGGCGATCGCCAGGCGTTGGCGTTGCCCCCCCGAAAGCAACACACCGTTTTCGCCGACCAGCGTGTCGTAGCCGGCGGGGTATTTTTCGATGAACTCGTGCGCATAGGCGGCTTTGGCGGCTTGTTCGACGAGCGCGCGCGGTGTATTGGCCAAGTCGCCGTAGGCGATGTTGTTGGCGATGGTGTCGTTGAACAGCGAGGTTTGCTGGGTGACGAGCGCGATGTGCCTGCGCAGGTTGCGCAGCGTGTAGTCTTCGACGCCAACGCCATCGATCAGGATCAGCCCGTTTTCGTGGTGATAGAAACGCGGAATCAGGCTCGCCAGTGTCGATTTCCCGCTGCCGGAGCGTCCGACCAGGGCGACCATCTGTCCCGGTTCTATGGTCAGATTGATGTCCTCGAGCACGTTCTGGGAGCTACGCTCATAGCTGAAGGAGAGGTTGCGGATTTCTATGCGCCCCTTGACGCGTTCGCGTTCCACCGTTCCCCGGTCGGTTTCGGGTTTTTCATCCAGTTGCGCGAAGATGCTTTCGGCACCGGCCAATCCTTTCTGAATGGTTTCGCTGACCTCGGACAACTGGCGGATCGGTTTTGGCAGCATGCCCGCCGTTGTCAGGTAGGCCACGAGATCGCCGGCAGAGGCATCGCCGCGCATCAGCAGGACCAGGAAAAGCATGAACGACATGGTGCCGAAGGTCACCAACTGCAAGGCCGGGGTGAAGGTCGCCGAAGTCCGGGACATGCGCAACTGCTTGTTGGTGTTGCTCTGGCTCGATTCGCGGAAGCGCTTCATTTCGTAGTCCTCGCCGCCGAAGCTGCGCACCACCCGGTAGCCCTGGATGGTTTCGGACGAGACGTGCGTCAGATCCCCCATGGCGAGCTGGATCTTTTTGCTTTGCTTGCGGAATTTCCGGCTGGCGCTGCTGACCATCACGCCGATAATGGGCAGGATGGCAACGAGCACCAATGTCAGCTTCCAGTTCATCCAGAGCAGATAACCGAAGAGGAAAATGACGGAAAGGCCTTCGCGGATGATGATTTTGATGGCATCGGTGGCGGCGCCGGTAACCATTGTCGCGTTGTACGTGATCCGCGAAATGAGGTGGCCGGAATTGTTCTGGTCGAAATAACTGTTCGGTAGCCGGAGCAGGCTCTGAAAAATCGCCAGGCGCAGATCGTGCACCAGTCCGAGTGAAACGCGCGCCAGGTAGTAGTTGCCAAAATACGAGCCGATGCCCTGCCAGAGAACGATCAGAATCAGCATCAGCGGCACGCCGTAGGCCAGATCCAGCGTGCCGACAAAAGGGATGTCGTGAAACGTCGATTTGCCAGGGGTTGTCAGTCCGTCGACGAAAAATTTCAGAATGCTGGCCAGCAGTGGCTGTGCCGAGGCGAAGGCGATGAATCCCATGAGGCTGATGGCGAACAGGCCGATATACGGACGCAGGTAGGCTAGAAGCCGCAGGTAGATCTTGAGGGATGCGAGTAGCCGGTTGCCGGATTGTTGCATTATTCGTCTGGCTTCATCTGAGTTTGGCCGGGAAGTTTAGCATGGACCCAATGGATCACGTATTTGGGCAGCGAAGGCTGGGGAAAGGGAACGGCAGGTTTCCTGAAGATGGCGGCGCGCAAATGATTGTCTGCATTTGGCACGCTTATTTCTTTTGAATACTCTGGGAGAGAAATTCGTCGGTTTTTCTGACGTAAAACAATTCGTGCGAACGAACCGCTTTGCGGAAAAACTCGTTTTCGCCCGTGCTGGGCCAGCGACGATCGGCCAGATGGGTTTGCAGCCAACGGCGCAGTCGCTTCTTGAGCGGTTGGCGCGGCGTCAAATCGTGCTGCATGGCGAGCGCCATGGCTTTGTCGATCCGGCCTTCCTCGTCTGTCGGCAGGCTCCAGAAAGCTTCGGGCCCATTATCGTCAAAGGCCGGGGGAAGCGTGATGCCCGCCCCAGCCGGCCCCATTGGCCAGCGATCGTTGTCGTGAAGATGATTGGTGTAGAACAGGAACGAGTCCGGTTTCCATTGGCCTTGACGAACCACTTCCTGAACGGCCTGCGTCGACGCCACGTGGTCGGGGTGTGGATCCCTTTGCGGGTGTGGCGTAAGGATGACTTCGGGCTTGAATTCCTCGATCAGCGCTGCCAGATCGGCGATCAGATTGCCCCATGTCGGTTGCCCGCTATGGTCTGAGGGGAGCGCCAGCCGATTCCATCTTCTGGCATTCCGGGTATCGGTCTCGGTCGAAACAAGGGAACCGAAAGCGGAATCCGGGGCATTTTTCATTGACTGCAGCTGCATGCAGAAGTACCCGAGCTGAAGGCAATCCTCTTGTGTCCGGCCTCCCCAAAGGGGAATGGCGATGCTGTCCCAGCTGCGCAACCGACCTTTGAGCTTCGCGGCTTGCGAGACGGTGAGTCCCAGCCGGGTGTAATGATCCGCCTCGATTTCCCCGCGTGTCACGGTGACGATGAGGACTTCGTTTGTTTTCCGATATAAATTGAATGCGGCCAGTTCGGCATCGTCGGCATGAGGAGCGACAATCATCAGACGCCGTTGGGAAAACTCCGGATTGTCGAACACACTCAGCCGGATGGGGGCCGACAGGCGGCAATACTTCGCCCGAAAGGACAGACCCTCGGTGGAGAGGACTTCAGCATGGTTACCGATGTTCAGGTAGCGCTTGCCGCGTGCGGCATGCTCGAAATCGAAGCGTATGCCCTGGATTTCAACATACGGATCGAGAAAAAGACTGCGCCAGTCCGATTGAATCCCGAGTTCGAGAATCCAGGTTTCGCCGCAAGGAATTTCTTCCGTAGTGGTCAGTTTATCGCCGTGCAATGATAGGTCGATTGCGCTGCAGTGCTGGAGGCGATAACGGTAGTCACTCTGCGCCGAATAAAAAAAATGATCGGAAAACCATGCCTCGTGGGCCAGCCAGGCAAGAAAGCCGATCCACGGCACGGCCCACCACGTCGTCATGCTTCCGAGAATGAGAAGGGCTATGCCGAAAATTCCGAGCAGCATTCTTTTTTTCCGGCGATGATGTTTCAGTAATTCCTGCTTGTTCATGGCCATGTCCGAAAAACGGCCGCTGGGCGACACCAGAGCATCTTGTATTCGCGGTCTACGCGGCCGAAAGAGAAGCGGAGAGACTTTTGAACGGACTGGGCATACTCCCATTCGGCTTGCGTGTTCAGAAAAGTCAAAATGCTTCCCGGGCTAAATTTCTGGAATCCGGGGTCGACACCGCCGTTGATGTATTCGGTACTGATCCACTCCGGCGACTCGACGCGATACAGTATCTGGATGGCAACGGCATTGCCATGCATGTGTAATACCGAACCCGTCATGAATGGGCGCATTACGGTGAACACTTCCGTGAGCTTTTTACCCCCGGGGACGGAAAATCCCCAGCGAAGGGTGAACAGCCTGGAGTATGTTTCCGCGATTTCCGCCGGAGCCAGTTCCAGGATCGGGTGGACAATTCCGCCCTGTTCGCTGAAAAGGCGCAACTCGCGCTTCTGGTTATACAGGAATTTCTTGCTGTATTCGTTGGGAGGCTTGGCGAGCGCGATGGACTCCTTCTGGCGCTTGAGCGTCGGGATTGCCTCTGCATTCAGTTCGGAAACGTAGCGCGTCGAGAAACGCATCGGCAGCTTGACCGCGGGGAGGACGGGGAGGATGACTTCCGCATTTCCAAGATCGAAAACATCTCTTTTTCCGTAACGTTTCAATGCCCGGCGCGAGAGCGCCAGATGCCTTCCCCAGGTAGCGATGCCGGCCACGGCTACATTTTGTTGGAACCAGGCCAAATATCTGGTTTCTATCCCTGCCAGTTCCGATAGCTCGGCAACGATGTCGGGGTGCGTCATGACGCTGCCCCCGGCCCGGAGCCAGATATCGGCGTAAACTTTCCGGTCGATAGGGGACCAGCCCTTTTCCCGGTAGGCGCGGAAAACACCTAACATGGTCTAAAATTTACCTGTATCTTGCAGATCATGGTTTTTTGGCGGCAATATGAAGGCTGCGTTTTGCGGCAATTCCGGAGTGAAATGTCTGATTGTCGAGTGTAGCATGCGCCTTTCCCCGGTTACGGCATGGAGCCTCCGGATGGGCGGAAATGAAAAAATCTGCGTCCTACCTATTTGGAGAGCGCATTGCCTGGAAAGGACCGGGAACGCATCAGGGGGTTCAGCGCAGCTTCTGGTCGCGTTTGATTGGGAAAACAATATGTGGATAGCAATTTGGAACTGATGATAAAAGACTTGCCTCCGGATGTCTCTCTAGAACGAGGGGGGCGGATCGGCCGCTTTCTGAGCCACCGGATCTTTCCACTAAGTATTTTTCTGTTACTGACAGGAATGTTCTGGATTGGCGATCACGGACTGTATCCCAGACTTTTCTACTGGGCAATGGCGCTTCCAGCCGTGCTGTCGATCGCCTGCTCCCCCAAAAATGTCAGGCACCTGCTGGCATCACGGATCGTTGTGGCCTATCTCTTGTTTGCCTGTTATATGGTTTTGACCGTCCTATGGTCGACAAGCCAGAACAGCACGGTTGATTTGGTAAAGCGGCCTCTTTTTGTCCTGCTGTTTTTCTATTCGGCTTTCGAACTGGGACGCCAGCGTTTTGATCTACTTGCTGCTGCTGTGAAATGGGCAGCGGTTATTGCCGTCGTTGCCGGCATCTATACGTTGGGGCTTTTCGTTTCCTCCGGGGCCAATGGCCGTCTTACGGGATATGGCGCTCTTTTTAATCCCTTGATGGTCTCCCATGTTTTTGGTTTTTTTCTGGCCTGGTGGCTGGGACTCTACTTTATTGAACGACGGGTATCCGAACCCCTGATGCTGGCCGCGGTTCTGATTCTGGCAGCATTGCTGCTGGCGACCGGATCACGAACGCCCATGGTCGCCATGACGGCAACAATATTCTGGCTGTCGGCAATCGCGTGGAACCGTAAAAGCGTGTTGGCCGTCGGCATGCTGATAACCGCCGTTGCAATGATCTGGCTGTTCGCGCCGGAAATACTCACGCAGCGCGGGTTTTCCTATCGGACAGAGGTATGGACGAATGTCTTGCGGCAGATTGGCGAAAAACCCTGGTTCGGTCACGGGTTCAATACGCCCATCTGGGTAAAGCTCGATGATATTCCTTACCCGCTGCATGATCCGCACAATCTCACCCTATCGGTGTTTTTCGACGGCGGCGTTATCGGCGGCCTGTTCTGGTTGGCGCTTTATCTGGTGTCGCTGGTGGAAAGCTGGCGCTGGCGGACCAATAAATGGGTAATGGCGTGCTCGGCAACCGTCATTTATGGATTGATGTCGGGAATGACCGAAGGGGGGGCTTTCCTCCCCAGGCCGAAAGAGCACTGGTTTCTGGTCTGGATTCCGTTGGCACTGACGGCAGCTGCGATCTATCAGGCGCGTATCTGCGAGATGAACGCTCGGGGTCAGGAGACAACCGGCGCGAACGGGTAGCGCAGCAGGCTGGCAAGAGTCCGCCGGTTCCAGGCTCGCAGGGGAAGCTGGGCGAGGATTTCCCTGGCTAGCGCCTTGTCGCGCCTGGATGCCTTGACGAGCATGGAGTTGAGGAAACGGAATCTGACCTGTTCGTAGGCGGGATGGTCGGCGTAATCCTGATAGATGCTCAGGATGCTCTTCGTCATGAAACGGATGTTTTTATAGGTGTTGGTCTGGTGCTTTCTATAGCGGGCCATGCGGGCGCCCAGCGCATCGATGCAATAGCCTGCATGGGTTATTTTCAGCTGGATATAGAGGTCTTCCAGCCGGATGTCCGGGTTGAAGCCGCCAACCCTGTCAAACGCTTCCTTGCGGATCAGCATGGTCGGTGCGGGGATGAACGGCTTCCTTTCGAGAAAGACATCCTCGAAATCCAGCCGCCGGAACGGCGGGTCGTTTCGGAGATCCTGATTGGGATAAGGCGTGCCGTCGGCATACATGAGTTCGATGTTGCCTGCGCACATGCCGACCTCGGGCTTGTCGGCGACGTATTCCATCTGTAGCGCCAGCCGGTCCTTGAGCATGATGTCGTCGGAACCGAAGGGGGCGACGAATTCTCCCTTGGCCCGGGCGAAGGTTTCGTTTAGCGTGCAGGTCAATCCCTTGTTTTTCTGAACGCGAAAATCGAAGCCGTGAATGCGCTGCAGGGCTTCAATTTTTTTGACACTGTCATCCGACGAGCCGTCATCGACGACCAATAACTCGACGTGCGGATACGTCTGCTCGACGACGCTGAGAATCGATTGCTCGATGTAGGGAGCGTGATTGTAGGACGAGATAATGACGGTTACGAGTCTCGAGTTCGTCATGGGTGATCTCAACGCGAATATGTTTCGTCAACGTCCGGTGCGTGCCAAGGCATCTTCAACCAAACGGCGGTAATGGGTACGGTATTCTTCAATGTCGTGGTTTCGGCAAAGGTAAGCATAGGCCAGTTCTCCTTTGGCCTTTAGATCGCTTTCCGGCAGAGCCAGATACTGGTCGAGGGCCACCGCAAGCGCATCGGCATCGGCCGGCGGCACGGTCATGCCGCCGGCGCCTTCAGCCAACGGAGTCATGGCCGGGATTCGCGATGCGATGACGGGCAGATGTCCGCACATTCCCTCCAGAAGCGCGAGACCAAGCCCTTCCTTCTGCGACGGCATCGCCCAGATGTCGAAAGCGCGGACATAGCGTTTGGCGCCGGCGAAAAACCCTGGCAAATGAATTCTGTCCCGCATTCCCAGATGATCGATTTCCTGCAGCAAATTCTCTTTCTCCCGCCCTTCTCCGATAATGGCAAGATGCGCATCGGGGTGTTTTTCGCCGATTTTGGCGAAGGCCTGGATCAAATAGCTGTGCCCCTTGTTTTTCACCAGACGGCCGATTGCGCCGATGATCCGCGCCTCCTGCGGAAGGCCCAGCCGATTCCGTGCCTCTGCCCGCGAAAGCTGCTCGGCTTCGGCCTGATGGACGTCGAAGGCGTTGATTATCGAGACTGTGTTTTTCTCCGTGAAGCCGCAGTGTCTATCCAGCAGGTATTGCCTTACGGCCGGAGAAACGCCGACGAAACTCCATGCGCCGTCGATCAGAAGACGCGCACGCTGACGGCGTACAAAGGAATCGTATTCGCCGAAGCCGTGGGAAATGCCTATGCAAACGGGGATTTTCAGCAGGCGATTCAAGTACAGCAACAAGCTGACCTGCTTGAAGCGATTGGAGATGACAACGTCAAATTTCCGGTCGCGGCAAAAGCGGTAGATTTTCCAAATTACCTGCAAGCGCAGACCATGCGGCGCATCATGGGGAAAATCGAAATAAACGGTTTCCTCGGCGCGGCTCGATGGGTGGCCCGCCTGCGGCGCGCCGCGCAGAAAAGCGCTGGTGACCGCGTAACGCTCGCGAGGAAAGGCGGCAACGATCTGCTCGGCAAGGTCGGAGTAATTGTGGGAATTCTCGTGGTAATCCGGCTGCAATTGCAGGATCTTCACGCGCTTGTCCTGCATGTTCATTCAAAGCACCAGTTGTTCGATCCGATTTCGCCAAGTGTGGCAGTTCAAAAAGCGTTCGTGTCCGCTTTGGGCAATGGCTTGGCGTTTATCCTCATGCTCCAGATAGTAGCTCACTTTCTCGGCCAATTCACGGGAGGAGCGGAAAGTCTCTATTTCCTGCCCAATCTCGAAAAGCTCTTCGAGTTCCTCGCAATAGTCGGTCAGCAAAAAACAACCTGCTGCGACGCATTCGAATACCCGCAAATTGATGCCGGTTTCGGCGCCGTAAAAGTCGGTGCGCGTGATGTTCAAAACGATCTTCGATCTGGCGAAAAGCGCATGCAGCGCGTCGCCCCACACCGGAGTATCGCTGATTTTCGTCTGGAGCTCGCGTGAGATCAGCGGAAAGTTACGGCGCCAGCGATTGCCATAGATCGTAACGTTTTCCTTGATGGTCTCCAACAGCAGAATCCTGCGGAAGTCGCCGCTGCCAACGAACAAAACGTCGATCTGCGGAGTCTCGGCGGCAGGTAGCGCAATTGGCAACGCACCGAACGGCAGATGGGTTGCCGGAAGCCCTCGGGTGTTCCGGAAAAAACGGGTGGTGATCTGCGAGAAGGAAAAAATTCGCGTGTAGACCGGCAATTCATGTTCGATGAAGAAAATGAATTCCCGCCGCTTGCCGTAGAGGTTGCAGCTATCCGTATCGTAAAGCAGCAACTGGGCGCGCTTTGCGTCGGCAATCCGGCGCAAAGCGGCAGGATCGAAAAACTTGTAAATGAATCCGATAACCAGAATATGGGTCGGTTGCGCCTCTTCGGCAAGCGTTTCCAGAACCTGTTCGTGCAGTCTGGGCAACAGGTAGAAACCGTCCTTCTCGGCGTGCTTGTTGATGATTTTTGCATATGCCGATCGTATGCCGTAGAGCGTGCGATCCTGTTGCTTCAGGCAGTCGAAATGTACGACTGAGTGGCCGGCGGCGCGCAAATCGTCGGCAATCTCGCGGCCGAGCGGAACTCCACTGATTCCGTCGAGCAGCAAAAATCTGGCGGAAAGGGAGGGCGAATTCAATGGAGGTTTCCTGCGTTCAGCCAGTCGGATTTGGCGACGATTCGCCGCGCAGCATCGGTATATATTATTGGCATATTTCTGCGGGGTCGTTTCAGGCGAGACAGCGCTGAACCATGGGTAGCGCGAAAAAACGTTCCCGTGCCGCGGCATCGGTGAATTTGTCGCACAGATTCCGATAGGCGCGCTCGGCGACGGTTTGATGGTCATCCGCCTGGCGGACGGAGAAAAATTCTACCAGCATGTCGGCGAGTCTTTCGGGATCGCGTAGCGGAAACAACTGCTCCGGAAATTCGACGACTTCCGGAGCGCCGCCGCAATCGGTGGCAAAAACGGGAACGTCGGCCGCCATGGCCTCGAGCAGTACCATGCCGAACGGCTCGTGGTCGGAACTGAGGACGAACAGGTCGAATGCCGGGAAAAATCGGCGGACTCCTGAAATCTGTCCGAGGAAGCGGACATTGTCAGCGATGCCAAGGCGCTGGGCCAGCATCTTGAGTTCGCCTTCCAGCGGCCCGCGCCCTGCGATGACCAGCAGGCTGTTATCCGGGAGCCTTGGCAGCGCTGCCGCGAAACCTTTCAGCAAGGTTGCCTGATCCTTGTCGGGGTGCAGGCGTCCGACGTTGGCAACAACCATTGCCTCCTGCGGCAGGCGTAGCTCGTTTCGCGCTTCTTCGCGCGGCACGAGATGGCTGCGCATGCTCTCCACGTCAAGGCGATTGTGCAGGGTCTCGATCCGCTCTTGCGGCCAACTGGACAGGCGGTCACGGATTTCATCGCGCACGGCGTTGGAGACGCCAAGCAGCGCCAGACGGCGGCGGTAAATGCGGGCAAACAGGCGGCGCGGCAGGCGGTCATAGTCGCCAAAGCCGTGATGGACGCCGATCACGGGCAGGCGAGTGGCTCGACAGGCAACATAGATGGATTTGAAACGATGCGCGATGACACAGACGAAATCTCGCTCGGCGGCCAGCCTGCGCACGGCAGCGATGGCATCGAGCTTTAACCCGCGGATATTGCGGCTGGAATAATTCAGGAAAATGACTTTGTCCGAAGCCGATCCATTGCATGCGTCGCCGCTTGGAGACCCTGTCAGATAGACCGTCAACACTTTATATGAGGTGTCCTGGAACAACGCGGCATACTGGCGGGCAACGTCGAGAAACGGCCCGGTGTAACCGTGGCAGATCTGCAGTATCCAGCGCTCGTCCATGGCGGGGCGGGCTTCAGTGGCCGCCGGCGTCGGCTTTGGTGACCAAAATATCTTCCATGACAAGATATTCCAGATCCGAGCCGTAAAACATGTTCAACGCATCAGTGGGCGAACAGATCATCGGTTCGCCACGGCGGTTGAGCGAGGTGTTGAGCACGACGCCGTTGCCCGTCAGCTTTTCGAGCTCGGCCATCAAGTCATAATAACGAGGATTGAAGTCGCGTTTCAGAACCTGCGCGCGCGAAGTGCCGTCCTCGTGCACGACTTCCGGCACGCGTTCTTTCCAGCCCGGCGCGACGGCGAAAGTGAATGTCATGAACGGTGCGGGATGGTCGCTGCCTAACATCTGCGGGCCAACCGTGTCGATCATGCTCGGGCAGAAAGGACGCCAGCGTTCACGGAATTTGATCTGCGCATTGATGCGGTCGGCGACTCCCGGCACGCTTGGGCAACCGAGGATTGAACGGCCGCCGAGAGCGCGCGGACCGAACTCCATGCGGCCATGGAACCAGGCCACCGGGTTGCCGTCGGCCAGGATCCGGCCGATCCGCTGCGGAACATTGTCGATTGTCTGCCACTGCGGCCGTGCCGGATGGCGGGCACAGGCGGCGATGACATCCTCATTGCTGTAGGAAGGGCCGAGGTAGACGTGTTCCATTTTTTCGATAGGAACGCCGCGTTCGACCGATACGTAAGCCGCGGCGCCGACAGCAGTGCCGGCATCGCCGGAGGCCGGCTGCACGAACAGTTCCTTCAACTCCGGGCGGGCGATGATTTTCTGGTTGAGTTTGACGTTCAGCGCACCGCCGCCCGAGAACGCCAGTTTGCCCGTTTCGCGGAGAATGTCGCCGAGATAGTAGTCGATCATCTGCAGCGACAGATCCTCGAACAGCTTCTGTATGCTGGCGGCGTAGTGGATGTAGGGGTCGTCGGCAATGTCGCCGGCCCGCTTCGGACCGAGCCACTCCACCAGCCTGGGAGAGAAGTAGTAGCCCTTGCCGTTTTCCTTGTAGCGACGGAAACCGATCACGTTGGCATAGTCGGTGTTGATGACGAGTTCGCCGTTTTCGAATTTGGCCAGGCGCGAGAAATCGTATTTGCCCGCATCGCCATAGGGGGCCATGCCCATGACCTTGTATTCGCCGTCGAGCATCTCGAAGCCGAGGAACTCGGTGATGGCGCCGTACAGGCCGCCGAGCGAATCGGGGTCGTAAAATTCCTTGATCTTGTGAATTTTGCCGTTTTCCCCGTAGCCGAAAAACGTGGTGGCATATTCGCCCTTGCCGTCGATGCCGAGAATCGCGGTTTTTTCCTGAAAGCCGGAGCAGTGATAGGCGCTGGAAGCGTGTGCGAGGTGGTGCTCGACCGGGACGATTTCCACCTTTTTGAGATCGAAACCAAGCTGGACGAGGCACCATTCGATGCGTTTCTTGTAACGATAAAAGCGGCGGTTGCCGGCGAAAATGGCGTCGAGTGCACGATCGGGTGCATAGAGATAGCGTTTGGCGTAGTGCCAGCGCGCCTTCTCGCCAATGCCGATCGGCGCGAAGGGGATGGCAACCGCATGCACGTCCGCAGGCTTGATGCCGGCAAATTGCAGGCAGAATTTCGCCGCCTCGTAGGGCATGCGGCCCTTGGCATGCTTGTCGCGCACGAAGCGTTCTTCCTCCGCGGCGGCAATCAGTTTTCCGTCAATGTAAAGCGCGGCGGACGGGTCGTGGGTCAGCGCGCCGGAGAGTCCAAGTATCGTCAGTGCCAAAATCGAGTCTCTAGCTGGTTGTTTTCGTCATGGGCGGAAATATAGCCGTTTTATCGGGAAGCGGCCACGTTTAACCCCGCCGGTTGGATGTTCAAGTATACCTGTCTGCCGCCCATTGCGCTCCCAAGTGGCGCGGGCATTCATTCCGGATAGTACCGGGGTTTCCTTTGACAGCGAAATCTTTCAAAATAACGACCCTCAAAGAAATTTTACCCCTCAGATGTGATCCCGCGATGGAAGATTTTATCAACGAACGCTGGCGCCCCATCCTGGCCCATAACGGCCTGGACAACTTTGACGCGCTTTGGGAACTTGAAGCCGCCTGGTTCGAGGAACCCAACCACCGCCGGGGCGGATGGAGCGGTGTTTCGCGCTGCGAGCTGAAATTGCCGCAAGGCGGAACGGCCGCCATTTTTCTCAAACGCCAGGAAAATCACGGCACACGTTCCCTGTCGCACCCCTTAAGCGGCGTGCCGACCTTTCTGCGCGAGTTCAAGCGGATCATGATGTACCGGGATAATGCCGTTCCGTCGCTGGAACCGGTTTATTTCGGAATGCGCGGCCGGGGGAAAAAACAGCGGGCCATCCTGGCGACCGAAGAGTTGGCGGGATTCGTGTCCCTGGAGGGCTTGACCGGGAAATGGGAGGAAAACGCCATACCGCCTCGCGCCGAGCGCCTGCCGATCATCACGACGGTTGCCGATTTGCTCAAAAGTATGCACGACCACGGAATTCGGCATGGCTGCTTTTTCCCCAAGCACGTTTTTGTCCGTGTTCGTTCCGATAACACGGTCGAGGCACGGGTGATCGACCTGGAAAAATCGCGCCGACGGCCGCTACGGGTGATGTGTGCTTTGCGCGATTTGTATTCGCTCGGCCATTATTCCTCGCCGGCCTGGAGCCGCACGGACCGCCTCCGATTCTTCAAGTGTTACCTCGGGATTCCGCGCTTGAACGGCTATGCCAAGTGGCTGTGGCGGCAGGTGGAGGCGTATTCCGCCAAAAAGGTCCACAGGCGCACGCGCCGCTCATGATTTTCCAGGTGCGCCGTTTTTGTAGAACGCGCTAATAGGGCCGTTCTTCTCCCACGGGACGCGTCTTGAAGCGGCGATGCACCCAATAGTATTGCTCGGGCATCGTCCGGACTGCGGATTCGATCCAGGCGTTCATTCTTGCCGTGTCGGCCTCGACATCCGCTGTCGGGAAATCTTCCCAGGCGTCTCCGATCTCGGTGATATAGCCTTGTCCGCCGGGCAGGATGCGCGTGGTGCAGGGCAGCACCCGCGCGCCGGTTAGTTGCGCGAGGCGTGGCACGCCAGTGATCGTGGCGGTCGGGATGCCGAAAAACGGCACGAAGATCGATTCGCGCCGGCGCGCGTTCAGGTCGGGCAGGTAATAGAACGGCCGGCCGGATTTCGTCGCCTTTACGGTGGCGCGGATGCCATCCTTGCGCGTGAGCAGCAGTTGATCGCCGAAGCGGCGGCGGCCGTTCAGAAGCAGGCGGTCGAAAACCGGGTTGGCCTGTTCGGCGTACATGCTGAGCGAGTCGAAGCTCATGGCGATGCGGGCGCCGCCCGCATCCAGGCCGACAAAATGCGGCGCCAGGAGGATGATCGGCAAGCCGGCTTCCTGTAGCGCCCGGATTTTTTCGAGGCCGCTTATGCGGATTATCTGCTCCAGGCGTTCTTGGCTGGCCCACCATAAAAGGCCGCGTTCGAGAAACGAGCGGCCGAGGACCCGGAAATGCTCCCTGGCCAATCGGCTCCGCTCAGCGGGGCTCAGCTCCGGGAAACACCAGGCAAGGTTGATGTTTACGATTTTTCGGCGGTAGCGCCCGAAAAGATAAAAGATTTCGCCCAGACGGCGCCCGATAAAGGCCAATACCCTCAGCGGCAGCAAATGCAGCAGCCAGAGCAGGAAAACGGCGGGTTGGCTTAACAGATTGCGGAGCATGGTTCCGGGGGGCTGAGTACGAATGAAAAACGGGCAGGGCATTGTATTGCCATTTCGGCTTCACACCAACATCGCTTGATTTCCACGCGGGCATGGAACGAAGCCAGGTTTACCCCATACCACCTTCCCGCGCCGATCTTCCCCTTATAATGTCCGTTGTCTATGCTGCAGGCAGGTTCAATGAAAATTCGCTTTTCCAAAATGCATGGGTTGGGCAACGACTTCGTCGTAATCGACGGCGTCCGCCAATCGGTGGCGCTGACGTCCGCTCAGATCAGCCGCATGGCCGATCGTCATTTCGGCGTGGGTTTCGACCAGCTTTTGCTCGTGGAAAAAGCGACGCGGCCGGACGTGGATTTCTGCTACCGCATTTTCAACGCCGACGGCGGCGAGGTCGAGCAGTGCGGCAACGGCGCGCGCTGTTTCGTCCGCTTCGTGCATGAAGAGGGGCTGACGGACAAGCGCGAGATCCGGGTGGAGACGCTGGGCGGCGTGATCAGCCCGCGGCTTGAGCCGAACGGCTACGTCACGGTCGATATGGGCGTGCCGGTGTTCGAGGCGAAACGGATTCCCTTCGTGTGCGATGCGGATGCCCTCGTCCATCGGCTGGCGGTCGACGGCGAGGATATCGAAATCACGGCCCTCTCCATGGGCAATCCGCATGCCGTGCAGATCGTGGATGACGTCGATGCGGCACCGGTCGGGCGGTTGGGGGCGCTGATCGAGGTGCATCCGCGTTTTCCGCGGCGGGTCAACGCCGGGTTCATGCAGATTGCAGGCCGGCAAAGCATCCGTCTGCGCGTGTACGAGCGCGGGGCCGGCGAAACACTGGCCTGCGGTACCGGCGCCTGCGCGGCGGCGGTGGCGGGCATGGCCCGGGGATTGCTCGATACGCCGGTGCGCGTGGCGACGCGCGGCGGCGAGCTGACAATTGATTGGCAAGGCGCTGGTACGCCGGTTTTGATGACCGGGCCGGCAGTTACCGTGTTTACCGGAGAAATCGAACTATGAAATCGGAAGAAGTGGCGCAGTATCTGCAGAACAACCCGCAATTCTTTGAAGAATACGCCGATCTGATGGCGCACATGGTCATCCCGCATCCGCACGGCGGCCGGACGATCTCGATCACCGAGCGGCAGATGCTCAGCCTGCGCGACAAAAACCGCCAGCTCGAAGGGAAAATGGCCGAACTGCTCCAGTTCGGCGAGGAGAACGACGTCATCAGCGAGAAGATGCACCGCCTCGGCGTGGCGGTCATCGCGGCGGGTTCTTTCCAATCGGTCATCCACTCGTTGAATTTTCACCTGCGGGACGATTTTGCCATTCCGCATTTCGCGCTACGCTTGTGGCACCGCCCGGAAAGCGCGGCCGAACTGCCCGAATTCGCTGCGGTCAGCGCCGAACTGCAGGCATTTGCCGAAACTCTGACGCAGCCATATTGCGGTTCCACCGCCGGGTTCGAGACGGCGTCGTGGTTCGGCGCGGCAGCGCCGCACATCCGCTCGCAAGGGCTGATCGCCTTGCGCAACGGCGGTGGCACCACCGGCATGATCGCCTTGGGCAGCGAGGATCCGCAGCGTTTTTACGCCGGTATGGGAACGCTTTATCTCGAACGCCTCGGCGAAATGGCTTCGGCGGCGCTGGCCCGCGTGATGGCGGCCAGCTAGATGGTTGGCGTGGGTTCGGCATGAGCCTGACGGCACTGTCTGAACGTTATCTCGACGAACTGGCCCAGCAGCGGCGGCAATCGCCGCACACGGTCAGCAACTACCGCCGGGATCTGCGTACACTGGAGCGATTGGTCGGCGAGCTGCCGGGCAACGTCTCGTTCCGTACGCTGCAGGTTCATCACGTGCGGCGTTTCGTCACGCAGCTGCACGCGCGCGGTCTGGGCGGACGCTCGCTGGCGCGCCTGTTGTCGGCGTGGCGCGGTTTTTACCGTTGGCTGGGGCTGCGCGGCGAAGTTTCGGTCAACCCGATGGACGGCGTGAAGGCCCCGAAAAGTCCGCGCGCCCTGCCCAAAGTGCTGTCGCCCGATGAGGCCAGCCGTCTGCTCAGCACTGTCGGCGACGAGAAGTGTGACGATGCGCTGAATCTCCGTGACCAGGCGATGTTCGAGCTCTTCTATTCGTCGGGCCTGCGCCTGGCCGAACTGGCGGCTCTCGATACGTCGTGCCTGGCGGATCTGGCGAACGGCGAAATCCGTGTCCTCGGCAAGCGCAGCAAGGCGCGCCTGGTGCCGGTGGGCGGCAAGGCCCGCGAGGCGATCGGGCAATGGATGCTAGGCCGGGGGCAAGTGGCGAAGCCGGATGAGCCGGCGTTGTTCGTCGGACAGCGCGGCGCGCGCATCCATCCGCGCGTGATCGAGGAGCGGCTCAAATGCTTCGCCCGAGCCCAGGGACTTCCGGTGCATGTGCACCCTCATATGCTGCGCCATTCGTTCGCCTCGCACATGCTGCAATCCTCGGGCGATCTGCGCGCCGTCCAGGAAATGCTGGGCCACGCCAGCATCGCCTCGACGCAGGTATACACCCATCTCGACTTCCAGCACCTTGCCAAGGTATATGACGCCGCGCATCCGCGCGCCAAACGGCGGGAATCCTGAAAACCGCCGTTTTCCGGATTTTCAGGCGCGTAATGCCGGCAATTCTTCGTTCCGGGACACGAAAACCAGAGCCAATCCGTTGTTGCAGTAGCGCTTGCCGGTAGGTTCAGGGCCGTCATCGAAAACATGGCCGTGGTGGCCGCCGCAACGGGAACAGTGGTACTCGGTCCGGGGCATGGCGAGTTTGTGATCGGTTTTCGTGGCGACGGCGCCGGGCAGCGCCTGCCGGAAACTCGGCCAGCCGGTGCCGCTCTCGAACTTTGCGCGGCTGTCGAAGAGCGGCTGGAAGCAGGCCGCGCAGATGAACGTTCCGTCGCGTTTTTCGCCAAGCAGAACGCTGCTGCAAGCGTATTCGGTCTCTTCCTCGAACAGGATGCGGTAGATATCGTCGGGAAGCAGTTGCGCCCATTCGGCTTTCGTCCTGCGCGAGGGCATGTTCTCTGCCGAAGCCGTGTCCGGCCCGGTGACGGATAGTCTCCACCAAGGGCTGCGGTAATGAAAACAGAATAGGTCGGGTAATCTGAACATGGCGTGCTCCGGAACGGGAATGCGTGGTGAATGTTGGTCAGCACCGGCTTGCGAGGGTTCCGCGAACCATTGCACCATGAACGCTCCAGTCCGGCATGCACTATGAGCAGGTACTGGAGGCACAAGGACCAAAAACAAGCAGGTGATAAGTCTCGCCTTGAAAAGTAAAGGTCAGCACATCTTTCATGCCCAGACCTTTGACATGCGCGGCCAAAGAATGCGGATTGGCGCTATTGACAAAAGCGATCCCGGCATCGAATTCCTGGCATGCCAGCTGAACAACCGCGTTGAACAGCGTTCGCAGCAGCCCCCGGCCGCGATAGGCGTCGGCAAGGCAGACCGGGCCGTAGAGAAACACCCGTTGCTCGTCGAGTTGTCTGCCGTTGAGCGATACAAGCGGCAGTTTTTCCAGCATGGCGGCGACGATACCGGCCCGCGGCCGAAGCGTGGTCCGCGTCAAACATGTGAATCCGCCGATCGTACCGCCGTCGTCGATGACCAGAACTCCGAGATCCCGGTTGATGGTGTCGAGCTGTGCGGCATCCAGGTGCGACACGATGAACCCTTGCCGCTTTTGGTCGGCCGTTAATTGTGCCGGCGTATTTTCGAATTGCAGCCGCAGGATTTGCGGGTAGTCTTCCGGTCGGGCTTTTCGTATGTCCATGGTTCTCGGTCCGGTGGCCTGACGATCGTTTTCAGGATTTCTCGAACACTGTCGACCACAATGCGCGCACTATCTCGATATTCTTCCGGTACGCATCGCGTTCGACGCGGGCGCCACGGACGCCGTCGAGGCGGAAGGCATGCTGCGTGCGGCGGTATTCGCGGTAGATGCCGCGCACGCGTTCGGCCAGGTCGGCCGGGATCAGGCCGAGTTCGGCGGCGATGCGCAGCAGGGCAATGTTGCCGAGGTTGCCGCAGAGACGTTCGTGCGTGTGCGCGTGGCCGAGAATGAGGTACTGGACGACGAATTCGACGTCGACGAGACCGCCCGGGTCCTGCTTGATGTCGAACCACTCCTCGCTGTTCGAGGCATGGTTGTCGAGCATGCGCTGGCGCATGGTGAGGACTTCCTCGCGGAGTTTTTGCTGGTCGCGCGGCTGGCGCAGGATTTCCGTCCGGAGGTCCTCGAAACGCTGCCCGGTCTCCGGGTCGCCGGCGCAGTAACGGGCGCGTGTCAGCGCCTGGTGTTCCCATACCCAGGCCTTTTGCATCTGGTATTCGCGGAAAGCCTCGATGGAGCAGACGAGCAGGCCGGCGTCGCCGTTGGGCCGCAGGCGGAAGTCCGTGTCGAAAAGCTGGCCGGCCGAGGTCTGGCTCGACAGCCAGGTGCTGATGCGCTGTACGAGGCGGGCGTAGATTTCGCCGACCCCCGGTTCCGGGTCGTCGTGCAGGAAAACGAGGTCGAGGTCGGAGCCGTAGGCGAGTTCCTTGCCTCCTAGCTTGCCGTAGGCAATGACCGCGAATTTCGGCAGCCGCTCCGGATGGGGGTGCCGGCTTCGCAGGCGTTCCCAGCAGTGGTCGAGCGTGGTCTGC
>JAVBSG010000169.1:0-23461 GCA_031547245.1 Propionivibrio sp.
CGAAGTCGCGCGGCAGGCCCTCCTCTCCGACCCGGACTTCCACGGCGGCCCCTATGCCGAGCACGGTCTCATTCCCGTGCGCGGGTTGCGCCTGGCGCGCATGATCGGGCACATCACCTACCTTTCCGACGACCAGATGAACGACAAGTTCGGGCGGCAGTTGCGGCATGGCGAACACCGTTTCAGCTATGACATCGACTTCGAGATCGAGTCCTACCTGCGCTATCAGGGCGACAAGTTCGCCGGCTTTTTCGACGCCAACACCTACCTGCTGACGACCAAGGCACTGGATTATTTCGATCCCGCCTTTGCCTACGGCGGCGATCTCTCCGCGGCGCTGGCGCGTGCCAAGGCCAGCTTCCTGATTGCCAGCTTTTCGACCGACTGGCGCTTTTCGCCGGCGCGCTCGCGCGAAATCGTCTTCTCCCTGATGCATAACCGCCACCGGGTCGCCTACGCGGAAATCGACTGCGATGCCGGCCACGACTCGTTCCTGCTCAACGACGCGCACTACCACGCCGTGCTGCGCGCCTACCTGGAGAACATTACGGTATGAACCCCGGCAAACTGTATAGAACCAGCATGAACCCGCCGACCGCCAAGGAACGTGAGCGTTTCGACTTTGCCGTGATCGCCAACTGGGTATCTTCCGGCGAGCATGTGCTCGATCTCGGCTGCGGCGACGGACGGCTTCTGCGCTATCTCAACGAACAGAAGGGCATTACGGGCTACGGCGTGGAGATCGATGACGAGGGGGTTCTCGGCTGCATCTGCAACGGCATCAACGTCATCCAGATCGACATCGAGGGCGGGCTTTCCGGTTTCGAGGACGATTCCTTCAGCCGAGCCATCATTTCGCAGGCCCTGCAGGCCATGCACAACACCGAGCGCATCCTCGGCGAAATGCTGCGCGTGGCGGACGAGGCTATCGTCAGCTTCCCCAATTTCGCCTACCACATAAACCGTGAGGCGATCGCCGCCGGCCACATGCCGGTGTCCGAGGATCTGCCCTACGAGTGGTACGACACGCCGAACGTGCGCTTTTTCACCATCGTCGATTTCGAAGCGCTGTGCGGCAAACTCGACATCGCGATCCGCGAGCGCTTGGCATTCGATGCGTTCGGCCAACCGGTCACCGACGATCCGAACCTGAACGGCAGCCTAGCCTTCTACCGTCTTGGCCGGCCGTAGCGGGATGGCGTCGCTGGGACGCAGCCATCGCCTTGCGGCCATACTGCTTCTGGGGTTTGCCTCGGGCCTGCCGCTTGCGTTGACCGGCCAGGCTATGCAGGCATGGCTGACGATGGACGGCATCAACTTTGCCACGATCGGCTTTTTCGGTCTCGTGGGTGTTCCCTACACCTTCAAATTTCTCTGGGCGCCGCTGATGGACCGATTCGAGCCGCCCTGGCTCGGACGCCGCCGCGGTTGGCTGGTCATAACACAATGCGGGCTGGCGCTGGCGCTGTTCGCCATGTCCGGACTGTCGCCCGCTTCGCAGCCCTTGCTCTTCGCCCAGTGCGCAGTGCTGGTGGCATTTCTCTCGGCCTCGCAGGATGTGGTCGTCGACGCCTACCGCGCCGACGTCCTGAGCGACAAGGCCGAGCACGGCCTGGGGGCCTCGCTGCACGTTTTCGGCTACCGGCTGGCGATGATCGTCTCAGGCGGCATTGCGCTGATCTGGGCCGATCAATGGCAATCCTGGCCGCGCGTCTATTCGCTCATGGGCACGATCATGGCCGCGGCAGCGATCCTCTCGCTGTTCACGCTGCCGCCCGTGCGTGTGGAGTCCCGGCCGCTATTCTCCAATGCCAGGAACGAACTGCTCGGCTTCCTTTCCATGCTGTGCGGCGTCTTCGCCGGCTACTTTCTGGCGAAGGCGTTTTTGCTGTTGCTGGGATTCGACCCCGAAAGCGACAACCACTGGATCCAGCTGCTTTTCGTCGTCAGCGAGATTGCCACGGCCCTGCCTCTCGCCTGGTGGTTTGCCCGGCGGGCACGCTTCGAGACGCTCAACGCCTCGCTTGCCTCCTACTTCTCGCAGGCCGGCGCCGGCTGGTTCCTGCTCCTGATCATCCTCTACAAGCTGGGCGACGCTTTTGCCGGCAGCCTGACCACCGCCTTCCTGATCAAGGGGATGGCGTTTTCGCAAACCGAGGTCGGTATCGCCAACAAGATCATCGGTATCTGGCTAACCATCTTTGGCGCCATCCTCGGCGGCGCGCTTATGCTGCGCTTGCGCCTCTACCGCGGCCTGCTGCTTTTCGGCATCCTGCAGCTGATTTCGAATTTCGGTTTCTATCTGATCGCCGTGCTCGGCAAGGGGGCGTGGGGCAGCGTCAGCGTGCCGCCGTTCGACTGGCTCGTCGTCTCGCTGCGCGAAGCCGCTTCGCTGGATTTTCTACTGCTGGCCGTGGTAGCGGCCGAGAATATCACCGGCGGCATGGGCACAGTTGCGCTCGTGGCGCTACTGATGGCGCTGTGCAACAGCCGCTTTACCGCCACGCATTACGCGCTGCTTTCCGCGCTGGCCGCCGTCGGCCGCATCTATGTCAGCCCGGTGGCCGGCGTGCTGACGGAAAGCATCGGCTGGCAGGCGTTTTACCTGTTTTCAGTCGCCATGGCGTTGCCGGGCGTCATCATGGTCTGGCGGATGCGGCAGCCGCTGCGTAACCTGGCCGAAGAAGGGAGGGAAGAATGACAACGAACGAAGCCGCGACAGCCGCCACGCTGATCGCTGCGGCGCGATGCCTGTCGCAGGAGGTTGGCAAACTGGCATTTGCCGCCCCGGTGTCGCATACCTACAACCCGCTGGAGTATGCCTGGGCGCCTCATGAAGAATATCTGCGGCGATTCGGAGGAAACGGCAAGAGAGTGGTTTTCGTCGGCATGAACCCGGGGCCGTTCGGCATGGTGCAGTGCGGCGTTCCTTTTGGCGAAATCGCTGCCGTGCGCGATTGGATGGGAATCGATGCCGCCGTGCAAAAACCGGCGCAGGAGAACCCCAAGCGCCCGATCGAAGGCTTTGCCTGCACGCGTTCAGAAGTGAGCGGCCGCAGACTGTGGGGGCTGTTCCAGCAGCGCTTCCGGAGCGCCGGCGACTTTTTCACCGAACACTTCGTCGCCAATTACTGCCCTTTGGCGTTTTTCGACCAGGGCCGCAATCTGACGCCCGACAAGCTGCCCGCCAGTGAAACCGATCCGCTCTACGCCGCCTGCGATGAGCATCTGCGGAAAATGGTCAATGCCTTGCAGCCGGAATGGGTCATCGGCATTGGCGGCTTTGCCGAGGCGCGTGCCGGCGAAGCGCTTGCCAAGCGGGATGTGAGGATCGGCAAGGTATTGCATCCCAGCCCTGCCAGCCCGGCTGCCAACCGCGGCTGGGCGGAGGCCGCGACCAAGCAACTCGTCGGCCAGGGCATATGGCAAAGTTGAGAGCCTCCCACTGAATCCTGCATGCGGTGCCGCCGTGCTGGCCGCACCATCTGAAGTTTGCAGGGATGCACTATGGGCGCCGGTTTGCCAGAGCTCTTGCCACCCTGCGTCTTTTCAGCCGCCGATCCAGCAGCCAGGCATAGGCCGGCAGCAGGAACACGGAACCGGGCAGCAGGAGTAGCAGCAACAAGGGTGAAACGCGCGAAAGAAGGCGTAGCTGCACCAGCAATTGCGCTTTCTCCTTGCGTGTCCAGTGTCCGCCGTTGCGATGTTTCATCAGCAGCGGCATCATCCCGCGTATCCGGGCGACGTCGTCAACAACGTTGCGAACCTGGCGCTTCTGGGAGAGTAGTAATCGAACCAACAGGCCGTTACCGGTGCCGCCGGCTTCTTCGTTGGCAGGATCTGGCGGAGTCACAAGCGGATGCGGCCTCCCAAACTGTAGAGCGTGGCCTGTACAGCTTTCCAGGTGCGCCAGAGCATAAATGCCCGCTTGCCCCAACGCAGCATTGTCTTGCCCTTGACAGCCAGCAGGCCGGCAGCTGCCAGCGTTGCCGCCACGGGGTGGCGCCGGATGGATGCGGTGACGGAACAGGCCCAGTCTTTTGCCGCATCCACCCTGTCCAGGGCGGCGGCAACAGGCGCCATGTCGCGGCTCAGCGCCGATCGCTGACCGCCAATGCGTTCGATCAGTCGGCCGCGCTGGAGCAGCAGCTCGTCAAGCCGGCGGTTCATGGCCCGAGAGCGATTTAAGCTGGCGGATGTCTTCCTGCAGCTGTTCGATGCTGGCGGAAAAAATTTTGTCCGGGCGCTGTGTCGCCTCTTTGAGGCGCATCAGGAATAAACCGCCGAGCGCGAGGAATATCAGCGTGAAAATCCCAAGAACCATCGTCCGCTGATCCCAGAACAGCACGACGAGAAAAATTATGGCCAGGATGATGCCAAGTGCGAAACAGAAGGCCATTGCCTGGGATATCAGTACAAGCCGGAGCGCGTGCAGCTTCTCCGTTTCGATTTCGTTGGAGAGCAGCTCCAGACGCGTTTTTCCGCTCGCCAGCAGTGTCGCAGTAAGGCCCTTCAGGGCGGCAAACAACCCCGCCCTTTCCTCGCGGCTTTCTTCCATGGCCGTGGCGTTTAGCGGCGGCCGATGATGACGCCGAGCAGCAGGCCGATGCCGGCAGCGATACCGACTGCCTGCCAGGGGTTCTCGTTAACGTAATCGTCGGTGGCGCGCGCTGCCGCACGGGTCCGGTCAACCAGCGCTGCCTCGGCTTCTGCGATACGAACCTTGGCGTCGTGCAGACGCTCGATGATGCGCTCGCGCAATTCCCCAATCTTGTCGCCAGTCACGTCGGCTGTTGCACGCAGGATTTCCTCGGCATCCGATACGACGACTTTCATGTCGGAAACGAGTTTTTCTTTGGCGCTGCAGGAGCAATTGGACATTTCTGACATCGTATACCTCGTCTTTTATTGAGTGGATAAATAGCAACGGATCGCCGAATCCAATTGCCACACTGTATTCAGGGTATCTAATTTGACGCCCTGAAGCAATGACAACATACATAGCGAGTAATTCCCCGGCGACGGAAAGGTTTCCCCTGTCGTGTTTCCGGCACACAGCGCGCTAATGCCCGGAGGATGCGTCACGGTGCGGGCAGAACGCCTGGTTTTCCTCAGGAAGACGCCCAGGGATCGTAATCGTAGTCGATGGTCAGGGGGGCGTGATCGCTGAAGCGCTGGTTTTTGTAGACGGACGCGGTCTTGGCGGCTGCCGCCAGAAGGGGCGTCGCCAGCTGATAGTCCAGGCGCCACCCGACGTTCTTGGCCCAGGCCTGTCCGCGGTTCGACCACCAGGTGTAGGATTCGTCCGTGACGACCGGATGCAGGCGGCGGTATGCGTCCACCCATTTCGCTTCGTTCAGGACCTTGCTTATCCAGGCACGCTCCCCTGGCAGGAATCCGGAGTTCTTCTGGTTCGACTTCCAGTTTTTCAGGTCGATTTCCTGGTGGGCAATATTCCAATCGGCGCAGACGACGATGTCGCGTCCGCTTTGTGCCAAGGCGGCTAGGTGGGGATAGAAAATGTCCAGAAAACGGAATTTTGCTTCCTGGCGTTCGGGAGAACTCGATCCGGACGGAATGTACAGGGAAATAACCGTAAGATTGCCGAAGTCGGCGCGCAGATAGCGGCCTTCGGCGTCGAATTCGGCGTTGCCGACACCTTCGATAAGCGCATCCGGCTTTCGGCGGCACCACAAGCCGACCCCGCTGTAGCCCTTCTTTTCCGCGCAGTGATAATGGGCGTGGAATCCTTCCGGCATCAGCATCGCCGTGTTCAGATCCGGAATCTGGGCTTTCAATTCCTGCAGGCATATGATGTCGGCGTTCTGCGCGGCGGCCCATTGGGCGAATCCCTTGTTCCATGCCGCACGGATGCCATTGAGATTTAGGGTGATGATGCGTAACATAAGCTCTCCGCGGCCGTAATCGGCCTTGTTTCTATTAAAAAGGTAGTCAATGGATTTTCGTCAGGAGTTTATCGAATTTGCTCTCGCGCAAAACGTTTTGCGTTTTGGTGAATTTAAAACGAAAGCGGGGCGGCTTTCACCCTATTTCTTCAATGCCGGATTGTTCAACGACGGCGCAGCGCTTGACCGTCTTTCGCAATTCTATGCCAAAGCCATCCTGTCCTGCGGCGTCGACGCGGACATGCTCTTCGGCCCCGCCTACAAGGGCATTCCTCTGGTGTCGGTTACGGCGCTGGCGTTGGCCCGCGCCGGCCGCAATCTGCCTTTCGCCTTCAACCGGAAAGAAGCCAAGGACCATGGCGAGGGCGGAAATATCATCGGCATGCCGCTTTCCGGCCGCGTTCTGATCGTTGACGACGTCATCACGGCGGGCACCTCGGTGCGCGAATCGGTCGACATCATACGCGCTGCGGGTGCCGTGCCTTGCGGTGTGATCATTGCCCTTGACCGAATGGAGCGCGGCGCGGGAGAATTGTCCGCTGTGCAGGAAGTAGAACGCGATTACGGCCTCCCGGTCACTGCAGTGGCTACGTTGGACGATTTGATGGTGTTTCTTGAACAACGGCCGGATTTCTCGGCATATAAAACAGCCGTGGAAGGCTATCGTCAGGAATACGGTGTTGCGCATAGTGCATAACTTTCTCATCATGGTGTCGGTAGCGGCGCTCGGCTTTGCAGTTCAGGCAAAAGCCGCCCCGGCGTCGCCCAACGCGATACCGGGCAGGCTCTATTGCTGCGTAGACATTGCGGGCAGGCAGGCTTGCGGCGATACCCTGCCGCAAGCGTGTTACGGCCGCGCCTATCGCGAGATCGGGCCGAACGGCCAGACGATACGCGAGGTTGCCGCACCATTGACCCCGGAGCAGCGTGCACAGCGGGCCCGCGAGGATGAGCAGCGCCGGCTGGAAGACATCAAACGGAAAAAGCAGCAGCTCCAGGATCAAGCGCTGCTCAATAGCTACGGCACTTTGGAAGAACTGGAACTTCGCCGCAAGCGGATGCTCGATGAGGCGAATGCCGCCATCAAGGGTGCCGAGGAAAAAATTGCGGCCGTTACCGTCGAGCGGAAAAAATTCGAGAACGAAGCCGAGTTCTACAAAAAGAGGGCATTGCCCATGGAGGTTGAGAAAGGGCTCCGCGACACCGAGTTCGAACTGAAGAACCAGGAGACGCTCATCGTCACCAGGCGAAAGGAAATCGAGACGATGCAGGCCAAGTTCGACGAAGATCTGAAGCGGCTTACGGAGCTGCTTGCGCCTCAGAAGACTGAATCGCAGCCTTGACCTAAACTGACCGGCCGGTGATGCCACGCAGGTTTATTGCCGGCACATCAAACGAAAAAACGCGTAGCCGACCGTCCCTGGTCGTACAGGGGCATCCGGCTACGCGTTTTCTGTCTTGCCTTTACCCCAGCTTTTTACGCAGCAGTTCGTTGACCTGCTGTGGATTCGCCTTGCCCTTGGTCGCCTTCATGGCTTGCCCGACCAGCGCATTGAACGCTTTTTCCTTGCCGGCCCTGAATTCCGCGACCATCGCTGCATTGGCGGACAACACCTCGTCGATCAGCGCCTCGATGGCGCCGGTGTCGGTAATCTGCCGCAGGCCCTGCTTCTCGATGATCTCATCAGCGGATTGGCCCTCACTGTTCCAGAGTGCCTCGAACACCTTCTTGGCGATGTTGTTGGAAATGGTGCCGTCGGCGATGCGCGCCACCAGTCCGCCCAGTTGAACTGCCGTTACCGGCGATTCGGCGAGCTCCTTGCCGGTCTTGTTGAGCCGCGCCGCCAGGTCGACGACCACCCAGTTGGCGCAGGGTTTGGCCGCGTTCTTGCCTGCCGCAGCGACGGCAGCCTCGAAATAGTCCGCTACTTCCAGTCCGCCGGTCAGCATGGCTGCGTCATAGCCCGAGAGGCCGTAATCGTCCATGAAGCGCTGCTTCTTGGCCTCCGGCAGCTCCGGCAGCGCCGCGCGCGCGCGCGCCACCCAGTCGCGGTCGATGATCAGCGGCAGCAGATCGGGGTCGGGGAAATAGCGGTAATCGTGCGCGTCCTCCTTGGAACGCATGGCAAGCGTTTTGCCGGTATCCGGGTCGAAGAGTACGGTGGCCTGCTCGATCCGTCCGCCGTCCTCCAGCGTGGCGATCTGCCATTGCACTTCGTAATCGATGGCCTGCTGCATGAAACGGAAGGAGTTGAGGTTCTTGATTTCGCGCCGTGTGCCGAACTCCTTCTGCCCGAAGGGGCGGACGGAAACGTTGGCGTCGCAGCGGAAAGAGCCTTCCTGCATGTTGCCGTCGCAAATGCCGATCCAGCGTACCAGCGCGTGCAGCGTCTTGGCGTAGGCCACCGCCTCAGCGGACGAGCGCATGTCGGGTTCGGTGACGATCTCCAGCAGCGGGGTTCCCGCACGGTTGAGATCGATGCCGGATTTGCCATGGAAATCCTCGTGCAGCGACTTGCCGGCGTCTTCCTCAAGATGCGCGCGCGTCAGGCGAACCGTCTTCTCCACTGCATCATCGCCCGATCCGACCTGGATCGCCACCTTGCCGCCGACGACGACGGGGCGCTCGAACTGGCTGATCTGGTAGCCTTTGGGCAGGTCCGGGTAGAAGTAATTCTTGCGCGCGAACACGGATTTCGCGGCGACCTCGCCATCTACAGCCAGGCCGAAACGAATGGCGCATTCCACGGCACCCTTGTTGAGCACGGGCAAGACGCCGGGCAGCGCCAGATCGACGGCGCTAGCGTTTACGTTGGGTTCGGCGCCAAAGGCCGTCGAGCTGCCGGAAAAAATCTTGGAGTGCGTCGAGAGCTGAACGTGCGTCTCGATGCCGATGACCACTTCCCATTGTCCTTGCTTCATTTTTGCGTACTCACCAAATCAGGCACAGCGCCCGTTACGTGTATCGACCAGTATCGGCCAGAGATAGCTGAAGGCGTCTTTCTCGCATTTCGACTGGCAGCTGTTGAAGGAAACCGTGACACCTTTTCCCTGTTCCCACATGCGCACCGTGCAATCGCCGTCCTTGTCGGTCAGCACGACGTTGGGCATCCTGGCCGTCTGCTTGAACTGCTTCATGTCAAAGCGGCAGATGCCCTGGCTGGGGATGGATACCTCGGCCAGGAAGCGCTTGACTTCGGCCTTCGTCACCTGCAAGTCCATGTTGCCCTGGCCACCTGCGACATCCTTGAAACGGCAGCGCGTGCGGACGTTGAGCTCCTTGTCGGGCATCGGTTTCAGGTTGCGGTTGGCAAGGTATTTGAGCGGCTGCGACTGGATCTTCTCGGAAGCCTCTGCTTTCTCGCTGGCTTCGGCCTTCTCCATCACCGGCTTTTTTGCGACGGGAGCTGGTTCCTGCACGGCGCAGGAAGCCAGCAGAAAAATCGGGAGAAGCAGAAAGAACGGCGCTACGAATCGCATGGGCCGTTCAATCCAGATCCTGAGGGCCGCGCCGATGCCAGTCGGTCACCTGCTGATAGCGATGCGCGATGCCGAGCAGCCGCGACTCGCCGAAGTAGTTGCCGATCAATTGCAGGCCGACCGGAAGTTTTCCGGCGAAGCCGCAGGGGATCGACATGCCGGGCAGGCCGGCGAGGTTGACGGCGATCGTGTAGATGTCGGAAAGGTACATCTGCACCGGGTCGGCGACCTTTTCGCCGAGTTTGAACGCCGTCGTCGGGCTCGTCGGACCGGCGATAATGTCACAGTGTTTGAACGCCTCCACGAAATCGTTGGCGATCAGGCGGCGGATGCGCTGGGCCTGCAGATAATAGGCATCGTAGTAGCCGTGCGACAGCACGTAGGTGCCGATCAGGATGCGGCGCTTGACTTCGTCGCCGAAGCCCTGCGCCCGCGTCTTGCAGTACAGGTCGTTGATATCGCCGTATTCCGGCGCACGATAGCCATAGCGTACGCCGTCGAAGCGCGACAGGTTGGAACTGGCCTCGGCCGGGGCGATCACGTAATAGGCCGGCACGGCAAGCTTCATGTTCGGCAGGCTGACGTCGACCGTTTCGGCGCCGAGCCGCCGGTATTCCTCAACGGCGGCTTCCACCTGCTGCATGACTTCCGCCGCGCAGCCTTCCTCGAAAAATTCTTTCGGCAGCCCGATTTTCAGGCCGGCCAGCGGTTTTTCCGCCGCCGTGGCGGACAGATCGCGCGTGTAGTCTTCCACCGGGCGGTTGAGGCTGGTGGAATCGCGCTCGTCGAACCCGGCCATGGCATTGAGCAGTATGGCGCAGTCTTCGGCGGAGTGTGCGATCGGCCCACCCTGGTCGAGCGAAGAGGCAAAGGCGATCATGCCGTAGCGCGATACGATGCCGTAAGTCGGTTTCAATCCGCTCAGGCCGCACAGCGCCGCCGGCATGCGGATCGAACCGCCGGTGTCGGTGCCCGTGGCAGCAGGGGCCAGGCGCGCGGCAACGGCGGCACACGAGCCGCCCGAGGAACCGCCGGCAACGCAGGAAGTGTCCCACGGGTTTTTCACGGGACCGAAATAAGATGTTTCGTTCGATGACCCCATGGCAAATTCGTCCATATTCGTTTTGCCAAGGATGACGGCGCCAGCCGCATTGAAATGCTCGATGACCGCCGCGTCGTACGGGCTGACGAAATTGCCCAGCATTTTCGAACTGCAGGTGGTCAGCCAGCCTTTTGTGCAGAATAAGTCTTTGTGTGCAAAAGGAATTCCGGTCAGCGGAGTAGCTTTCCCTTCAGCGCGTTTGGCGTCGGCGGCTTTGGCCTGCGCCAGGCTCTTTTCGGGATCGACGGTGACGAAGGCGTTGAGTTTTGCGTTCAGGCGGGCGATACGGTCAAGGTAGAGCCGGGTAAGTTCGACGCTGGATATTTCCCGCTTGTCCAGCGATTGGGCAAGGGAGGCAAGGCTGCGTTCAATCATTCGATCACCCTGGGCACGAGGTAAAGACCGGCTTCGGCTTCCGGAGCCACAGCCTGAAAAGCTTCACGGTGATCCGTTTCGGTCACGGCGTCGGGGCGAAGGCGCTGGGCCAGATCCTGCGCATGCGCCATCGGTTCGACGTTGCGCGTGTCGACGGCCTGCATTTCCTCGATCATGGCGAAAATTCCGTTCAGTTGCTTGAGCGTGTCTTCCGCCTCGGCATCGCTAATTTCGATCCTGGCGAGTTGAGCGACGCGCCGGACTTGTTCCAGAGTAAGTGACATGGCGCAGAAATCAGTAATGGATATTAGTGAAATATTAAAACGGGAGCCTTATAAGGTATCATAAACGCTTTACTATCCGCAGCTCCTGCGAAGCTTTCACGGACAAATACGCATGTTCAGTTCTTTGCGCAGTTATTTTTCGAACGACCTAGCCATCGACCTTGGCACAGCCAACACCCTGATTTACGTACGCGGCAAGGGAATCCTCCTGGACGAACCCTCGGTCGTCGCCATCCGCATGGAAGGCGGACCCAATGCCCACAAAACCATCCAGGCAGTCGGCCAGAGCGCCAAGGAAATGCTCGGCAAGGCGCCGGGCGCCATCTCCGTCATCCGCCCGATGAAAGACGGCGTGATTGCAGATTTCACCGTTACCGAGCAGATGCTCAAGCAGTTCATACGCAAGGTGCATGATTCCCGCCTGTTTTCGCCCAGTCCGCGCATCATTATCTGTGTGCCTTCCGGCTCCACGCAAGTCGAGCGGCGCGCCATCCGGGAGTCGGCTCTCGGGGCGGGCGCCAGCAAGGTCTACCTGATCGACGAGCCGATGGCTGCCGCCATCGGCGCCGGGCTGCCGGTTTCCGAACCGACGGGATCGATGGTCGTCGATATCGGCGGCGGCACGACCGAAGTCGGCGTCATTTCCCTGGGCGGCATGGTGTATTCCGGCTCGGTCAGGGTCGGCGGCGACAAGCTCGATGAAGCGATCATCAGCTACATCAGCCGCAACTACGGCATGCTCATCGGCGAAAATACCGCGGAGGGCATCAAGAAAAACATCGGTTCCGCCTTTCCGGGCACCGAGGTGCGAGAAATGGAGGTTTCCGGCATCAACAAGGCTGAAGGCATTCCACGCAAGTTCACCATTTCCTCGAACGAAATCCTCGAAGCGCTGACCGAACCGCTCAACAGCATCGTCTCGGCGGTCAAGTCGGCGCTTGAGAAAACGCCGCCTGAACTGGGTGCGGATATCGCCGACAAAGGGATGGTGCTTACCGGCGGAGGCGCCCTGCTGAGCGATCTCGACCGTTTGCTGATGGAAGAAACCGGGCTGCCGGTCATCGTCGCCGAGGAGCCGCTGACCTGTGTGGCACGCGGCTGCGGCATGGCGCTCGAGCGCGTGGACAAGCTGGGCAGTCTCTTCGCTTCCGAGTGATTTGCCCGCTGCTTTTGTTGGGGGACACGTGAAAGAACAGAGGCTATGGGATAATCCATAGTCTCTCCGTCTCTTTCGCCTGTTTCCTGTCATTACTCTTTGAATCGCATGGATCATCAGCCGCCACCGTTTTTCAGACGCGGGCCGGCGCCTTTGGCGCAGCTGTCGTTTTACGCCATGCTTTCGTTGGCGCTGATCTTCGTCGATTCGCGCTTTCAGACACTGGACCTGTTCCGCCAGGGGATTTCCCTGGTGACGCAGCCGGTCCAGCAGGCGGCGCAAGCGCCGTTCAATTTCGTCAAGGGGCATTTCTTCTATTTTTCCAGCCTCTCCTCACTGGAGGAGGAAAATGCGCGGCTGAAGCATTCCCAGTTGACCAATGCAGAAACCTTGCTGCACACCCAGCAGCTCGAAGCGGAGAACGAACGCCTGCGCAAATTGCTGGACATGCGCGCCCGGCAAAAAATCAATGGCCTGGTGGCGCAGATCATTTATGCGGTACGCGACCCTTTCTCGCGCCGGGTGGTTGTCGACAAGGGGCAGCAGAACAATATTGCCGCCGGCCGGCCGGTGGTGGATGATGTCGGCGTCATAGGCCAGGTCAGCCGCGTGTTTCCCTTCGTTTCGGAAATCACGCTGATTACCGACAAGGAGCAGGCCGTGCCCGTGCAGGTGTTGCGCACCGGTACGCGTTCCGTCGTTTTCGGCCTTGGCGACGGGCGGCTCGAACTGCGTTATCTGCCTGCCAACGCCGATATCCAGGATGGCGACATGCTGGTGACTTCGGGGCTTGACGGTATTTTTCCGCCCGGCTTGCCGGTCGCCAGGGTGGCGTATATCGAACGCGATACTTCCTACTCTTTTGCCCGCATCTACTGCACCCCGCTCGCGGGGGTGGAAAATTTCGGCGAAATCATGGTGCTCGATGCGCGCGAGAGCGTACCGGTGCCGACCCAGCTGACGGCCCCGAGCAATGCCGGAAAATCCGGCAAATCTGCCGTACGGCCGGGTATTCGCCGGCGCGCCCCGAGGAACTGACGTATGCAACCGACCTTTTATTCGTCGCGAATCCTCCAGCCGGTCCGCCCCTGGTTCATCGCTTTCAGTTTTCTGGTTGCCCTGCTGTTCAATTTCCTGCCAACGTCCGCCTGGCCCTGGATGCCCGACTGGGTAGTGCTTGTGCTGGTTTTTTGGAGTATCCGGGAGCCCCGCCGGATTGGCATGGGCATTGGCTTTCTGCTTGGCCTCGTCATGGACGTTGCCGACGCCAGTGTGCTGGGGCAGCATACTTTGGCTTACGTGCTGGCCTCATACCTTGCCGAAGCCATCTCGCGCCGCGTTCTCTGGTTCCCGATGCGCTGGCAGGCGCTGCACGTGCTGCCGCTGCTGCTGCTCGTGCAACTGTCGCAGTTCATCGTGCGCGCCATGCCGGGTGTCGTGCTGCCAGGGCTGGACTATTTCGGCGGGCCTTTTATCGGGGCACTGCTGTGGGCGCCTTTGACATTCCTGTTGTTGCTGCCGCAGTATCAGCCGATAGAGCGCGACGACAACCGGCCTATCTGAGAAGACGTCCGTGCCGACATATGCTGCATCTCGAATTAGCCAGGACGGCGAGCAACTGAAGCGCTTCCGTTTCCGCGTGTTTTTTGCTGCGGGTATCGTCTTTCTGGCGTTTGCCGTGTTGGTCGCCCGCTTCGTTTTCCTCCAGATAGAACAGCACGACTACTACACGACGCGTGCCGAGAGGAATCGCATCGCGCTGGTGCCCATCCCGCCGAACCGTGGGATCATTTCCGACCGGAACGGGGTGGTTCTGGCGCGCAACTATTCGGCGTTCACCCTGGAAATCACGCCGTCGAAAGTAGAAAACCTCGACCAGACCATTGAGTCCCTTGGCGAACTCATCGAAATTCAGGCCAAGGACAAACGGCGTTTCCGCAAAATGCTCGAGGAGAACAGCTCGTTCGAAAGCCTACCGATCCGCACGCGCCTGACCGACGAGGACGTGGCGCGTTTTGCGGCCAACCGCTACCGTTTCCCCGGCGTCGACGTCAAGGCGCGCCTGTTTCGCCAGTACCCGTTGGGGCCGGTCGCCGCGCATGCCATCGGCTACATCAACCGCATCAACAAGAACGACCTCGAGATCATCGAAGAAAAGGAGCAGACCGCCAACTACAAGGGGTCGGAGCACATTGGAAAAACCGGGCTGGAAAAATCCTACGAATTCCAATTGCATGGCAAGACGGGCTATGAGGAAGTGGAGGTGGATGCCAACGGCCAGGCCGTGCGCAACATCTCCCGCACGGCGCCGACTTCCGGCAACAACCTGACGCTGACGCTCGACATCAAGCTGCAGGAAATCGCGGAAAAGGCATTCGGCGACCGTCGCGGCTCGCTCATTGCCATCGAACCTTCGACAGGCGGTATCCTGGCCCTGGTTTCCACGCCGACCTTTGACCCGAACCTCTTTGTCGATGGCATCCGCACCGAGGATTGGGATCTGCTCAACAATTCTCCGGATCGCCCGATGGTCAACCGCGCGCTGAACGGCGCCTATCCGCCCGGCTCGACATTCAAGCCTTTCATGGCGCTTGCCGCGCTGGAAACCGGCAAACGCACCCCCGGCCACGCGATTGCCGATCCAGGTTTTTTCGTGTTCGGCGGTAATACCTTCCGTGACGATAAACGGGGCGGCCACGGCATGGTCGATATGTACAGGTCGATCGTTCAATCCTGCGACACCTATTACTACATGCTGGCGAATGACATGGGTATAGACAGCATCGCCCGTTTCATGGGGCCGCTCGGCTTCGGCAGAAAGACCGGTATCGACATCGAGGGCGAATCGGAGGGGGTCCTGCCGTCGCCGGAATGGAAAAAGCGCCGCTTCAAAAGACCGGAACAGCAAAAATGGTTTGCTGGCGAAACGATCTCGATCGGCATCGGCCAGGGCTATAACGCCTACACGCCGATCCAGCTGGCACAAGCGACGGCGGCGCTGGCCAACGACGGCGTGCTGTTCCGCCCGCACCTGGTCAAGTACATCACCGACAGCATTTCGGGCGAAAAAACCGAGATCGAACCCAAGCCCCTGCGCACCTTGCCGTGGAAACCGCAAAACATAGAGGTCATCAAGAAGGCGATGGTCGGCGTCAACAAGGAGGGAACCGGCGCACGTGCTTTTGCCGGCGCCGAGTATGTGTCCGCCGGGAAAACCGGCACGGCGCAGGTGTTCAGCCTGAAGGGCGCTGAGTACAGGGCGCACCGGCTCAAACAGGAATTGCGCGACCACGCCCTGTTCATCGCTTTCGCCCCGGCGGATCAACCGAAAATCGCGCTGGCCGTGCTCGTCGAAAACGGCGGTTTCGGCGCACAGTCCGCCGCGCCGATTGCGCGCATGGTCATGGACTACTATCTGTCGGGAAAACAACCCAAGGGCGCGGCGAAGGAAGACGAAACCGCCGAAGAGGAGGAATAGCAAAGATGCCTCGCTCACTGATCCGCCGTTTTCACCAGCGCCTTGTCGAATGCATTGACGGCCCCTTGCTGCTGATTACCCTGGCTATCATGGCCTTTGGCCTGGCAACCATTTATAGCGCTACCTACTATATGAGCGACCGGACGCTTGGGCAGGTCATGAACCTCGGGGTCGGTCTGTGCGCCATGTGGCTTGCCGCTCAGCTCCCTCCTCAGAAGATGATGCGTTTTGCCGTGCCGCTGTACATCATCGGCATAATCCTGCTCGTTCTGGTGTTCCTGGTCGGAGTCAAGGTAAATGGTGCGCGGCGCTGGCTGCCTCTCGGTTTCATGCGGATCCAGCCATCGGAAATTCTCAAGATCGCCACGCCGTTGATGTTGGCCTGGTATTTTCACAAGCACGAGGCGATTCTGAGCGCAAAGCATTACATATTGGCTGCGCTTCTGCTTATCGTTCCGTTCGCGCTGATCGCCAAGCAGCCTGATCTGGGCACCGCGCTTCTGGTCGGCGCTGCCGGTTTTTATGTCATCTTCTTCGCCGGCCTGCCATGGAAAGTCATGATCGGCATGACCGTCCTGACTGTCGGTTCGGCCCCTTTCATCTGGACCCACCTGTTGCGCGACTATCAGCGAAAACGCATCCTGACCCTGATCGACCCTACGAGCGAGCCTCTCGGGGCGGGTTACCACATCATCCAATCGACCATAGCCATCGGTTCCGGAGGCCCATTTGGCAAGGGGTGGCTGGAGGGAACCCAGACGCATCTGGAGTTCATCCCGGAGCGGCATACCGATTTCATTTTCGCCGTTTTTTCCGAGGAGCGCGGCCTGGTCGGCAACGGCATCCTGCTTCTGCTCTATCTCCTGCTCATCGGGCGCGGCCTGATGATTACCGCCAATGCTTCCACATTGTTTTCCCGCCTGCTTGCCGGATCGATTACCTTGAGTTTTTTCACCTATGTCTTCGTCAACATGGGGATGGTCAGTGGCATACTGCCGGTTGTCGGTGTGCCATTGCCGTTCATGAGCTACGGCGGTACGGCGCTGGTGACGCTGTTTCTCGGTATCGGCATTCTGATGAGCATTCATTCGCACCGGATGATGATCAAGCAATAGCGCCACTGGAACAGGAACAAGAGTGAAACGCATGCGTCGCATGATAGACAAGAATTTCCCCGGCCATATCAACCTGCTGTTGATAGCGTTGGCGGTTTTTCTCGCGGCGTGTGGCAGCCAACCGACGCGAACGACGGACACTGCAGGTTCAGGGAAAAAAACCGTCGTGCAGAAGCGGGGCGGCGGCTATTACAAGGATGACGGCCCTGCCGACGACATTCCGGTCAACCTCGATGAAATCCCCGACGCCCAGCCACGCTTCGAACCCTTGCACCGTTTTGCCAACAACCCCTACGTCGTGCTCGGCAAATCCTATGTGCCGAATACCAGCCTCGCGCCCGTAAGACAGCGCGGTGTCGCCAGCTGGTACGGCAAGAAATTCCACGGCCAAAAAACCTCGATCGGCGAAACCTACGACATGTTTGCCATGACGGCGGCGCACCCGACTCTGGCGCTGCCTTCCTATGTGCGCGTGACCAACGTCAGCAACGGCAAGTCGGTCGTCGTGCGAGTCATCGACCGCGGTCCGTTCCACGCCGACCGGATCATCGATCTTTCTTATGCTGCCGCTTACCGGCTTGGCTATATCAACAACGGCAGCACGCTCGTCGAGGTCGAATCGCTGATGCCGACCGATTCGACCTCGCCGCTCTATGCAGCGAAAACCGCCGTTCTGCCGGGCAAGGCGGTTATCGACAAGCCGGCGCAGGATGAGTTCGACCAGTTCATGGCCCAACTGGCTGTCGAAGATGCTGCGCCAGCCAGGGCGCAGGAAGTTGCAGCGGCGGATGGCGGCGCGCTGAAAGGGGTATTTTTGCAGCTCGGGGCCTTTTCCAGTGCCGACAACGCCGAAAGCCTGCGGGCGCATTTGTCGCGCGAACTCGATTGGCTGAGCGAGAGTATCCAGATCCTGAAAGGCGACGGTGTGCACCGCGTCCAGCTCGGTCCTTATGCCAGCCGGGGCGACGCGGAGAAGGTCGCGGAAAAAATCCGCCAGGGGCTGGGTTACCGGCCCACCTTCGTGGTTCGCTGATCAAGTGCGTCGAGGCGGCGCATGAAGAATAAAGTGCTGGTCAGCGCCTGCCTTCTCGCGCAACCCGTACGCTATGACGGAGCCGCGAAGACGTTTCATCATCCCATTCTGGAGCAATGGATGGCCGAAGGACGGCTGGTGGCGGTCTGCCCCGAGCGAATGGCCGGGATGGGAATTCCCCGCGAACCGGCCGAAATCTCCGACGGAGCGACCGGCGAAGACGTGCTGGCGGGCAGGGCGCGTGTGTTTACGGCAGTGGGCGAGGACGTTACCGATGCTTTTGTGGCGGGTGCGAAAGCTGCATTGGCCGCGGCGCTGGCCAACGGATGCCGCTGTGCGCTGTTGACCGATGGCAGCCCGTCATGCGGCAGCCGTTCCATCTACGACGGCAGCTTCGCCGGTAGACGCCATGTGGGAAGCGGAGTGACGGCAGCGCTTCTCCGGCGGCATGGGATTGACGTGTTTTCGCCGGAACAGATCGAAGAATTACGGGAAATCCTTACGGCATAATCCGGCAGGCTGCAGAGCGATGTTCTGTTGTCTTGCATGTGGACTGCACAAAGAACCGGATAGCCGACTGCGCGCCATGAGCAGGGCTGATTGAAATCGACAGTGGGTTGTGCTTCGGAGAGACTACTTGGCGGGGCTGCCCACCGCTTGTTTTTTCCGGCAAACCCTTCATGACATAAAGTGTCAAGAGGGCGCCGTTGCTTTAGTGATTTGGAATTGCTTTTACGACTGCGGCATTGAGCATTTCAGATTGAAATGGGCAAGAACGAAATGCGGTACAAGAACAAGAACAGCGAGTGCTATGACAGAACCAAAGTTGGCGAGAAATTCCATACGTTTCCTTTCGCGTTAAAAAGATTGATACAGCGAAGGCAATTTTATTGGAATGCCTGGCTCGGCTTTGTCGTTCAATTGACCGGATATTGTGCCGCTTTGTAACCGGTTGTGTCGGTTTGAGTTTTATTTTAATGACAATAGACTTGTCCGTGCGCACGGCCTGATTATGTCATTTAATTTTTCCTGCAGATGGCTTGGCGATTCGAATAACGAATCAGAGCCCGAACGAGTATTCCATATAAATACTCACGTACTGGCGGGGCAGGGCGACGTGACGTGTCATATGCGGCGGAACGCCGTCAAATAACCAACTGGGATGAGAGTGCGCAATATCCGCCACGGATATGCGATGGCATATCCGTGGCGGAGTGAAACGAGGTCAGTCGTCTTCCAGACCGACTGTCTTGTGTTGCGATGCCAGCTGCTGCTGGGTGTTGCCTGGAACTGGAGCGTAGTGGGAGAAGGCGATGTTGTAGGAGCCCTGTCCTCCCGTCAGCGACTTCAACCGTCCCTGGTAGTCGTCGAGTTCGGCGAGCGGAACCTTGCCGTTGATGGCCATCGTCCCCGTCCCGCGCGGCTGGGTGCCGGTGACCTGCCCGCGTTTGCTGGATAAATCGCCGGAAAGATCGCCAACGGCGGTTTCCGGCGCCAGAACCTCGATGTCGACCACCGGTTCGAGAATGACCGGAGAGGCCGCCTGGATGGCCTGTATCGTGGCTTTCCGTCCAGCCATGAAGAAAGCGATGTCCTTGCTGTCGACGGGGTGCGATTTCCCGTCATGAACGGTGACGCGGATGTCATGGACCGGGAAACCCGCCACGACGCCATCCTCCAGGGCTTGGCGCACGCCTTTCTCGACGGAGGCCATGAATACCCCCGGGATGACGCCGCCTTTGACGGCGTCTACGAATTCGAACCCGGCGCCGCGCTCAAGGGGCTCGACACGCAGCATGACTTCGCCGAACTGGCCGGCGCCGCCGCTCTGTTTCTTGTGCCGGCAAGGTCCTTCGGCTTTCTTGGCGATCGTGTCACGGTAGGCGATTTGCGGCGGTTTCGTATCGAGTTCGATCTTGTACTGTTGCGCCATTCGCGCGAGCTTGGCGCGCAGGTGCATTTCGCCAAGGCCGCGAATGACGGTTTCATTGGTTGTCGCGTGGCGCTCGATCTTGAAACAGGGATCCTCGATCTCCAGTTTGTGCAGGACGTCGAACAGGCGCTGTTCATCCGCCTTGCGCTTGGGCTGCACGGCCAGTCCCTGCATCGGCTCCGGGAACTCCAGAGGCTTCAGGTGAATACGGTCTTCATCGTGCGAATCGTGCAACACGCAGTCGAATTCGATTTCCTCGACTTTGGAGATGGCGCCGATCTCGCCGGGAACCAGCGCCTCGACTTCGATATATTCCTTGCCCTGCAGCCGGTAGATATGTCCGACCTTGAAGGCGCGCTTGGCTTCGCCGACGAACAGTTGGGTATCCTTTTTGATCGTACCCTGGTGGACTCGGAATATGCCGAGTTTGCCGACGAAGGGGTCGCTGACAACCTTGAAGACATGGGCAAGGACATGTTTGCCTGCATCCGGGACGGCATCGAATTCCTGGCTGTTGTCACCGGGCTCGCCTTTATAGAAGGGCGGGGGATTTCCTTCAATGGGGTTAGGGGCCAGCCTGGCTATCGCATCAAGGAGTTGCGGGACGCCGGCGCCGGTTTTAGCGGAAACAAACAGGATGGGAATCAGGCGGCCGGCGCGCAAGGCCTTCTCGAAAGGCGCATGAAGTTCATCCGGGCCGGGATCGGCGCCGTCGTCCAGATAGCGGGCCATGAGATCCTCGTCTTCCTCGACGATCTGGTCGATCATGGCTCTATGGGCTTCGGCGACCGATCCGAAGTCGCTTTCGCCTTCGGTGCTCCCAAGAATTTCTATGACATTCTGGCCTTGGTTTGCCGGCAGATTGAGGAGCATGCATTCGCGACCGTAACGGTCCTGGATTTTTTCCACCAGCTTGGGAAGGTCGACGTTTTCCGCATCGATCTTGTTGATGACGATCATGCGGCAGAGACCGCGCGCTTCGGCAAAGCGCATCATCCGCTCGGTTGTCAGTTCAATGCCTGTCTGCGCATTGACGACTATCAGTGCCGTATCGACGGCTGCCAGCGCGCCGATGGCTTGTCCTGCAAAATCGGGGTATCCGGGGGTATCGATGAGATGGACCTGCGTGTTTTGCCAGGAGAAATTGGCAACGGCAGAATTGATGGAATAGCCGAGCTCCTTTTCCTGTGGATCGAAATCGCAAACGGTATTGCCCTTTTCCACTGAACCTTTGTTGCTGATTGCGCCGGTAGTAGCCAGCAGCGTCTCGACCAGCGTCGTCTTTCCTGCAGCGCCGTGGCCGACAAATGCTACAGTACGAAGATTGACCGTGTTGTTTTGACTCATGTTTTCCCCCAAGTGAATACGAAATTGCTCTTCTTGGGGCGAAAGCCAGACAATCCCCCTTGTCGAGCTACGAATTACGCAAGATCCAACACTACGCTTGCATTCTACCTCTTATGGCCGCGAAGCTACCGAAAGCCGTCGAAGAAAATCCGGAGCAATGATGCATTCGGTTTTCCGCAATATTCATACTGTTTTACGGAGGCTCCGTGAGGCGGATTTTTCGAAACGAATGGTGTGGAAATACGGGTTCGGAGAAGTTCCGGCCGGCATTTGCTAATATGGCCGTCTTTTCCAAAGCGTCCGCACGATGACGCCAGGATTGAAAAGCACTTCTTGCGAATTTTTATACTATGAATGGAGATGGTGGATTCTCGGTTGTGTGCTTGTGTGCCGAATGGTGTGGCACGTGCCGGGAATATAGGGAAGAGTTTGGCAAGTTGGCCGGGCAATTCGAAGGGGTCCGTTTTCTTTGGTGGGATATTGAAGACGAGGCCGACAGAATGGGGGATCTCGACATCGAGAATTTCCCGACGATTCTCGTGCGCCGCGGCGACTGGATTCTTTTTTTCGGGACTCTTTTGCCGCAGCCCGGCCACCTGCGCCGGCTGCTAGAAACGCTCATGGCCCAGACGCCGGAAGAGAGCCGTCTCTATGCATGCTCCAACCCGGAGCGGAGCGAATGGCAGGCCAATCGGGATCTTGCGGAAATCGGCCGAGTTTCGCCATCATGAATGCCCGATTTCATAGCAGAAAAGCAAAGTCTTTCGCGCGTCATCCACTTCGATCAGAAAACTGGGTTCTTGGTCAGGAACGGGGAAACTGTTGCTGACGAACAGGCTTCCGGGGCGCATCTCCCGTTGGATTTTCTCCCATAAGTGCGGCATGGGCGCCGGCGAGAGGAAGGCGTAAACGGCATCGTATTCGGCGAGGGGAATTTGCCAGAAATCGCGCATCAGCCAATGGATGTTCGCGAACCCGCGCGTGCGCAAATACCCGATCAGCCATGGGATGAGCGCATTTTCGGTACCGGTGATCTCAGCATTTCTAAGATTTTGTCCGAGATGGCGCACGACGCTTGCCGTGCCGGCGCCGAGATCCAATATCCTGGCGTGGGTTCTGTCCGCCAGCAGTGCCGCAATCGCCGAGCATGTCTTGGTGTTGGAAAGAAACAACGGGATTTGCCCGGACAGGGCGCCGCGATAGAGCAGCAGCAAAAGTATGAAAGCCAGGAGATACCAGCCTGGCGGGATGGCAAGGAGGGAAAGCAGATACGCGCAGGGGGCGAAAAAAGCGTGTATCAGCCTCCACCACCAGGGCTGTTGCGTCAGGCAGGCAATCAGCAGTCCGATGCCGCCGATGGCCAGCGATACTTCCAGCCAAGGCAGCGTCTCGCCCCGGATGAGGTAGTAGGGCCATGCGAGGCTGAATACCAGGAAAACCGCACTGAATTGAATGGCCAACTGCCGCCTGTGAACAAGGAAGGGCGGTTGTGGGTCTTGGGATTCGGGGGGCGTGTCGGTCGCTGGCATGAAGGAATTGGGTTGGGGCACCTTGGGAAAGGAAATGCGGCGTCTGCAAAAAGACGTTCAAGTCTGTGTGTTTCTAAAAAAAATGTCAAAACTAAAGCATTACGGCACGAATTCTGCTAACATTCTGGATGTACGGAATGGCGGAGTTGACAAAACGTGTGTTTGATGTCATCGTTCTCTGTTCCGGGTTGGAGGGATACCCAAGCGGTCAACGGGATCAGACTGTAAATCTGACGGCTCAGCCTTCGAAGGTTCGAATCCTTCTCCCTCCACCAAATGAAAGCTGCAATGGTGACTGTATTTGTATTGTGCGGGTAGCGGTTTGCGGGTGTAGCTCAATGGTAGAGCCGAAGCCTTCCAAGCTTAAGATGAGGGTTCGAGTCCCTTCGCCCGCTCCAGTATGGCCGTGCGGATACTGGCAAGGCTGACAGTGCCCTTGTAGCTCAGTGGTAGAGCACTCCCTTGGTAAGGGAGAGGCCACGTGTTCAATCCACGTCAAGGGCACCATTTTTTGAATGATGCAGCACGTACAGGGAAAGTTGGGTAAGGCCAGGTCCCTCATTTATTCGTTAGGAGTCAATCATGGCAAAGAGCAAATTTGAGCGGACGAAGCCGCACGTTAACGTAGGCACGATTGGTCACGTTGACCACGGCAAGACCACCCTGACAGCGGCGATTGCGACCGTACTGGCGCGTAAGTTTGGAGGCGAAGCCAAAGGTTAC
>JAVBSG010000042.1:0-41857 GCA_031547245.1 Propionivibrio sp.
ACCGCCGCCCACAGCGAGGGGTAATCCGGGCGCGCTTCCCGCACTAGGCGGACGGCTCGTTCTTTGACTTCCGGGGAATACTTGTTTGGCTTGCTCATCATGGCTCCATTCTCTCAGGAAATAGAGTCTCCTCAATCCCCGGGGCGGTTCAGAATACTAAAGCAGTTTTGTTGTGACTTTATGAGCAACAGTCGTTCAAAACGAACCAAGAGTCCGTTAATGGTACCGCTGAGGCTTCGGCGAGGGAGTGGCTAGGCGCCGGGTATCTTGTGAAAACTAATCCCGTAGTCGAGCATGTTCAACAGTTCGGTGGTTTCGCCGACCGAATTGAACATTGATTGTGTGTAATACCCCTTCGCGGCACCTTCCGCAGTAACAGGCAAATCGCCCTGTGCATGGCCGGAAATGTACTGCAAGTTCAATGGCGGCTTCTGCATAGCACCGTAAGTCAGCAACGTATGGCGAAAGGCATGCATGCCGAGGATTTTCCCGTTCGGTGTTTCGTCGCGCACGCCAATATCACGGAAGAATTTTCTACCCCATTTCTCGGCTTCACCGCTCGCCCGTTGGTTGACCGGTTGCCATTCAGGGAACAGCAGCTTGCTCCCGGTAGCCTTGAGGCGCTCAAAATACGAAAGGATTCCCAGTTCGATCAGCTTCTTGTGAATAGGGAGTCTTCGTGACTCGCCCGTCTTTACCGATTTACGGATACGCGGGTCGGCTTCCGTTTTTTCGTCGATCCATAGATACCAGTAGCCTGATTCTTCGTCCTTCAAGATGTCCGTCTGCGGGTTGATTTGGCAAATTTCATTCACGCGTGCGCCGGTATATAGCCCCAAGTGAAGTATCCAGTAGCAGTGATGGAGTTTTTTGTCCTGAGCGAGCGTGCGCATTTCGTCTCCCTCGAAAAGCCGAATCAACTCGGCCTTCCTGAATGCTCGCTGTTTGTTTTCGTCCTCTTCGCGCTTTCCTTTGTATTTAATCCCCTGTGTCGTCAGTCCAATGGGGAACCCCTGGTCCTGGAAGTCTGTTTTGGCCTTTACCAGAAAGGAGCGTACCGAGGCGATGTACGTATCCACAAAACTTATGGGGCTGGCACAGTGGTTCCTGCATGTCCGCGCACTGCCGAACCACGTTCACGCCGCTTATCTGCAAACGCTTCTTCTGACCGGAGCACGCCGCGAGGAACTGGCTTGGCTGCAATTGGCCGACATCGACTTTCAATGGAAAACCCTGACGATTCGCGACAAAGTGGAAGGCGAGCGCACGATACCGCTGACACCTTATGTTGAAGACCTTCTTGCCCCTTTACCACGTCGCAATGAATGGGTTTTTAGCAGCCCCGCCGCTGCCTCCGGCCGGCTTCAAGAACCGCGCATCGGACACAATAAGGCATTGGCAGCTGCTGGCCTTCCTGCGCTGTCCTTGCATGGCCTGTGCCGTTCCTTCGGCACCCTAGCTGAGTGGGTGGAGGCGCCGGTTTCTTCACTCCCAGAGTCCGTCATGCAATACTGAGGCAGGGTCGAGTACATATTCCCCAAATCATATTCGCCGGGGAATAGGTTTTCCCGGTGTTCTTCCGTCATTGCCTCACGAAGCAGTACCGAAAGGCAACTCCTGTGCCCAGTTGGGCCACCAGAGAAAAGCCTCTTGTTCCGATCTTCTGCATGCTCTTTGCTGAACAGATATTCCCTGGAAAAAAGACTGGTATCAGGCTTTCTTTTTTGCTGATCGCATACCGCAAATTCGACTAATTGGGGATCTATCATCATACTTCTCCCAAGCGCTGGTGGTACCGCCCATTTTTTAGACTGTCTAGGTAATCCGCCCAGTCTTGCATCATCTTTTTGCGCTCATCCAAGAACAGCGCGCGATCGTAGGCACTGGCAACCTTGTCCCTCTGAGCATGCGCCAGTTGTCGGTCAATGACTTCGTGACGGTAGTGCAGCTTTTCCTTAATGGTGGACATCGCCAACGCGCGAAAACCGTGGCCAGTCATCCTATTCTGGTACCCCATACGCTTTAAAGCCATCAATATTGCGCCATTGCTCATCGGTTTTCCGTGGTCGCGCTGGTTCGGGAACAGCCATTTGTTTCCCCCCGTGAGAGCATGCAGTTCACGCAACAACGCTACCGCTTGACGTGACATGCAGACGTGGTGATCCGTCGTGTCGGGGTTGACTGCCAGTTTTCCACGTTTCATTCGATGCCACGGGATAATCCATTCGCCCATTACTAGGTCGATTTCCGACCAAGGCGTTTCTATCAGTTCGCTGGTACGCATAAACAACAGCAACATTAGTCGGATGGCGACGCGCGTCGGCATATAGAGCCGTGCTTCGTTTCTGTCCAGCACGTCTATGAAGGCCGGCAGTTCGTCGGTAGAGATGGCTGAAAAATGGCCCGCCTTGACAGGCTTCAGTACGTCTTTCAGGTCAGCAGCAGGGTTTCGGGTAGCGATACCATGTTGGATCGCGTAGCTGAAGATGCGAGCACAGTTTGCTTTGACGCGATGAGCGATTTCATTTGCGCCACGTTGTTCTATTTTCCGCAGTGCTGCGATTACCTGTTGATGGGTAATATCGCCAATGGGCAACGAGCCAATTTCAGGGAAGATGTCTTTTTCCAGCCGGTTGATCGTGTCCTTGGCAGTCGATTCGCGCCATGTTTCCAACCGGTTGTTATGCCATTCGCGTGCAATTTTCTCGAACGTGTTGGCCGCGTGCTCAAACCGGATGCGTTTGCTTTCCTTTTTTTGTTGTCCAGGATCGGTACCAATATCGAGCAGCTTGCGAGCTGCCACACGTTTTTCTCGTGCTTCGAGCAAGGTTGTTTGTGGATATCTGCCGAAAGCAAGCGTTAGACGCTTGCCGAGAAAACGGTAATCCATGCGCCAGTACTTTGTACCGTTCGAATGGACCAGCAGGTACAGCCCACCGCCATCGGCCATCTTGTAGGGTTTGTCTTTGGCCTTGGCATTTCTTACTTGGACATCAGAGAGTGGAGCGGCAAGCTTTGGCATTTGACCTCCATTTTGACGGTATTTGTTTTGACGGCACAATCAAATACCGTCAAAAATACTGTCACAATCGCTGGATGTCAATGTATGTAAAAACACGTAAAAAGACAAAAACCCGTGTCCTTACTAGGGGAGCATCGGGTTTTCTGGACTTCTTTGAACTTCTCTAAACATGTTTTTGGCGGAGAGGGCGGGATTCGAACCCGCGGTAGGGTATTACCCTACACACGCTTTCCAGGCGTGCGACTTAAACCACTCATCCACCTCTCCGAAAACCCATGCATTCTAACAGAATGCTTTTCGATCGACAAAGAACACGCGCAAGATAAAACGGAATCGTAGGCCCTGGCATTCGTCTGCCAGCCCCCATACCATGGTCGGCAATCGAACTGGTGATTCGCACTACCCCACCTCGCTACTTTCTCTCAAAAAGTGCGATGGACTCTACGTGGGAGGTATGAGGAAACATGTTAACCACGCCGGCCCCGCGCAGAGCGTAGGCTTTTTGAGAAACCAGAATCGCCGCATCTCTCGCCAACGTGGCCGGATTACACGAGACGTAAACAATCCGTTGCGGCCCCTCGCTACCGATGGCCTTGACAAGCTCAACGGCGCCTTCGCGCGGCGGGTCGATCAGCATTTTGTCAAAATGGCCGATGGCGGCAAGCGTTTCCGGCGTAGCCTCGAACAGGTTGGCTACGCCATATTCGACCTGCTGGCTCAGGCCGTTGGCAGCAGCATTCTCACCTGCCCGGCGAACCAACTCGGCACTGCCCTCCACGCCGAGGACCTGCGCACCCAAACGGGCCATCGGCAAGGTGAAGTTGCCAAGGCCGCAGAACATGTCGGCGATTCTCTCACCTGGCTGTGGATCGAGCAGCGACATCGCCCTACGGACGAGGACACGATTGACCGCGTGGTTGACCTGTGTGAATTCCGTTGGCGAGAAGAAATGCTCGATGCCATAGTCCGGTAGACGATAGGACAAACGCGGTCCTTCCTGCGGATGGAATCTGAAGACCGATGCAGGGCCTTTCGGCTGGAGATAAAAAACGACTCCATGGCGGTCGGCAAAAGCGCGCAACAACGCCTCGTCGGCAGCAGTCAGCGGTTCCAGGATACGCAAGACCAGTGCCGTCATGTCTTCTCCAACGGCTACTTCGATCTGCGGCATGGCCGTGTTAATCGACAAGGCAGCCACCAGGTCGCGCAACGGCAGCAGAAGATCGGATACGTGGCGAGGCAGAATCGGGCACTCCCGCATATCGGCCACGTAGCTGCTTTTGCGTTCGTGGAAGCCGATCAGCATACCGCCTTTTTTCTGAACCATGCGCGCCGAAAGGCGCGCGCGAAAACGATATCCCCATGCCGGCCCATGGATCGGCGCGTAGAGCTGTTCAGGCACCAGCTTGGCAAGATGCCACAGGTTCGATTCCAGCACGCGCTGCTTGGCAGCAACTTGCGCTTCCGGATCGAGATGCTGCATGCTGCATCCTCCGCACACGCCGAAGTGTGGACATGCTGATGGAATACGACTGGGAGACGCTTTGAGAATGCGCTCCACGCGGGCAATCTCGTAAGTCGGTTTCTTCCGATAGCAAACGTAGTCGATTTTCTCGCCGGGCAGAGCGCCTTCGACGAAAATCGTTTTCCCCTCAAACCGCGTGATTCCGCGCGCTTCGTGGTCAAGTGACTCAATAACTCCAACCGGCATGATGCAGTCTCGAAAAAGGCGTTATTTTATCCGCCATCTTCTCTTTTGGAGAAAAGACCACAATAGCAACAGAATGGAACTTCGATGGTGGATTATCGCCGAACAGTTTCCTATTATTGTTCTCATATCGGTTAGAATCGGTTCAACAATGGCAGGGTTAGCCATATCGTAAAGAAAAATTTCCGAGAATATAAAACCTCTAGTCACGACGTGTCCGGAACTTACTTTTTCCTCCAGCCTGTTTTGGCTCATGATCGCAGTTGGGTAGCGCTGAACTGGCAGCCTGCCTCACTGCACAGCATAGATTCCACTGAATTTACCCAGTGTTTCAATCAGTCGGCGATAGCGCCTCTGGCGAAGATTCTGCCGCTGGTGATGCCGGTGAATCCGGAGTATTTGCATAACCCGGAATTCGTCGATACTTTCGAAAAGGAACCCGTTTTACTCGTCCTGCCACCTGGGTGTCTCGATAACGAAAGCATCCTCCAGCAATGCCGTGATCTTCAGAGCCGAGGCGTTCAACTGGCACTGCAGATCGACAGTCCGGAAACATTGCATAGAGTTCCCTTTCCGCTGTTCGGCAGCATACGGCTCGATGCTTTGATGGCGCGCCAGGACTTCTCGGTCCTGGACATGATCTACGCAAGCGATACCGGCTTTCGGAAAATCGCAACGAGTGTCGACTCGTATTCGATATTCGACTGGCTGAAAAGCAAAGGCGCGGAATGGTCCGACGGTTTTTTCCTGACGACGCCGAATCCGGAGCTGCGAAGAGACCCTCAACTGGTCTTGGCAAAATTGCTCAAGTTGTTGAACCTGATCAAGCATGATGGCGAAACTCGGGACATCGAAGCCGTTTTTCGCGAGGAGGCCAAGCTCTCCTATAATCTCCTGCGCCTTGTCAATTCGGTCGCCGTGGGTGCGCGCACGAAAATAAGCAGTTTTTCCCAGGCCATTGCGATACTCGGACGCCGCCAGTTGCAGCGTTGGCTGCAACTGCTGGTTTACTCGAACAACATGCCAGGCAACGCGCCGAACCCGCTCATGCAGTTGGCCGCGGCCCGCGGACGGCAGATGGAATTGCTGAGTGCCGCCATCGATCCGGTGCCGGACATTCCCGATCTCAGCGACAATGCCTTCCTCACGGGGTTGTTCTCGCTGCTCGATGTATTGATCAATTTGCCGATGGACGAAATCCTGAAGGAAATTGCATTGCAGGATGAAGTCGTTGATGCGCTGGTGAATCGCAACGGCAAAGGCGTTCTCGGGCAGCTTCTGTCAGCAATCGTCGCCGGTGAAGCCAGCGATTTTTCTCGTGCTGCCGACATTTTCTCGGAGTTGGGGATCAATCCGGCCACGCACGCCAAATCGCAGGTAACGGCCTACTATTGGGCCAGCCGAATCAATATCGAGAACAATAGCTGACGGTTCTCTGAACCTTCGCCCGTCCGTTAGCCAATCTTTTTCAGGTGACTGCCGCATCCGGCGCCGCAATCGCTGGCGCCAAAACCCCTGACAATTATTTCCCCGGCGATTCCCTGGTTGACAACGCACTCAGGCTCGGCAAAACGCTTGACTTCGATCACTCGGACGCCTCGCGCCGCGAGAAGGTAATCGATATGCCAATGCATTTTTTTGGCTTGCGACAGATGCCTGGCGATCCGCGCTTCGATATTGCGCCGCGCACTCCCGGTGTAGACGTAGCGCCCAGCCGGGAAATCGAAGGCTCCCAACCTTCCTACCTGCACGCGAACCCGTGCTTTGACCTCGATCGTTAACTGGTAGGTTCGCAGGCCCTCCAGTTTTTCAGGCCCAATCGGCACAGAAGGGATTGGTGAGGCGTTCTTCACCGAAGGTGGAGATCGGCCCGTGGCCGGAGATGAATACCACATCGTCGCCAAGCGGCCAAAGCTTCAAACGGATGGAGGTCAACAATGCATCAAAATTCCCTCGCGGGAAATCGGTACGTCCCACCGATCCGCGAAACAGCACGTCGCCCACAAGCGCCAGTCTGGCCGCTTCGTTGAAATAAACTACGTGGCCCGGCGTGTGGCCGGGGCAGTGCAAGACTTGCATGTCGACATTGCCAAACCGAACGCTGTCGCCCTGCTCCAGCCAGCGGTCGGGCGTAAATGCACGGACGTTGGAAAATCCATACATCTGCGCCTGCTGCGGCATGCCGTCAATCCAGAACTGGTCGTCCTTGTGCGGCCCCTCGACTGGCAGCGAAAGGCGTTCGGCGAGGTCGGCCACACCGCCGGCATGGTCGATATGGCCGTGGGTAACCAGAATTCTCTCCAGTTGAAGCTTGTTTTTCTCCACGGCGGACGCGATGCGCTGCAAATCGCCGCCAGGATCCACGACAGCCGCCTGCATCGTTTCATCGCACCATAGAAGCGTGCAGTTCTGTTCGAACGGCGTTACGGGAACAATCTGGTATTTCAGTGCCATGATGGGAACCTTGTAATGAATCGTGAAAGAAAACGGAACGACGCGCCAGGGCGACTCGCCGTGATGCTATTCATCAAGCGTTTTTATCAACTCGAACAGGCGTTTGTAAAAATCTGGGGAGGTGACGGTCTCCTCGCCAAGTTTCACCAGCGTGTCTTTATCCACGAACCAAGGCAGGGAAAGCGAGCCCAGGCCGGCAACACTCAGCCCGGCACTGTTTCCTTGCGACTTGAGCTGAAAGTGCGTTTCCAGGGCGTTTGCATAGATCACGGCGCCCAGGTTGCTGCTCAGACAGACCAGCGTTATCGTCAGCTTGGTCGCCTGATCGGAAACCGGTTTGAAATACTTTTCGCCGCGGACCGACAAAGGCTTGGCGTCCTCGACCTGATATCCCTGGCTCAACAGGGCGCGCTTGCCTATTTCACAGGCGCCTGTGGGATCGCGGCTGCTGTAATACTCGAAAGGCGTATCGCGGACGAATGACTCGTCCTCGTATACGCGCGATGCCTTCGTCGTAACACACGCCGCAAGCAATACACTCGACAGGAGAACGATCAGCAGGCGCGGACATCCGGACATAATGCGAAAAACAAGGATCGAAAGTAGCTATCTTAACAAAATCGCGGAGAAAGACCTCCTTCCGATAGCATCATTACCCCTGTACCGGGCGTTTCTTTGTCCGCCTGTCCGGCGATTACCGCGTCAAACCGGCATCCGTCAGGTCGAAATGGGCTCGTCGATGCAATCCAGCTGTCTCCCGGCCTGCTCGATGATCCGCTCGAAGCTCGACAGGCCGGCGTTTTTGACGAACATACAGGGCTTCCCGGTGCGCTTGCACTGGTCCTTCACGCGCCAGTACGCGTTGTGGCTGATGCAGCCGGCCTGGCAGATCACGATATCAGCGGCGGCCAGCGCACTGTCGATGCGGTGCAGGCTTTCCTCCCTTCCGCCATCGTGGTGCATGAAGCGCCCGCCGAATTGCTCGACCACCTCCCGGTAGGAATTCATTGCTCCCGAACGGCCGCCGACACAAAGAACGCTTTTTCCGGAAAGCGACCGACCGGGAACGGTCTCCTGCCCATCCTCATCAGAATGGGCGTTCGAGGTCAGAATCTCGATCGTTTCCTCGGCGGAAACCGCAAAATCGCGTAAGCGGCAGACTTCTTTCTCCAGGTTACTTTCATGCTCCCGCGCCGCCTGGAGCATCGATTCCACCTCCTGTAATCTCGCCAGGAGCCGCTGGCGCTCAGGCAAATCCGGCATGGCCGAACGCAACTGATCGAGTTCCGCACGCAAACGTTGGTTGCTCGCCTCGCGCGCGGAAACTTCCGCCTGCAACGCGGCATTTTTCTGATTCAATGCCTGCATCGCATCGACAGATTCGGCGCGTTGCTGTTCATGGTACTTGCTAGTTTCCGCGAGCGCCTGGCACAAGCGACTGTTCTCGGCCCGCAGATGCTGCATGGCTTTCCGGTCGACGCGCACCCCAGCCCCGACCTGATGCTGGATCATGTGAATGTCACTGTGAATCTCCAACTCCAGTTCGCCGTCGCAAGCCGGATGGGTGCACGCCGCCCATAATCCCGCGGGGATCTCGATTCCTGCCAGACATATGCTTCTCCATGCCTGGCACAAGTCCTCCGGCGTCTTGCAGGCACTCAGCCGGCGGATCATCACTGCGAAACGCCGGTCGAGAATCCGACCGAACTGCTCCGACATCGGGCAGCGCGTATCGCATACGCCCACGGCGATCGTGTGCCACACATAATCCGTCGTGTCCGCCGGGTATTTCAGGACACGGCCTACGATCTTGCGCAACTCAGCCACATCGAAGCAAACGCCAATGATCGGGCAATGGTACTTGTGCGGCAGCTCCCACAAACGGCGGCGGCGAGAAGTTTTGCCGTTCTCGGCGCCATTCACGCCTTTCTCTCTCGACGCATCCTTTTCCAACTGCGTTGTCGTCGGCGAAATCTCGCAGCAGATACCGCTCTTTTTCCGGGGCAGCACAGCAGCTGCAAAGGCTCCGTAACTGAAAATATTGGACACTATTCCTTCTCCGGGTCAAACAAGCCGCCACTACAGCGGCCGAACAGCGATTCTCATCAAACGACGCGTTCCTGTCAATGAAAATGAGAATTATTTGCATTAATAAAAAATATTACCGATAATACCGACCTTCGTCGATACGCCCGCTCAGCGCACCATTCAATAGGCACGCTCAAAGGGCGAACCACTCGATTTCCGATGCCAATATCCTTGTCAAAGCGGCTCAGATGCAGTGGCGGCGGTGCATTTGGCGATTTTTTTCATAACGCCGAGTCAAGGAACGCCATTGACACAAGCGCATAACCAAAAGGGATTTTTAAGTCAAAGGGAAAACCAATGGACGAATCATGTCGGATTCCGCCGCCTCCCAAGCCGCACACCTCTTCGCGGATCATCAGCGGCGTCATGGCCTACCTGAGCATGCACATGGAAAATTCCTGCCCGCGCTCGGCCTACCTTGCCGCACTGCTGCTCAACCGCATCGCCGACGATCCGGAAAACGACGAGCAGCTCCGCCTGCAGGCACAGAGGCTGGCGGAAGCCATCGAGAACACCGAAAAGCGCTACGCACACTCGCCCTCCGCTCCCACCCATAGGGTCAAACATCATGAATGACATGACGGAACAACTACAGCTCGCCGCGATCATCTCCCTGCTCTCCTCATCGGCCTTGCATGGTCCAAGCGCCGGGAAAAGCGCCGCCTTATGCCTGCATCTCGACAGGCTGCTCAGGGCAAATAACGAAATTCTGGATCCACGGCTCAGGAGCGCCCTTGAGCAAATCCTGATGGAATGGAAAATCGCCAGCTACTGCCCGGCTTCCCCGGATCAGGCTTCCCTACCCCCACACCCCCTGCATACAACGCGTTCGTCATTGCATTAAACCCAGGAGAAACCATGTCACGTTACACTGGACCCCGCCGTAAAGTCATGCGCGCATTGGGCATCGATCTGCCCGGACTGTCGCGCCTGAGCATTGAAGGCAATTCCAATCCGCCTGGCCAGCACGGTCTGCAAAAGACCAACCGGAGAAAATCCGAATTCGGCATGCAGTTGATGGAAAAGCAAAAACTCCGTTTCAATTACGGCCTGTCCGAAACCCAGTTGCGCCGTATCGTCGAGGAAGCCAAGCGACGGAAAGGCGCTACGGGCAACCGCATCGTCGAGCTTCTCGAACGCCGCCTCGACAACCTGGTATTCCGTGCCGGATTCGCTCCGACTATCCCGGCGGCGCGGCAGATGGTCAGCCACGGCCACATTCAGCTGAACGGCCGCCGGGCCACCATTCCATCGATGCGCCTGCGCGCAGGCGATGTCTTCGGCCCTAACGCCTCCGGGAAAAAACTTGACCTGCTGCAGGCCACGCTCAAGGAGCCCGCCCTGGAACTACCGGATTGGATCGCGCTGGATAGCCAGGAACAGACGGCCCGATTCACCCATCTGCCGGAAGGCGCCGACGCAGCCCCGTTTCCGGTCGACTTGCAGCGCGTGGTCGAATATTACGCCACGCGCATCTGACCGGCAGTTCGTCCGCTGACACTAAACCGTTTGAGGATGGCTCTGCCGCTACGCCAGAAAGCGGCTCACACCGCGACCGGCGGCATAGCCGCTGGCCAGGCAGGCTGTCAGGAGATAACCGCCTGTCGGCGCCTCCCAGTCGAGCATTTCGCCGGCGCAAAACACTCCGGGAAAAGCGCAAAGCATCAGGCTCTCATCCAGCGCTTCGAACGCCACGCCGCCGGCGCTGCTGATGGCTTCGGTGAGAGGACGCGGCGACAGCAGGCACAGCGGCAGAGATTTGATGGCAGCCGCCAGCACCAATGGATCCGCCAGATCCTGGCGATTCACGCATTCGTGGAGTAGCGCCGATTTTACCCCCGTCAAACCCAGGCGGCTTTGCAGGTGGCTCGACAGTGAGCGGGAACCGCGCGGCCTCGCCACCTCCGCCAACACGCATGGCGCATCGTGGTCCGGCAGCAGGTCGAGCCGCAAAACCGCTTCGCCAGCCTGTTCGATGGCATCGCGCAAAGTTGCGGAGAACGCGTAGATCAGGCTGCCTTCGACACCGTTCTCGGTGATAACGAACTCCCCCCGCCGACGGAATTCGCTGCTGTCGGCGCCAGTCAATGCAGCCGCCACCGGTTTGACCGGCTGACCGGCAAAACGCTCGCGCATGTGCGTGCTCCAGGCCACATTGAAACCGCAGTTGGCCGGACGCAGCGGAGCCACCTGCACGCCCATTGTCTCCAGCAGCGCTGTCCAACGGCCGTCCGACCCCAGTTTCGGCCAGCTCCCGCCGCCGAGCGCCAGGATGACGCCATCTGCCTTGATCGATCGCTCCCCCTCGGGGACGGAAAAATTCAGCGCATAACGGCCGTCCGCCCGCCGCTCAATGCCGTTCCAGCAATGGCGGACATGGAAATACACACCGTTTTCGCGCAGCCGCCGCAGCCAGGCGCGCAGGAGCGGCGCAGCCTTCATGCCAGCGGGGAAAACCCGGCCGGACGAGCCGACAAAGGAGGCAATTCCCAGGCCTTGCATCCACTGCCGCACGGCAGTGGGACCGAAGGCATCGAGCAGCGGTGCGATCTGCGGCTGGCGTGTCCCATAGCGGGCGCAGAAATCGGCAGGAGGCTCCGAGTGCGTGATGTTCATGCCCCCCTTGCCGGCCATCAGAAACTTGCGGCCTACCGATGGCATGGCGTCGAATACATGAACATCGGCTCCGGCGCCGCAAGCGTTTTCCGCAGCCATCAAACCGGCAGGGCCGCCACCGATAATGGCGATCGTTTTCCGCGAGCACACGATTTTTTCTCAGGCAGCCGCCAGCCGCGCCGGACCGGATAAGCGCTTTATGAGCAGCTGCAAGCCGAACACGGACAACGCCGACTGAAGGCGCTCCGGGCTCGCCGTCGCCAACAGGGTCAATCCACCGGCCTGAGACACATCCTCGCCAGCTAGGCGCAGGCACTGGCGTGCCACCGCATCAGCCACATCGACCAGCGTCGCCCGTCCTGCAGTGATGGGTGACAGAATCGGTGTCAGAAAAGCATAATGCGTGCAGCCGAGAACGATCTGGTCGGCGCCCGCCGTCAGAACCGGCTCCAGGTGCCGGCGGGCCGATTCGGCGAATCCGAGATCATCGAACCGCAACGATTCGACCTTGGTCGCCCACCCCGGGCAAGGCAGGATTTCAACGCGCACGCCAGCGGCATGTTGCGCGATCAGCCACGCCAAGCGATCGCTGCGCGCAGTCGATTCGGTCGTCAGCACGGCAATGCAACCGCTTTTCGATGCGGCAGCGGCCGGTTTGATGCCCGGTTCGACGCCGACCACGGGAAGATGTGGAAACTCACCGCGCAACGCGGCCACAGCGGCTGCCGTGGCGGTGTTGCATGCCACGACGAGCTGTCGGCAGCCCTGCCCGACGAGATGCCTGCCGATTGCCAGCGCACGGGCGCGGATAAAACCGTCTCCCTTGTCACCGTACGGAACGTGCGCCGTATCGGCGAGATACAGCAGATCGGACTGCGGCAAGGCCCGGGCGATTGCCGCCAGGACCGAAAGCCCGCCCAGGCCGCTGTCGAAAACGCCAATCACGCTTTGCGCAGCGCCGCCGTGAACACGATCTCGATACGCATGTCCGGATTGGCGAGGCCCGCCTGGATGCAGGCGCGTGAGGGAGCCGCGCCTTCCGGCAGCCAGGCGTCCCAGACTTCGTTCATCGCCGCATAATCCGCCATGTCGGGCAAGTAGATCACGGCCTGCAGCAAGCGCGACTTGTCGCTGCCGGCCTGCGCCAGCATCTTCTCGGCATCGGCCAGCGCTTCGCGGGTTTGCGTCGTGATGTCGGCCTTCAGCGACTCTCCGACGACGACGAAATAGGCGATATCGCCATGAATGACCAGGTCCGAATAGCGGCGCGAAACTCCGTGGCGTTTTATTGTCATGCCTGCTCCTTTCACCGTTGTTCCAATTCGCAATGAAACCGCCGCCTTGCCAGCCCAGTGCAGCGCCGCCTGCCGGCTTGCCTGAAGCGTTTCGCGGCCAATGCGGAGGAACTATAAAGAAGCCGGCAAAATGCCGGCTTCGAGCCATTCCGCCGCCCCGGAGCGGAACTCCGGGAAAGGCGCTTACCGATTAATGCTTGTTGCCGAACAAAGTGCTGACCGGGATCTTGCCGATCTTCTCGCACCATTCTTTCGGGCCGGTGGTGTGTATCGCCGTACCGGAAGAATCGACCGCAACGGTCACCGGCATATCCTGCAAGTCGAACTCGTAAATGGCCTCCATGCCCAGATCGGCAAAACCAACGACCTTGGAAGCCTTGATCGCCTTGGCGACAAGGTAGGCTGCGCCGCCGACCGCCATCAGGTAGGCCGACTTGTTGTCCTTGATCGCCTCGATGGCGATGGAACCGCGCTCGGATTTGCCGACCATGGTGATCAGGCCGGTCTCTTCCAGCATCATGCGCGTGAACTTGTCCATGCGCGTAGCCGTGGTGGGGCCGGCCGGGCCAACGACTTCGTCGCGCACCGGATCGACCGGGCCGACATAGTAGATGACGCGGTTGGTGAAATCGACCGGCAGCTTCTCGCCTTTGGCCAGCATGTCCTGGATGCGCTTGTGGGCGGCATCGCGGCCGGTCAGCATCTTGCCGTTCAACAGCAGCTTCTGCCCCACCTTCCAGGAAGCCACCTGTTCTTTGGTCAGCGTGTTCAAGTCGACGCGCGTGGCCGATTTGGTGTCCGGCGTCCAGGTCACGTCAGGCCAGTCGGCCAGTTTCGGCGGTTCGAGCTTGGCCGGGCCGCTGCCGTCGAGGTGGAAGTGGATGTGCCGCGTCGCCGCGCAGTTCGGCACCAGCGCCACTGGCAGGTTGGCCGCGTGGCACGGGTAGTCGAGCACCTTGACGTCGAGCACGGTCGTCAGGCCACCCAAGCCTTGCGCGCCGATGCCCAGCGCATTGATTTTCTCATACAGTTCGAGGCGCAGTTCTTCCGCCCGCGTCTTGGCGCCGCGCTCCTTGAGTTCCTGAATATTGACCGGCGCCATGATCGATTCCTTGGCCAGCAGCATGGCCTTCTCGGGCGTGCCGCCGATGCCGACGCCGAGAATGCCGGGCGGACACCAGCCGGCGCCCATCGTCGGGACCGTTTTGAGAATCCAGTCGACCACGTCGTCGGACGGATTGAGCATGGCAAACTTGGCCTTGGCCTCCGAGCCGCCGCCCTTGGCCGCACAGATGACTTCGACATGATCGCCCGGCACGATTTCAAAGTGCACGACAGCCGGCGTGTTGTCCTTGGTGTTGTTGCGCTTGCCGGCGGGGTCGGCCAGCACCGAGGCGCGCAGCGTGTTGTCCGGATCGTTGTAGGCCCGTTTCACGCCTTCGTTGACCATCTCCTGCAGACTCATCGTGGCATCGTCCCAGCGCACGTTCATGCCAACCTTGAGGAACACCATGCCGATGCCGGTATCCTGGCAGATCGGGCGATGCCCTTCGGCGGACATGCGCGAATTGGTCAGAATCTGCGCGATGGCATCCTTGGCCGCTGGCGACTCCTCGCGGTCGTACGCTTCGCCCAGCGCCTTGATGAAGTCGAGCGGATGGTAGTAGCTGATGAACTGGAACGCATCGGCAATACTCTGGATCAGATCTTCCTGCTTAATGCTGGTCATTTCAGGCTCTCTATCGTAAAAGAATGATCGAAAAATCGTGGATTCTGGCTCGCGCCCGGAAGTCGGCGATCAGGCATGTGCGGCCGGATGGAAACCATTCCGGCCGACCGTATTTCAGCGCAAATTTTATCACCAACCCTCCCCGGTCTGACGGGTCAAGTGTGCCGGATCACTCCGGATCCTGCTGCCCATTCCGGGGCATCCATCAGACCATACTGGAGGCTATTGGCGATCTTTTCCTTCCAGCAACGCTTTATTGATATCGACCTTGTAGCGCGAACGCAAACTGGCAAGATAGGCTGCAAAATCTTCCTGACCCACAATCCTCCCGAATTCGGCACGCACCGCTTTTACCTGCCCTTCATCGACCTTTTCAGGCTGCGTTACCTTGGTGATCTTATACAGCATGTAGTCGTCGCCGCTCTCCACACCGACATAGGCAGGAAGTTTTTGGACGTTCGCCTTGAAAATCGCCTGGAGCGCCTTGGGCGGAAGCTGGAGACGCGCAGCCTGGATACGCGAAGTACTCCGGCTGTTCGCCCAGGCCGTCTTGTCTTCCCCCTTGTTCAACCCGTCCAGCAGCGCTTGCCCCGCCGCTTTGGCCTGTACCTGGATCTCCTGCTGCTTGAGAAGTTTCTCGATATCCGCCTTGACGGTGTCGAAGGGCTTCGTGGAAGCCGGCGTATGTTCCAGGACTCGCGCGGCCAGCAGCGTACTCGGCGCAATTTCGGTCGCTTCCGTATTCCGCTTGTTTTTGGTGGCGTCCTCGGAGAATAGCGCCTGCATGACCCTTTCATTGGCAAAGGGGCCGAGTGTCGCAATGACCTGCGGATCGGTCGTTTTCGGCAGCCAGTTGCTTTGCTGAATTTTCAGATGGAACTTCTCGGCCGCGGGCTGCAGGCTGTCCGACTGCTCATATACCGTATTGTTGAACGCCTCAGCCTCTTCCGCAAATTTGCGCGTTGCGGCACGCCGCTTCAATTCACCCTCGATCTCGGCATGCACTTCTTCCAACGAACGCTGCTTCGCCTTCTTGATGCCTGTCACTTTGATGATGTGGTAACCGAACTCGGTCTCGACCAAGTCGGAAATCTCGTTTTCCTTGAGCAAAAATGCGGCATCCGCAAAGGGCTTCACCATTGCATCAGTAGTGAAATAACCCAGGTCGCCGCCATTTTGCGCGGACCCCGGATCCTTCGAGTATTGTTTCGCCAGATCCGCGAATTTGTTCGGCGTCTTCTGGACTTCCTTCAGCACTTCCTCGGCCTTGGCCTTCGCCGCCGCCTTGGCTTTCTCCTGGTCGGCGCCTTCATCATCGAACGAAATCAGGATGTGGCTGGCTCGCCGTTCTTCCGGTACCTGGTAGTTTCTCAGGTGTTCGTCATACCACGACTTGACTTCGGCGTCGGTCACCACCATCTGCGGCATCAACGCCTCGATGGAAAGAACGACGTACTCCGCCTTGATCTGCTCCGGTATGGCGAAGTTGGCCTTGTTGTCGTCATAGTATTTCTGCACAGCCGCCGGATCGATTTTGACTTTACCAGCATATTGGCTGCCCGCGATCTTGAACTCACCGAATTGGCGTTCTTCGGACTGGATGCGCAGCAAGGCATCGGCCTGGGTCTCCGAAACGAAAGCGGAAGCATTAACACTTCCGATCAGTTGTTGCATCGTCAAATCCTGGCGAACTTTCGCCTCGAACTGCGCTTGCGACATCCCCTGACCGCGCAGCATGTTTTCATAAAGGGCCATTGAAAACTTGCCGTTTTCCTGGAGAGCCGAGGCATTGCCGATATAGTTGCGCAATGCCGCATCGCTGGTGGCCAAACGTGCTTTGGAGGCTTCCAGCAGCAACAGGCGCTGGTCGATCAGGTTATTGAGAATACCGAGCCTGACCTCAGGATTGTTCATCATCTCCGGCCTGAAGGTATCCCCCATCCTCTGGCGGAGCTGATCCTGCTGCTCGCGCAGAGCCTGCTCGAACTGCTGCGCGTTGATTTTCGTATCGCCCACGCTCGCCAAGTCGCTGCCGCCCCCACCGCTTCTGAAGTAGGAATCGATTCCCCAGAAAGCAAAGGGCAGGATGATCAACCCCAGAAAAACCTGAACAATTCGCTGGTTGTTACGTACGGCGTCAAACATAGGATTGCCCGCTAGTCCAATTTGAAATCAATCAGTAACAAAAAAGGCGAACGCATATGTTCGCCTTCCGATGATGGCGGAGTGGACGGGACTCGAACCCGCGACCCCCGGCGTGACAGGCCGGTATTCTAACCAACTGAACTACCACTCCAATTGCACGACACATGCAAGATGCACGAAAAGCCGCTAACGACTCAAAGGAGCCAAATCCGGCATCGCTCCTCGTCTTCACGCAGTCTTCAACGAGGGCATATTCTATTACAAATCCCGAAAGAACCATATGGTCCGTGTCGCTTCGGATATTCAGCCGAGCAATCCGGAATGACGGACTCCACGCCGGAAACGACGAATCGGCTCGTATGGCACGCACATTGGATCGCGCATAAAATGCACGCCGTTATCGCCGAAAACCGTTACTTCAGCGCATAGGAAAAAACATGAGTACAGGACTGACAATTCTTCCAGAAGGCAGCTTGGATTTTATATCGCTTGGCGCCCTGGTTCACCGACTGGACCCGGGGATCATTCCCTTCCGCAAAGCAACCGAGTGCAAAATCCATGTCAGTGGCGGTGAGTTCAATTGCGCCGCCAACCTGTCCGATTGTTTCGGGTTGAAAACAGGCATCGCCACTGCCACGGTGGACTACCCGATCGGCGAACTGATCGACGGCATGGTTCGCTCCGTCGGAGTAAAGCCCTTTTACAAGCGCTTCCAACACAACGGCGTCAACGGCCCGAACATGGCCACGGTGTATAGCGACCGCGGCCAGGGCGTACGCCCTCCCGTTGTTTTCTACAACCGCGCCAACGAAGCTGCCGGCATGCTCAAGCCCGGCGATTTCGACTGGCAGGCCATCCTTGCCGGCGGCGTTCGCTGGTTTCACAGCGGCGGGATTTTCGCGGCGCTTTCCGATACAACCGCCGAAGTGATTATTGAAGGCATGCAAGCCGCCAAGGCGGCCGGCGCCGTCGTTTCTTTCGACCTGAACTATCGCGCGAAACTCTGGAACATCGCTGGCGGAGAGAAGCGTGCTGTCGAGGTGTTGAGCCGCATCCTGAAGCACGTCGACGTTCTTGTCGGCAACGAGGAAGACCTGCAGAAAGGCATCGGCATCCCCGGTCCCGAAATGGCGGCGAAGTCGAAACTCGACCCCAGCGCCTTTTTCAGCATGATCGACAACGTTATCGACAAATACCCGCAGATCAAGGTCGTAGCAACCACCCTGCGCGAAGTACACTCCACGAACCGGCATAGCTGGAGTGCGGTGTCCTGGGTCAATGGCAAGACTTACACTGCGCCAACCGCGGAACTGGACGTTTACGACCGGATCGGCGGCGGCGACGGTTTCGCTGCCGGCTTTTTCTATGGCCTGTTGACCAACGAAACACCAGAGGAAGCCTTGAAGCTCGGCTGGGCCCACGGCGCCTTGTTGACGACCTTCCCGGGCGACATCACCATGGCCCGCCCTGAAGAAGTGCGCGCCTTTGCCAAGGGCGGTTCCGCTCGCGTGCAGCGCTAAGAACCCGCCTCTCGGCGAAAAAACGACCAAGCCCCATGAGCCATCGGTTCATGGGGCTTTATGTTAATGCCCGTCGCATCGCACTGTCATCTTCGGCCCTACTCCGGCCGAAGGGTCCTACAACCGCTCAGTCTTCCAGTTCTTTGGCAAAGTGGCACGCCACGTGGTGGGCAGGTTTCAGTTCGAGCAACGGCGGCTCTTCCTGGCTGCAGATACTTTTTGCATAAATGCAACGGTTGACGAAACGGCACACGGGCTTGGGATTGATTGGTGAAGTGATTTCCCCCTGAAGCATTATCCGCGTGGGGCGGTTGGTGATGCGCGGCACCGGAATCGCCGAAAGCAAGGCCTTGGTGTAAGGATGCATCGGATGGGCGAACAAGGATTCGGACGGCGCCTTTTCCACGAGACGCCCCAGATACATGACCGCGATGTCGTCAGAGAAGTGGTTGACTACGGAGAGGTCGTGCGTGATGAAAATATACGTAATCCCCGTACTCCGCTGAATCTTTTTCATCAGGTTCAGAATCTGGGCCTGGATGGACACATCGAGAGCGGAAACCGGCTCATCGCAAACGATGAACTGAGGATTCATCGCCAAAGCCCTGGCAATGCCTATGCGCTGCCTGCGCCCGCCGTCGAGTTCATGCGGGTAGGTGTTAACCAGACGGTGCGCCAAGCCTACGATATCCATCAGATCGAGCACACGCATGAAGCGCTTGTCGCTGTCGGGGATCAGGCCGGCCAGGAGAATCGGCTCCTCAATCGTCTCGGCAATGGTTTTACGGGGGTTGAGCGAGGAAAACGGATCCTGGAAGATCAGTTGCATCTCTCTGCGCATGTAACGCATTTTTTTTTCGTCGAGCGCCCTGATATCCGTTCCGTCGAATATGATCTGCCCGTCCGTCGGTTCGATAAGCCGTAGTACCGCCCGCCCCATGGTCGTTTTGCCGCAGCCGGATTCGCCGACGACGCCCAATGTGCGACCCTTTTCAATGGTGAAGCTGACATCATCGACAGCGTGAAGAACGCCAGCCGGAACATTGAAATATTTCTTGAGGTTTTTTACCTCCAACAGCACATTATTCAATGATTTATTCTCCATCACAGCTGACTCTCATTGGTATCGTTATACAGGTGGCACTGGACGTAGTGCGTGTCGCTGAGCCATTTCACGCTGGGCAGCTTGCTCGAACATTCGGGCTTGGCATAGTCGCAACGCGGATGGAAGGCGCATCCGGGAGGAAGATTTACCGGGTCGGGAATCAAGCCTCTGATGGGTTTGAGTTCCGCCTGCCTGTTCTCGATATCGGGAAGCGAGTTGAAAAGGCCCTGCGTGTAGGGATGACGGAAGCGACTGAATATATCCTCCAGCGTGCCATATTCAACTATGCGTCCGGCATACATGATGCCGACCATGTCACATACATCGGCCACGATTCCAAGATCATGCGTGATCATGAGCATGGACATCTTGGAGTTTGCGCCAAGCTCATTGATGAGTTTGAGAACCTGAGCCTGAATCGTGACATCAAGGGCGGTCGTGGGCTCGTCGGCAATCAACAGACTGGGATTGCAGGCCAGGGCAATGGCGATGACGACGCGCTGTTTCATGCCACCGGAAAACTGGTGCGGATAAGCGATCGCCCGCGCGCCCGGAATGCCGACAAGTTCCAGCATCTTTTCCGCCTGGTCCATGGACTCTTTTTCGCTCACCTTGCGGTGAATTTTGATGCCCTCGGCAATTTGTTCGCCAACCGTTTTGATGGGGTTGAGCGAGGTCATTGGATCCTGGAAAACCATGGCCGCCTGGTCGCCGCGCATATCGCGCAGTTCTTTGGCAGACATTTTCAGAACATTTTTCCCTTCGAGAAGAATCTCGCCCGAAACAATTCGCCCTTGAGGTTCAGGAACCAAATTGAGGATGGAAAGCGCTGTCGTCGTTTTCCCTGCGCCCGTTTCTCCAACAAGGCCGAAAGTCTTGCCCGTGGGGATCGTGATGTTGACATCGGTGACGGCATGAACCACTTCATCTCCGGTGACATACTGAACCGTGAGATTTTTTATTTCCAGTGTGTTTTCTGATTTATTTTCCATGCTAACCCTCACGCTATTGCTTCAGTCTGGGATCCAGGGTATCCCGCAACCCATCGCCCAAAAGATTGAGGGCAAGAATCGTAAAGAATATGGCCAAGCCCGGAGCCATGACGATGTGAGGGCTGTCGCGCATGAACGTGCGGCCGGAAGCGAGCATGTTGCCCCATTCTGGCGCCGGAGCCTGGATGCCAAGCCCAAGGAAGCTCAGGGCGGAGATCGTCAGGATGGCGCTTGCGACATAGAGAGTCACTTGAACGATGATCGGCCCCATGCAGTTGATCAGGATATGGTGCCTGATGATCCACATGTCGCGCGCGCCAATGGATCGCGCCGCTTCCACGTATTCATTGTCGCGCACCCCCATCACCGCGGAACGCACGACCCGCGCGAACTTGGGAGCGAATGAAAGGCCGATGGCAATCACGAGATTGGTCAGCGTTTTTCCAAACGCGGCGACAATGGCGAGCGCCAGCAGCACATCGGGCAGGCAAAGAAAAACGTCCATGGCCCGCATGATGAAGCTATCGAGTTTGCCGCTGTAATAACCGGCAATGGCGCCAAAGGCCCCGCCGACAAGAAGCGAAACCAGAACGGAAGAAATCCCGATGGAGAGCGAGAGTCGAGCGCCATGGACGATACGCGCCAGAATGTCCCTGCCTAATTCGTCCGTGCCAAACCAGTGCGCCCAACTCGGCGACTGAAGACGCTCGGCAATATTCACCTTGATGACGACCGTATTGTAATCGGCGATCAAGGGGGCAAAGACGGCAACCAGCACGATAATGGCGAAGATGACCAGCCCCGCGACAGCCGTTCCGTTTTTCATGAAACGGACCGACAGTTCTTGGAAGTTGCTTTTCTTCTTGAACTGTTTGTAGAACTCTTTTTTGGTTGTGAACAACCGGGTGGTGGCTGTTGATTCCATCAGTGTTTCCTCGCTTTAGCGCTGTACTGAGCACGGATTCTCGGGTCGATATAGGCGTAAATCAGATCGACGATAAGATTCGAAATCGCCACACAAAGCGCCATGACGACCAAGGTTCCCAAAACGGAGGGAGTATCCCGCTGGTTGATGGCTTCCACCAGCAAACGACCTGTTCCCGGTATGGAGAACACGGTTTCGGTAAGCACGACACCGCCAAGCAGCGAGCCCACGTTCAAGCCGATAACGGTGATGGTGGGCATGAGCGCGTTGCCAAGCGCATGGTCATAGATCACGTTATGCTCGCTGACGCCTTTGGCGCGCGCTGTCCGGATATAGTCCTGGCGAATGGCTTCCAGCATGGACGAGCGCGTCGTCCTCATGATGTTCGCCATGTAGTTGAACCCTACCGTGATCGCCGGCAATATCAGGCTGAATATGCCGTTGTCCATTCCACTGGAAGGCAGCCAGCCAAGCTGAACCGAAAAGAGAAGGATAAGCAACAGGCCCAGCCAGAAAATCGGCATGGAAACGCCCATGAGGCCGAAGACCATGGCGCATTTCGAGAAAAAGGAATCGGGCTTGGTTGCGGAGAGGATCCCGATAGGAATCCCCAGGGACACGCAGAGGACCATGGCGGAAGCCACAATCAGCGCCGTATTGACAAAACGCACGCTTAGCTGGTCGATAACCGGACCGCCCGTCACATACGACGTCCCAAAGTCGCCTTGCATCAGCATCATGACATATTTGGCGTATTGTACGATGATCGGCTGATCAAGACCGAGTTCGGTTCTCAGCTTCGCACCCAGTTCTTCGGTATATTCGTTGCCGAGAATGATGGTCGTGGCATCGCCGGGAGTCATCGACAATATCGCGAAAACCACGAAGACCAATATGAGAACTACAGGAATCAGGGCGAACAAACGCCTGATGATATATCGATACATGCTATTTTCCCCTCCTTTGAATCAGGAGCTTACCCTTCAATTCCCGCAGAGTTCCGGATCAGTTTTTTTCTGAACTCTGCGGGAAGATCTTCTGGAGTACTGACCGGCTTTTACGCCGGACAATACCTCTTAATAGTGGAGCTTATAGTAGTTGAAGGGTTTTTCAACGGTCATTTCCACGCCCTTTAACTTGTCATTGCTCAGCGCATAGACCTTGGTTACATACAGGTCGACTTCGGGCGATTCCTCTGCCAGGAATTCCTGAGCCTGCTTATAAACGGCGATACGCTTGGCTTCGTCAAACGTCGTGCGGCCTTCGACGATCATCTCATCAAGTTTGGGGCTGTTGTACCAAACGCGATTGACGCCACCGATACCATCCTTGCTGAAACGGCGGGCCAGGAACATGTCCGGATCCCAGTAGCAGCCCCAGCTGGTGATGAACATCGGCGCTTTATGCGAGGCGATGTAGGAAGGGAAGACCGAGTTCTCGATGCGGACAATCTCGACGTTGATGTTGATCGCCGCCAGATAGGCCTGCACCACCGTCGCCATGCGCTCTGCCTCATCGCGGAAGACGATGACCTGCGTGGTGAAGCCGGGGTTGTTGGCTTCCTTCATCAAGGCCTGGGCTTTTTCCACATTAAAGGAATACTTGTTGAGCGGATTCTGGATGGCGCCCAGTACGGTCGGAGCATGTGCAAAGGTAGCGCTGTTATAGAGAACCACCCCCTTGCCATCGTGACCGACTTTCATGACGGCCTCACGGTCGATCGCAAAAGCAACGGCCTGGCGAACCAGCCTATTTTTGAAGTTGGGATTGGTATTGTCCATACCCAAGTGCCAAACCAGCGCCGACGGCTGCTCCCAGAGCTTCAGCTTCGAGTTCTTTATGACTCGATCATAGTCGGTGGGCACGAATTCGGCGTTGAGATCCGCAGCGCCGGTTTCGATGGCGATGGTCCTGTTGGTGCCTTCAGGAATAACCTTGATCGTCAGCGTTTTGTTCTGCGCCAACTCGTCCTTGTTGAAGTAGCCATCAAAGCGTTCAAACTTGACCGAGTCGCCAATCACGCGGTTGACGAATTTATAACGTCCGCTGCCAATAGGCTTTGACCAGTCCTTGGATTTTTCTGCTTTCTCGGCATAGCTCTTCGGAACAATGCTAGTCGCCGCGTGCGTCAAGGCCGAAGCCAGACCGGGATAAGGACCGTCCGTCGTGATGGAGATGGTTTGATTATCGACCTTGGTGATGTCCTTGACCGGCTTGAACAAAGCGCCGATGGCTGCTCCGCCCTTGGCGCGGTTCAGCGAAAACACGACATCGTCGGCCGTCAGCGTGGAGCCATCATGGTTCTTCACGTTTTCCCAGATCGTGAAGTGCCACTCGGTATCGCTGACCCGCTTGAACTCCTTGCACAGCTCTTTGACATCCCCCGCGAGCCTGTCCTTGGGGAAGGTAAATAAACGGCTGTAGATGTTGTACAGAACGTACTGGTTGTTCAGATCGGAAGTGGCAATGGGGTCAAAACTGATCATGTCCAAGGCCTGGACGACGGTAATGTCGGTCTTGCCCGCCTGAGCTGCGGCAAAATTGCCACCAATAGCCAAGGCGCCAATCAGCACTGCTCGAGATACTGTTGTGAAAAATCGTTTCATCATAATGCTAGCTCCCCCAATGCACGCGTGTTGTTTGAAAAAAACCACAAAAAACCAAAATACAATACCAACACTTCCGGAACCTATGCAAAAAGCAACCCGGCAAAGCCTGTTTTCAAAGGCAGTGCGTTTGCACAGCAAGAAATTCTACAAAGCTGGGTGTCTCTGCGTAAATTCCAACCTCATCAAAACAAATCGTTACTCCATGCAGCCATCATTTCAATGGCCGCCAAGCTTGGCTGCAACAGTTGAAAAACCCATAATAAAACCATTTTTCTGCATACCAAGACGGCTGAGGAGAGAGTTGTCCCTCGCAGTTGGACAGAGAATCGGGGTTCTTTTAAGTGATATTTCCACCGAAGTTTAAAGCCGCCGCAACAAACGGCGGTCAGTAGAGTAAAAGTAAGCCATGTCGGGGTTTTTCGTCAAGTGCCGAGTGAGAGTGACAGCGCTCGCAGGAGTCGAAATATCGGCTCAAAGACCGGCCATTTGGGCGTTCGTCTCATTTGAACGAACAACCCGATATTTCGAGTTCCGCTCGATGGAACCCGTGCGGTGGCGGAGCGGGAAAAAGGAAATTCGAGTGAGTAGCCCATGCCACGCCATGCTCGATACTCGCATATGTCATGCACCCTGGCCGGTTAAGCCAAACAGCCTGGACAGAACATCAGTTATGCTTTAAGAATCATTGACATGCACATAACGTAATTGCTATCGAGTATGCAAAAACGTTCGACATAGGACGAAGGCGATGCTTTCCGAATAGGAGCAGCAGTTTTCCGGGCAAACACGTTCAGCCGCACAAAACCGCTAGCATCAGGAAAGCCATTATGCAAAATGGAGCCATACGCTGTTCCGGGAACCACCACATATGGATACCCAGCGAGAGGGACCTAGTGTAGTGTTGCACGCAAATATGTACATATAAAACCCAGTAGCAGAGCGGCTTTAAAGGCATTTTCTAGGTGCAATCAAGAACGCAACACTAAACTAGTTTCACAATCCTGGATTTAAACGAATTGCTTCCGGCTGCGTCATATAAAGCCGAGCAAGGCCACCGAAAATCTCTTGTGCCAGAAAGCATGGAAAATGTGGAGGTAAAACAAATCCCCCGTGGAAAACATGCTACACAAATCATTCCGACATCGTTTCTGCTCAACATCGACAAGCAACGCATACAATGTCTTAGGTATGTATGATTTTTGGCATTTCATGCAGACGGCCTGGCGCCGATGAACGGTGGGTCAGTCACCGGGAATGACAAGGACACAACCCTCTTCCGGGATTCCGAGAATCCCGCCAAGCATCGGAATTGCGATTGACCCCGCTTTTTCTTTCCGCTACGGGCTTTGTTGGACGACCTGAACGCAGCACTCATCACCGCTTCGCGAGGGCAGCCCTTTCGTCTGTCAACCCACTATGCGGTGCATCCCAAACAAAAAGGCCAGAAACCTTCTATTACGCGGTTTTCTGGCCTTCTTCGGAACTGCTCGCGCTGACGGGCTCGAACAGAAGATATATTCATTTGTTTTTAACAACAAATTTTTTCATATATTTTTACCATGCCCCCAAATATGCCCCCAGTAGCATAGCGCTTAAGTTATTGATTTCATCTGTGTTCCAAAACCGGCGAGGGTTGCCCCCGCCGGCCCAACTCATTAGACGCTCTTCAACTGCTTGAACAACCTGGCCGGTTGAAGGACGATGCCATCGGCCCGCATATGCGCTATCAAGAGATGTGTCACGCTTTCAGGCTTGGCGAATCGCACAACCTCAATACGCAGTTCCTGGCGCAGCGCTGTACCGAAGCCGTTCTCGAAATCACCGAAAAAAGCGGTTCCGGCATTGAGTGTCGTAGTGAACAGCTCGCGCATAGCACTCAAGGCGGGCGGTTTGCCCAGCCAAGTCCCAGCGTCCGAAGCCAATTGGCCAGCTCGGGCAATAAAGTCGGCCGGTGCCGAGATATGCGCGGGCGGTAGAGCTTGGTTCAGCCCCAACGCCGTCCCGACGGCTTCCAGGGTCTTTTGCCAACTGGCTGGGTCCTGCGCCACGCCAGACTTCGGGATAGCGGTATCCGCCAGTAGGGTAGCCAAACACAGCGCATCCAGTTTCGCCGCAAAGGCGCCGGCAATGGCAGTTTGCAGTGCAGCATCCAGATTGGGTGAATCGCTAACCAATTCTTGCGTCAACGGGACAAGCGCCGCCAGCGTTCGGGGGTTGAGTGTCACAGGAACGGCCAAGAGGTCGGACTCATTCACGTCACCTGCACCTTCGTCGTGCTGGAACACTGTTGGATCTTGCGTCAGACGTGCCATGCTGGCTGGCCCGTCAATAACAATCGTCCGTGCCCCGGCTTGCGAAATCACCGTTTGTGCGCGAACTTTGTCTATCAATACGCTCGTCAAACCCATCGGCACGAATGCCGGACCGCTTTGAGCCTTGGCCGCAGGCGCTCCCAGTACCGCAGCACGTGCATAGTCACCCAGTGAGAATTCATCGGACGGTGCCGACCGATGGAAGTCGGCAAGCTTTTGCTCGCGCGTCAGGCAAGGCAGCTCCACTCCCGCGGCTGTCTTGAGCACCAGGCGCTGCTCTGGCTGACCTCCCACGGAAGTAAATGCCCCAGGGCGCGCCAGTTTGGTTTCCAAGCGATCAACCTGGCCGCGGAGTTCTCGGATAGTTTCCTCTTGCCGCTCCTTGTTCTGCGTAACCGCTTCCGTGATCTTATTAAGAACACCAGCAATGCCATCCAATGTAGGCTCGGAACGCTTTTCGTAGTTGCCTTGCTCGGTCAGTTTCGCCAGAAATACTTCGTAGTCTTTGGTTTGCAGTTTCATGATAATCCTTTCAAATAGGGAGAAAACGCATACGGCGCTCGACGGGTTCTTCTGACTCTCTCAGATTCCGCTTCACGTTTTCGCGCTGTTCGTGCTGTGCATTGCCAGACTCTCTCCGGCAGCGCCATGACACGCCGGGGCAAGACCCCTTGAGATTGGCACAGACTCTCTCCGTGAAAATCCCCATTTGAGTGCTCAACAAAACCGACTCGCCAACCAGATAGCCCGACGTTTGGAAAATCCAAACTGACGAAAGGCGCGCTCCGCTAAGCGCCGGCGTCCTGGCTTGTGGCGAATCAGCGGAAAAACCTTGTTCCATACAGCGTATCTTTTCAGATACAAAGATAATGACTTTATCATATCCCATTAACATAACTTGTCAATTAAATTCTCACCTGCAGGGGTACCCCCCTCCCCCAATACTCCCGCATAAAAAAATATGTCTATGCGTCCGGTCCCGGACGGGGGTAGGGCTCGAGATTTTGGTGCCCCCCGGCCCCTTCCCCTTTTGTGACATGACAGAAGTGACAAAAGTCTGCATGCCTTGCTATTGCTTGGATACAGCGGAGCAACCCGAGAAAACGCCCGGTGACAAAAGCCCCTTTTCTGAGGCAACACCCCTTTTGTCACTTGACGTTTTCTTTTGTCACTCCGCCGTAAGCCTTGCCTGTCAAGGCTTTGAAACCTTTTGTCACTTCTGTCATTGTCACTGGGGAAGAAAGTATCTCTTTGAAAGAAAAGAAAAAACTTAAAAATTGTGTCTACTGACAAATGGCTTTTGGTGACAAAACTCATGCGGCCACCTTCATGGTGAAAAGCCGGGGATTGACGAGGTAGAAGGCCGAAGCCCGTCCGCCGGTGGCTGATTTCTTCTCGCCGCTGATGATGTAGTGGTCGCGCAGCACCGCCAGCGCCCGCTCCAAACGTTCCACCCTGGTGAACCGTGCATGCATGGCCCGCTGAGCATCACGCCGTGTAAATTCTCGCCGTTCACCGGCCCGGATCCAGCGCAGCACAGCCAGGGCGTCCGCGTCGGTATCGTCCGCCCCCAGCATGGCGAAAGCGGCCTCGGCATGGACGGTCAGCAGCCGACACAACGTCAGCGCCCGCTCGACAGATGAAAGTTCAACGGCGGTTGCTTCCAGCCCGGTTTCCGCGAGCTGGAATAACGCCGCCACGCGCGCCGCATGCCCCGGCAGCTTGGAAGTCCAGTCGCTGATCGCTTCAAAGCGGCCACCCTCGCCCTGGTGCCGCTCCACGTTTTCGGCAAACGCCAGCCACGGCTCCAAGGCCTCGGCGGTGAAGGTCAGCACGCGCGGATCGCGGCCGCGCTCCTCGTAGCCCTCCAACAGGCTCATGACGGCCTGGTGGTATCCCTCGGAAACGGCTTTAGGCACGGGAACGTAATCGCGTACGTTTCGCTGGCCGATATTGGACTTCGGAACGCTGTACAAATACCTGGCCAACACGCCGGTTGTCCGCAAGCGCCGCCCGGCAGCGAGTTCGGCAAAGCTCTCCGGTTGCACGATCAACCCCATGCTCAGTGTCGGCCTATCCAAATGCGCCTCGCGCCCCTGGCGGTCTACACGGATTGCCGATCCGGCGTGCCCTTTCAGAACGCAATCCAGCGATGCCACGCCGCCGCGCAATCCGCCGGACAGGTTCAGGAAGGTGTCCGATTCGTCACTCAGAATACCCAGCTTCCCATCCTGCTCGGCCAGCATCCCCTCGGTCCGCTCCGGCGTCGCGTTCGTGGTGAAGATACGCGGCGATTTCAGCTCATCGGGCATTTCCTCGCGCTCGCGCCGGATTTCGTCCTGGATCGACGCTCGCCTCTCGGCATCGTCCTCACGGGCGGCGTCCTGCTTGAGCCGCTCAATCCGTTTCATGGCAACTTCGCGGGCTGCAAAGCGCCGGGCGATCTCCGGCCGGGCACGGTCGCCGGCCAGTTTCTCCCAGCGCTGTAAAGGCGCCACGCAGGCACTAAAGACAGCGGTTTTTCTGCCGCCCACGGGATAGCAGCTACACGTCCAAATGGGCAACGGTTCGCGGTAATCGCCGCCGCGGGGTGACACCTCGTAGCGCCCTTGCAGAATCGTCGCCAAGGTGGATAAGGTAAACATCGTGGCGAGCGCCGGCGGCGTCTGCGTGCTAGCCGCTACCGCGCCGGCATGTTCGGCGAAAATACCCGGCAGAATGCCCGCCTCGATCTCCGGTGTTTGCCTTGCGCCGGGCAGGATCGGATCACCCCAGGTATCCACTACCGATACAGCAGGTCTGACAGGCTTGGCAGCGCGTACAGACGCCTGCACGGCTTCCAGGCCTTCGGCAGTGGCCAGATCGTTAAAGTCGGTCCGCGACGTCATGCGCCCCTCCTGGAAAAGAGCGGCAAGGCGAGATAGCCGCCAACAGCGCGCGCCGCCTCCTCGGCGTAACGCCGGCCGGGATTGCCGGGTGTCGCCCAATCGTCATCACCGCAAAGAATCAACTGAAGCCTGGGGAATTTGCCTCGCAGGCTTTGCGCCACGCGGCGCAGGTTGCCACAGTCGAACGCCACGGCCGTGGCGTAGCCTGTAGCTTGATAGATACTCGCGGCAGTGCTATAGCCCTCGGCAACGCACAACCGACCCGACGGCTTGCCGATGGAATAGTAACAACCGGATTTTCGCCCGCCCGTGAGAAAGCGCTTCTCCCCACCTGGCGTAATGAATTGCAGGCTACGCAGCCGCCCGGTGCTATCACGCAAGGGGATTATCAGATTTTCTCCAAGCTGGCGAATTCCATAGGCATGAACCGCTTTCTTTCTCAGGTAAGGGTGATCGTCCGTCGCCGGCCGAGAACGATCCCAGAGCTGCTGGGCGCGTTTCTCGGCCTCCAACTCTACCTCTTGGCGCAAACTGTCACGCTGCGCAATAACCCTGGCCATGCGCGCAGCCTGCGCAGCTCGTTCGGCGGCAGTCATGGTTTCTGGCTTTTCCGCCGACCAGGAAATTGACTGGCCGGTTTTCCAGGAACCGAAAGCCCCGAAGGGCTTCCCGTCCAGATGCAAGACATACCAACCGTTCAAGCTTCCCGCCTTGTCGCCGTCGACGCGGAACCGATGTATCTGGCCGTCGGCAACTATCCCAAAGTGCGGATCATGCGGCGTCAGGCTGGCCGTGGATATAGCGCACATGAAACGATCGTAAATATTGGCCTGAAGCGCCAATCCATTACTGGCCATGGTCATCACGTTCCCCAGGCTCCGGAGCGTCGGTTTTCCCTTCAAGGATCAGCGCCATTTGCATCGACAACGCTTCGATCACCTGTAACCAGTAATCCGATTTCACGATATCACCGCAATCATTCCCGGCGACTTCGGTAACGTAAGACAGCGCATTCGCCAGCCCCAATGCCCTCCCCGTTCTGGATTCGAAATGGCGTATTCTTTTTTCCAGCTGGACGGTTTTTGTATTGCTCATTCGACACCACCTTTCCGCGTACCAGCCAGTGGATCTTGCTGATGTTCCATTGCGCCTTTAACAGTGGCGTCGATCAACGCTTTTGCCATATCCAACAAGCAGTAAACGGCATATGCCCGATCGTCGTGATGCTGTGTTAGCGACACGGCGACATCCCGCGCGGCAGCCAGCAAAACAGACGCTTCCTGCAGCGCATCATTGGCAGTAGCGCCTGCGCGTACGACAAACAGACCGGAATTGAAAAGTGTCCTGGAAGCCGTCAAAACCTCATTGAGGTTGGTCGTATTGGAGGTTTTCATTCAGCACCCCCTTCCCTGTAATCCGGCCGGTTCATTGTATCCAGCGCTACCGCACAGGTCCGCAAAAGGCAGGAAAGGCCCCAACCCTCGTCATAGCTCAAGTCCATCGCATCGTCCGTATTGACTTGTGCAAATGCCTTCGCGATGAACTGTAGCGCCGCGCTGACGGCGGTTATGTCGCCGCGGTCACTAATCAAGGGATTTACTGCGGATAACGGTGTTGTAGATGTGGGCGTGGCCGCTGGCGCGGCTGTTGATGCTTTAGGCATATTGCCTCCTGTGACTTTGAGATTTAGAGAACCGACCGAAAATGGGTCGGGGTTGTCTCTCCGCGTCACAGGGAGCGGCCGGGGCTTTACAGTATCCCGCAACCCCGAAAATCGTAGACGGATTGCCAGTGCACGGCAATCCATCAAGAATTCTGACGGGGCAAAACAAAAACCGGAAGGCTGCATTAAGGCCGTCCGGTTCCGGCCTGTGACTTTGAGAGAACCCGCAGTATCGGGCCAGAGGGGCTGACAGGTCAAGAGGAACATGGATTGCTCCTCACGCAAAGGCAGTGGCATGCCAGCAGACCAACCCCGCCAGCGGCGGGAGAAATATGAACCCTCCCCTCTGACCATAATGTCAGGCACCAAGTATGGCCGGCCCAGCGCAAGAGGCATGGGTTGGTGCCAAACGCGGAAGCCAGAACATGCGACAGCGCGGCATACATCAGCGCCATGGCGGGTTTTTGCAGCTCAACGGGCAAGCCACGCGGATCGAATGTCACGCCGTTCGTTTCACGCGAAGAGATTCCCGCCAGACAACAGGCCTGCAGCGCCGCACTACGCAGGTTTGCGTTCGTCATCATGCGTGCGGCCTCCAAGTGCAATCCCCGTCCAGTCGGTTCGCCAACGCCTCAAGCGCGCGAGCAACCTGACGCTGCGCATCCGCCTGGATCATTGCTGCCAGAAGCACTTGATACCGGTCAGCGATGTGCTGTACGAGAACACCTTGCCCGCGATCACAAAGAACATCGAGGTGGCAGCCATAAATCACTTCGGCAACTTCGGCCAAAGCGGCGGTGAGATTGAAATGGCTACTGCTCATGTCCGCCTCGCACGCCGGTTGACTCAGCTATGCGCAAGGAAATCCATTCATTGATGTCCGCCTCCAACCAACCAACCGACTGAGCGCCGAGGCGTATAGGCTTCGGGAAAGTCCCCGCCTTGATACGGTCATAAATGGTGGAACGGGGAAGACCGGTACGGACTTCAACTTGATTCCGACGTAGGATGGTCGGATTAGTATGGAACGGTTCGGCCATGTTCGGCTTCCTTAATAACGCTCCGGAACAGCCCGGAACATGTCGGAAGCCTAAACGGCAAAAACTACTCTTTCATTCTATTCAACACCCGCGGGATATTTCCACGGTCGGCAAGGTTTTGCCTCAGTTGCTTAAATCCATTCGAATAATAGACAGCCCTGAGTGCCTCATAGCTTTTTGCCAAGGCTTGAGAAGCGCGTTCAAGACGATGAGTAACCTTACTTTTTGGGGATTCAATTTCGTCTTTTAGCAAAAAACCAATAAGCGACAGCATCAACTCAATTCGCGCGTTTCCTTGGATCGGATGCCCTTTTGATTCGTGCGGCATATCGTCAAGCTTGGATAGGACATAGAGCAGCCACGCCCGCTCAGCAATTGCCAAGCTGCCTCCCGATAACAAACGTGATTCCACCAAATACAACATCGTCTCTCTGTGCTGTTTGTCATTTACGTTAACGGCAAGATGCGCGATAGCGGCCATCGCTGCTTGGTAGCTTTTCTCGTTCGGTCCAGATTCATCGATATGCAAATCCTTCTCGGGAGGCTCTGGAAATCCTTCCTCAAGCAGCTTGGTTATCTCATCCTCTATCGATCTGTTCATTTAAGATCACGATCCATATAGTGGAATGATTTCGGCGCCGGCTTTCAATTTGTCAAGGTAATCCGCCCAGTCTTGCATCATCTTCCGTCGCTCGGGCAGATACTCAGCACGGTTGTAGGCGGCGCGCACTGAATCACGTTCCGCGTGTGCCAACTGCCGCTCGATCACGTCATGCCGATAACCCTGCTCGTTCAACAACGTGGATGCAACCGAGCGAAATCCATGACCGGTCATCCGCCCTTTGTACCCCATGCGGGCCAGCGCATAGGTCACAGTATTCTCGCTGATAGGCCGTTCGTTGCTGATAGCCGAAGGAAACACCAGTCTCCCTGCCCCAGTCAGCGGCCGCAAACGCTCAAGGATTTCCACGGTTCGGCTAGATAGTGGGACAAGATGCGCCTCCCGCATTTTCATGACTTCTGCGGGGATGCGCCAAAGCGCATCATTGAAATCGAAATGCGACCATTCGGCAAAACGGACCTCCTTCGTTCGCTGGAATGTCAGGGCCAGAAACTGCATGGCGGCCTTGGTGACAGCTTCGCCTCGATAGTCATCGATATCGCGCAGCAGTTGAGCAAACTCAGAAGGATCGGTAAGCGCCGCATAGTGCTCTTGTTTGACGGTCGAAAGCGCTCCGCGCAGGCTGGTCGTAGGATCTTGTGTGGCGCGACCTGTTGATACCGCATAGCGAAAGATGCCCCCGCAGTGCTGCTGGATGCGATGGGCCATATCCACTGTTCCCCGGCTTTCGATCACTCGCAGCATGGCCAGCAGGTCGGGAGGCTGGATTTCACTGATCGGTCTTCCACCGATGGCAGGAAAAGCATGGCGGCTTAAAGCGGTTTGCGTCTTGCTGGCATAGGACTCTGTCCATTCCTTACCACGGACGGCCATCCATTCATAGGCAAGTGCCTCGAACGTGTTGCCCTGCCGTGCCCGCTTCTCGGCCTTTTTTTCCTCAGATGGATCAATACCGCCAGCCAGCAGCCTGCGCGCCTGGTCGCGTTTCTCTCTGGCCTCCGCGAGCGTGACTTGCGGATATGTCCCCAAGGCTAGGCGTTTTTCCTTGCCCCCAAAGCGATACTTCAAGCGCCATAATTTGCCCCCTGCAGGAGAAATTTCCAGGTAAAGCCCGCCGGCGTCGAAAAGCCGGACAGGCTTCGCGCTGGGCTTAGCGCTCCGAATTGCTACGTCGGTCAGGGGCATTTGGGGGCATTCGTCCGAGTCACATGAGGTATGCCCCTAATTATGCCCCCGGTTATAGCCGGATTGCAATGGAACGCTTCGGACTGCTTCGGACAAGAAAAAAGGCCAGAAACCTTGTACCTGCTTGGTTTCCCGGCCTTCTTCGGAACTGCTCGGAATGTTCTATGGTGGGCGCTGACGGGCTCGAACCGCCGACATCCAGCTTGTAAGGCTAGCGCTCTACCAACTGAGCTAAGCGCCCCTGATGCAATAATCCGCCGCCAATAGAGGCGGAGCAGCAAAGCCGACTATTCTACCGCATCTTTCAGGCCTTTGCCAGCCCTGAACTTCGGCACCTTGGCTGCCTTGATCTTGATGGCGGCCCCGGTCTTCGGATTACGCCCCGTTCTGGCCGCACGTTCGCCGACATAGAACGTGCCAAAACCGACCAGAGTCACCTCCTCGCCCTTTTTCAGCGATGCCTTCACCGCCTCGACTGTAGCATCCAAGGCACGGCCGGCTGCCGCTTTGGAAATGTCGGCAGAATCCGCAATTTGATCGATCAGCTCAGATTTGTTCACATTGCCCCCTGTTTCCAGAAATTGATGGAAGAATCCCCCTGAAAGCGTTTTGTCACCGTTTTGGGAAAGATTCGCGCGCTGACTTTACCTCCACCGCCTTGCCCTTCTTGCCATCGGCAGCCGCCCTGCGCACTTTTCCTGCCCAAGTGAAGCTTATAGCAAGGCAAAAATCCTTGTGTCAAGCAAAAACGAACCCGCCGCGGCATGCCACACATCCGGCACGCCGCGATATGGCTCAGTGCGTAACGATGGACTGCGCCGCGGAGTTTTCGGAAGCACCGGCAACCGCAGGCGTTTCGCTCTCCTCGGGCAGAGGCTCCGGCATGCGCTCAAGCGCCAGTTCGAGCACTTTGTCGATCCACTTGACGGGAATGATTTCCAGTTTGCTCTTGATGTTTTCCGGGATTTCCGCCAGATCGCGGACGTTCTCCTCGGGAATCAGCACGCGCCCCAGGCCACCGCGAACCGCCGCCAGAAGTTTCTCCTTCAGACCGCCGATCGGCAGGACTTCGCCGCGCAACGTGATTTCGCCGGTCATCGCCACATCGCAACGCACGGGAATACCCGTCAGCACGGAAACCAGCGCGGTGCACAAACCAATGCCGGCGGACGGCCCGTCCTTGGGGATCGCGCCTTCGGGAAGGTGAATGTGGATATCGTTCTTCTGGTAGAAATCGTCGGCGATTCCCAGCGAACGCGAGCGTTTCCGGACAACGGAAAGCGCCGCCTGCACGGATTCCTGCATGACCTCGCCGAGCTTGCCGGTGGTAATCGTTTTTCCCTTGCCCGGCAGTACCACGGATTCGATGGTCAGCAGTTCGCCGCCCACCTCGGTCCATGCCAGCCCGGTAACCTGGCCGACCTGGTTCTCGCGTTCGGCCACGCCGAAGCTGTAACGGCGCACACCGAGGAACTTGTCGAGATTGCGCGAAGATACGGCAATCCGTTTCTGGGTTTTTTTGAGCAGCAGCGTCTTGACGACCTTGCGGCAGATCTTGGAGATCTCGCGCTCCAGACCACGCACGCCCGCTTCACGGGTGTAGTAGCGCACGATGTCGCGCACGGCGCTTTCCGCCATGGTCAGCTCGGTTTTCTTGAGCCCGTTCGCCTTCATCTGCTTGGGCAGCAGATAGCGCTGCGCGATGTTGACTTTCTCGTCCTCGGTGTAGCCCGAGAGGCGGATCACTTCCATTCTGTCGAGCAACGGCGCCGGAATGTTCATCGTGTTGGCCGTGGCCACGAACATCACTTCCGACAGGTCGTATTCAACTTCGACGTAGTGATCGACGAAGGTGGAATTTTGTTCCGGATCAAGCACTTCCAACAGCGCTGAACTTGGATCGCCGCGGAAATCCTGCCCCATCTTGTCGACTTCGTCGAGCAGGAAGAGCGGGTTCTTGACACCGATCTTGGTCATGTTCTGCAAAATCTTGCCGGGCATGGAACCGATGTAGGTACGGCGATGGCCGCGAATCTCGGCCTCGTCGCGCACGCCGCCCAGGCTCATGCGCACGAACTTGCGCCCGGTCGCCGTGGCGATCGATTGCCCGAGGGATGTCTTGCCCACGCCGGGAGGTCCGACCAGGCAAAGAATCGGCGCCTTGAGGCGATCGACGCGCTGCTGCACCGCCAGGTATTCGATGATGCGTTCCTTGACCTTCTCCAGGCCCCAATGGTCCTTGTCGAGAATTTTTTCCGCGGCAGCCAGATCGCGGCTGATGCGCGTCTTTTTGCGCCAGGGCAATCCGGTCAGCGTTTCGATGAAGTTGCGCACGACCGTCGCTTCCGCCGACATCGGCGACATCAGCTTGAGTTTCTTGAGCTCGGACTGCACCTTGGCCAGGCCCTCCTTGCTCATGCCGGCATCCTTGGCCTTCTTTTCGAGTTCCTCGAAATCCGAGCCTTCCTCGCCTTCGCCCAGTTCCTTCTGGATGGCTTTCACCTGCTCGTTGAGGTAGTACTCGCGCTGGCTCTTCTCCATCTGGCGCTTGACGCGGCCGCGGATACGCTTCTCGACCTGCAGGATGTCGATTTCGGTTTCCAATTGCGAAAGCAGGCGTTCGATACGCTGGCGGACATCGAACATTTCCAGCACTTCCTGTTTCTGCTCGAGCTTGAGCGGCAGATGTGCAACGATGGTATCGGCCAGGCGTCCCGCCTCTTCGATTCCGGTAATCGAGGTCAGGATTTCAGGAGGAATCTTTTTGTTGAGCTTGACGTATTGATCGAACTGCCCGATAACCGCCCGCCGCAACGCCTCGATCTCATGGTCTACGCCTTCTTCAGCCGCCGCCGCATTGGCCTGCGCCACGAACATTCCGTCATTGGTTTCGACCGAGATTACCTGCGCGCGCCGCGCGCCCTCGACCAGCACTTTTACCGTACCGTCGGGCAATTTCAGCATTTGCAGGATATTGGCCATACAGCCGATGCTGTAGAGGTCATCGGCCTCGGGTTCATCCTTGACCGCAGACTTCTGCGCCACCAGCAGGATGCCAGAGCCGGACTCCATCGCCACTTCGAGCGCTTTGATGGATTTGGGCCGCCCGACGAACAAGGGGATGACCATGTGCGGGAAAACCACCACGTCGCGCAATGGAAGCAATGGGAGTTTTACGGTTTCATCAGATTGCAGTAGATTCGAGGGCATTGTTTCTTGGCTCTTCAGTCAGATGGATATCAGCTCTCAGATGAGGGCATATGCATGTATTTCAAGCGGGCCTCTGTCGCGGCCCACGTTGACTTTCAGCTTAGTTGGAGCCGGAAACTTTTGGCTGATCCGCGTAGATCAGTATGGGCTTGGCATCGCTCGTGATCATGTTCTCATCAATCACGACTTTTCTGACATCCTTCATTCCGGGAAGTTCGTACATGGTATCGAGCAACACGGACTCTAGAATCGACCGCAGACCTCGCGCGCCCGTCTTGCGTTCAAGGGCCCGCTTGGCAATTGCCGTCATGGCCACCGGCCGGATCTCAAGCTCGACGTCTTCCATCGAGAACAGCTTCTGGTACTGCTTGACCAGCGCGTTTTTCGGCTCGACGAGAATCTGCACCAGAGCTTCCGTACCGAGTTCCTCAAGCGTGGCAATGACGGGAAGGCGGCCGATCAGTTCGGGAATCAAGCCGAACTTGATCAGGTCTTCCGGCTCAACCGTGCGCAAGACTTCGCCAATGGCCTTTTTGTCGTCCTTGCTCTTCACCTCGGCGCCAAAGCCCATGCCGCCTCGTTCGGAGCGATCGCGGATGACTTTTTCAAGACCGTCGAAAGCGCCGCCGCAGATGAACAGGATATTGGTCGTATCGACCTGCACGAAGTCCTGGTTCGGATGTTTGCGCCCGCCCTGCGGAGGCACCGAGGCAACCGTTCCTTCGATCAGTTTCAGCAGCGCCTGCTGCACCCCTTCGCCCGACACATCCCGCGTGATCGAGGGGTTATCGGATTTGCGCGAAATCTTGTCGATCTCATCGATGTAGACGATTCCCTGCTGCGCCTTCTCGATATCGTAGTCGCATTTCTGCAACAGCTTCTGGATGATGTTCTCGACATCCTCACCGACATAGCCGGCCTCGGTCAGGGTCGTCGCATCCGCCATCACGAACGGCACGTTGAGCATGCGCGCCAGCGTCTGCGCGAGCAGGGTCTTGCCCGATCCGGTCGGGCCGATGAGCAGGATGTTGCTCTTGGCCAGTTCCACATCGTCATTGGTCTTGGCAGGCAGCCGCAGGCGCTTGTAGTGGTTGTACACCGCTACCGCCAGAATGCGCTTGGCCTGCTCCTGTCCGATGACGTACTGATCGAGCAGCGTCGAAATCTCCTTGGGCGTCGGCAGGTCGCTTTTTGCCGCCTTGCTGTCCGCTTCCTCGGAAAGCTCATCGCGCACAATATCGTTGCACAGGTCGATGCATTCATCACAGATGAACACCGACGGCCCGGCAATCAGTTTTTTGACTTCGTGCTGGCTTTTCCCGCAAAACGAACAGTAAAGCAGCTTTTCGCCACTGCCCTTCTTATCCGCCATTCCGGCTTCCTTTACGCTATGTTCCGAAACATCGTCTAAGCCGCATCGCGGCTCGACAAGACCTTATCAATCAACCCGTACTCCACCGCCTCTTCAGCCGACAGAAAATTGTCCCGATCCGTATCGCGCTCGATGCGCTCGACAGGCTGGCCGGTATGGTGCGCCATGATTTCATTCAACTTGGCGCGCAACGACAAGATTTCCTTGGCATGGATGGCAATGTCGGATGCCTGCCCCTGGAACCCCCCCATCGGCTGATGGATCATGACACGCGAATTCGGCAAGGCGAAACGTTTTCCCTTTGCCCCTGCCGTCAGCAGGAAAGCGCCCATCGAACAGGCCTGCCCTAGGCATAGCGTTGAGACGTCGGGCTTGACGAACTGCATGGTGTCATAAATCGACAGTCCCGCCGTGACGGAGCCCCCCGGCGAGTTGATATAAAAATGAATATCCTTGTCGGGATTCTCGGCTTCCAGGAAAAGAAGCTGCGCGACGACCAGATTGGCCGTCGCGTCGTTGACCGGCCCGATCAGGAAGATGACGCGCTCCTTGAGCAGGCGGGAATAGATATCGTACGCCCGTTCCCCGCGGCCACTCTGCTCGATCACCATCGGCACCATGCCGAGCGCCTGCGGTTCCCAGCGGTTTTCCATTCCCCTAGTATCGAAACTCATTATTTCTTGTCTTTCTTCGGTTTCTTGGTTTCTTTCTTGGGTTTGTCTCGGTTTCCCATAGCTGTCTCCTTTCAGGTTTGACTGCGATGCTCCATCAATTCATCAAAAACAACCGTCTTGTCAAGCACCTTGGCATTGGACAATGCCCATTCGACAACGTTGTCTTCGATCACGACACCTTCGATCTCCGCCAGGCGCTGTGGTTGTGCATAATACCAACGAACTACTTCTTCCGGGTGTTCGTAGCTCTGCGCGGCATCTTCGACGAACGAGCGGATCTGCTCGGGCTTGGCGTGCAACTGATTGTTTCTGACGATTTCCGACAGAACCAGGCCAAGGTTGACGCGGCGTTTGGCCTGATCGACAAACCATTCGCGCTGCATCGGGAAATCCTTCATTTTCTTGCCGCTACGCTGCTCCATGTCCTGCCGCGCATTCTGCATCAACTGCTCGATTTCCGTTTCCACCAGGGAATTCGGAATATCAATCGGATGCGCCTTGAGCAACGCGTCCATGACCTGGTTCTTGACACGATTTCTCAGGCGGCTCTTCACTTCCCGCTTGAGGTTGGTTTCGATTTCCGCGCGCATCTTTTCCGTGTCGCCATTGGCAATTCCCAACGCCTTGGCAAATTCGGCATCGATTTCGGGCAGGACGGCTTCACTGACCTGCTTGACGGAGATGTCGAAGGTGACTGCCTGGCCGGCCAGATCCTTGGCATGATAATCCGCCGGGAAAGTCATTTCGAACGTTTTCGACTCGCCGGCCTTCATGCCGAGCACGGCGTTTTCGAAATCGGCCAGCATGCTGCCCTCGCCGAGCACGAAGGGATAATCCTTGGCTTCGCCGCCCTGGAACGGTTCGCCGTCCTTTTTGCCGAGGAAATCGATCGTCACGCGGTCCTCTTTGGCAGCGGCGCGGTCGACCGGCTCATAACTGACACGCTGCTTGCGCAGCACGTTCAGCGTGCTTTCCAATTCGGCCGCGCCGACTTCGAGAACCGGCCGTTCGATCTCGACATCCTTCAGGTCGGCAACCTTGACCTCCGGGTACACTTCGAAAACGGCGACGAACTCCAGTTGAGCTTCATTTTCGGTCTTCTTCGGCTCGATCTTCGGGCTTCCCGCCACTCTGTATTCGTTTTCCCTGACGGCATCGGCAAAGCTTTTTTCCAGAATCTCGTTCAGCGCCTCCATCCGCGCCTCGTAGCCATATTGCTGCTGAATGATGTTGGCCGGCACCTTCCCAGGACGGAACCCGGGCATCTTCACATTTTTACCCAGACGCTTTAAACGTTGATCCATTCCCTTGTCCAGATCGGCGACGGCAACCGCCAGATCAACACGGCGCTCAAGGGGGCTGGGCTGAGGAGCGGCATCAGCCTGGGGGGTTGTGGCATTTGTTTCCATTAAAATTCCTTGAAGTCTCTGAAATTCGTCCAAGAACTGTTTTTTTATTCGCAGGTCGGCTCAAGTCACGGTTAAACAACTGGTGCGAGAGAAGGGACTCGAACCCCCACGCCTTGCGGCGCTGGAACCTAAATCCAGTGCGTCTACCAATTCCGCCACTCTCGCGCTAATCGACCATTTTACCCGAGAACATCCTATACTGTCAGCCGTCGCCAACGCAGTTTTTCAGCGAAAAAATCACCCCATCGTGCGAGTATGGCCGTCGACCATTACGAAAACTTCCCTGTCGCCTCATTTCTGCTGCCCAAGCACCTGCGCCGTCCCATCGAAGCCATTTACCGCTTCGCCCGGGGCGCGGACGATATTGCCGACGAAGGAGAGGCCTGCGACGCGGAACGTTTGGAAGGGCTGGCCCGCTACCAGGCCGAACTCGATCGGATCGGCAACGGCATGCCGCCTGAACAGCCGGAATTTGCCGCGCTGGCCGAGGTCATCGCCGAATGGAAGCTCCCCTTGCCGCTTTTCAGCGATCTGCTCGACGCCTTCGCCCAGGATGTCGTCAAGAAACGCTATACGGATTACCCGCAATTGCTGGACTATTGCCGACGCTCGGCGAATCCGGTCGGCCGCTTGCTGCTGCATCTTTTCGACCGGGCCGGGGAAGAGAATCTGCGCCGCTCGGACTGCATCTGCTCGGCGCTGCAGCTGATCAACTTCTGGCAGGACATTGCCATCGATTGGGAAAAAAACCGCGTTTACCTGCCGCAGGACGATCTTGCCCGCTTTGGAATCGGCGAAGAGGAAATCGCGGCGCAGCGCTGCTCGCCGCAATGGCGCAAGCTGATCGCATTTCAGGTCGAGCGGACCCGCAGCCTCATGCTCGAAGGCGCCGGACTCGTCCAGGAGTTGCCCGGCCGCCTGGGTTGGGAAATACGCATGACGGTACAGGGCGGGCTGCGCATTCTTGAGAAAATACGGCAAACGGACGGGGATGTGTTCAGGCATCGCCCTGTTCTCGGACCACCCGATTGGCTACGTATGGCCGGCCGAGCCCTATTTATGTAAGAATTCGCCTCAGCCAAACCACGACACTGGTCCATGACTCCCGAAGAATACTGCCAACAGAAAGCGGCATCGAGCGGTTCGAGCTTTTACTACAGTTTTCTGTTCCTGCCGCCCAACCGGCGGCGGGCGATTACTGCGCTTTATGCTTTCTGCCGCGAAGTCGATGATGTCGTCGACGAATGCACCGACACGCAAGTGGCGGCCAGCAA
>JAVBSG010000218.1:0-21061 GCA_031547245.1 Propionivibrio sp.
CGATCGACGATGAGTGCCAGCGTGGGCGTTTGCACGCGCCCGACAGTCGTCAGGTGAAATCCCCCGGTTTTTGAATTGAAGGCGGTCATGGCGCGCGTGCCGTTGATGCCGACCAGCCAGTCGGATTCGGAGCGGCAGACTGCCGCATCCGCCAGCCCGCGCATTTCTGCGCCCGAGCGAAGCCGCGCGAATCCGTCGCGGATGGCTTGCTGGGTCATCGACTGTAGCCACAGGCGCTCGATCGGCTTGGTAGTTTTTACGTGCTGCGCGATGTAATTGAAAATCAGTTCACCCTCGCGTCCCGCGTCGCAGGCATTGATCAGGCCGCTGACGTCCTTGCGTTTGATCAGGCGGGCAACCAGTTTCAGGCGTGCCGCGGTCTTTTCGATCGGTTGCAGGTCAAAGTGCGGAGGGATGACAGGCAGGTGCGTGAAGGACCATTTTCCCCGCTTGACTTCGTATTCCTCGGGACAGACCAGTTCAAGCAAATGGCCGACGGCGGAGCAGACGATGTAGTTTTCGCTTTCGAAGTAGTCGTCGTGTTTCGTGAAACCACCCAAAGCGCGCGCGATGTCAGCGGCGACGGAAGGTTTTTCGGCAATGATCAGCTTCTTGCTCATGGAATCGATAACAGGGAGATATGATGCTTGTATTTTAAGGAACGTTGAACCGCGATGCATGATAAGAGCAGTCTGCGCCGCTTGGCAAGCAACATTTATGAGGCGGCATCCGGCAACCGTGGTGAAATTATTCCATTTCTAAATCATCAGTGACTTTGTCGCCTTCGCCTTGCCGTGCTACAGCACTGTCTGCGGCTCGGCTTCGTGTCACTAACGATTTATAAATGGAATGACGCCAAAAGAGCCGGATGGAAATCCGTAGACATGACGGAAGACGGAAAAATCAGAGGCGCGAAATCTGCTGATAGCGGTTGCCAGGCAATGTGGCCACGAGTCCTTCCAGTTCCAGGCGCAGAAGGAGCGCGGAGAGCCGGTCTGCGGCCAATCCTGTCCGGACAACCAGATCATCCAGGCTGCATGGGTCGAATCCCATCTGCGACAGCAGTGTCGAATCTTCCGTGGAAAGATCGGGCATGGCCGTCTGGCTGCCGGCGTTGGCAGATCCTGGCAGCTTTTCCACCCATTCGAGTTCATCAAGGATGTCCTGTGCGGCTTCGACCAGCTTGGCGCCCTGTTTGATCAGTTTGTGGCACCCCTTCGCCTGGGGCGAGTGTATTGAACCCGGAATGGCGAATACGTCGCGCCCCTGCTCCGCTGCCAGCCGTGCGGTAATCAGCGAACCGCTTTCCAGGGCAGCTTCGACGACCAGTACGCCGCGCGAAATTCCGGAAATGAGGCGGTTTCGGCGTGGGAAATTCGCCGCGACGACCGGCGTGCCGAGAGGAAACTCCGAAACAATGGTTCCCTGTGCGCCGATTTTGTGCGCCAGTTCATGATTGCGGGCAGGATACGTCCGGTCGATACCCGTTCCAATGAAGGCGACGGTATCTCCCCGCGCCGCCAGGGCGCCGCGATGGGCGGCCGCATCGATGCCCAGGGCAAGCCCGCTGACAACCACCAGACCAGCCTCGCAGAGCGCCGCGGCGAAGCTTTCGGCATTGAGAATTCCTTGCGGTGTGGGATTGCGGCTGCCAACGATGGCCAAGGCCGGACGGTTCAAGAGGTCGATCCGGCCTCGGACGTATAAAAGCGTTGGCGGATCGGGGATTTCAAGCAATGCCTGTGGGTATTCCGGGTCCGCCAGCGTAACGATATGCTGATTCTCCCCGGTAGCCCAGGCACAGCCGGCCGCGACGTCTGCCGCATTGTCCGTATCGAGAAGCAGCCGGGCGGCCTTGTCGCTGATCACGGTGCGCAGAGCGCCGTAGCCTGCGCTAAATACGGTCTCCGGAAGACCGAACGCAACGAGAAGCTTTCGCTGCGTTCTGCCGCCAATTCCCGGGACGAGGGTCAGCCTCAGCCAGTGCGCGAGGGACTCGGCATCGGACATCGCCTTGTTACGGCGTTCTAATGAAGTCGCCTATCTCGATCGGGCTGTCAGCCTGCATGACCAATGCATAGGAAATGCGGTCGAATACACGGAAAACGAATACCAGCCCGGTTTGCAAGGCTGGGATGACGAATTCTTCCTTGCGATCCTGTTCGTCGCGCTGGACGACGACCCGGTTTCTCTCCATGGACAGTACATGCCCGATTTCGAGGCCATCGGTACTGCCCCGGTTGATGGAAACGATGGAGAACTTGCCGCCGGTCCCCACTCCGCCATAGACGGAGACGATCTTCCCTTCGATCTGCGCGTCAGGCCGGTGGGGGATGTAGTCCACCAGGCTCTGGCGATGCATCGGAAGCAGCCGGTCGTCACGGGTGATCTCTTCCTTGATCGTGGTTATCTCGAATATGGCAGGGTTTCCCGGCCTCGTCTGGGTCGCCGTGCCTAGAAAGAAGGCTTCGTAACCTAGCACCAGGGAGCTGTCATCCGGGTCATAAAGTGGTTTTCCCTTGCGGTAGACGTTCCATTGCTTTTGCTCCGGATCGGCGTTGGTGACATAGGCGGTGTCGCCGGTGCCTATAACCATGCGGCCTTCCTGCGTTGCGATGATTCGGGCCACGCCGTCCATCTCGCCTTCCTCGACGATCAGCGGCATGGAGAGGAAGGGCTCGATGACATTCGGCGGGATCGGCGGAATGACCTCAGTCAGCTGTTCGGAATAAATCTGCGGCTGCAGTCCGGACTGAGACGCGGATTGCGAACCCTTGCGCAGGCTCAGGTACGGATTGCCATTGGCATCGCGCTCGAGATAGATCACGTCGCCCGGGTAAATACGGTGCGGGTTCTTGATCTGGTCCTTGTTCAGGCGCCAGATTTCCGGCCAGCGCCACGGTTCCTTCAAAAACTTGCCGGAGATGTCCCAGAGAGTATCGCCGCGAACGACGGTATACTGGCTGGGCGCCGATTCGGAGAGCGTCAGGGTTTTATCGGCGGCATAGCTGCAGGTGGCTGCCAAGGCCAGAACAAGCGCAGATATAATGCGAACTATCATAGTATCCTCATACGGGCACGCAATTAGCACAATGTGAATGTCTGCAGTGGAGCTACGTAGCGAACCGTCGGTCTGTCAGCTTGTCTTACCTTGGGTTCGCCATCTGCCGCAGACATCGCATACAATGCACGAATATTGCACTGTCTTTGTAGATGTTGCGTTAAATTCTGCACGTAATTACTTATTCAATCAAGTTTTTTTATGTCCTTGTTGCCAATTCTCCGCTTTCCTGACCCGCGCCTGAACAAAGTCGCCGAACCGGTAAGGGGTGTTGACGAAAGCATAAAACGTCTGGCGCGGGACATGGCGGAAACCATGTACGAGGCTCCTGGTGTGGGTTTGGCGGCGACGCAGGTCAACGTCCACAAGCGGGTCATCGTGGTAGACATCTCCGAAACGCATGACCAGCTCCTGGTTCTGATCAACCCGGAGATCCTTGAAAGCGAAGGCGTGCAGGTGTGCGAGGAAGGCTGCCTGTCGGTTCCCGGCATCTACGACAAGGTCGAGCGGGCGGAAAGCGTCGTGGTCCGTTATCTTGACCTGGCGGGCGAAACGAGGACCGTCGAGGCGGACGGCCTGCTGGCCGTGTGTCTGCAACACGAGATCGATCATCTCGACGGACACGTGTTTGTGGAACGCCTGTCGCTGCTCAAGCAGACGCGCATCAGGGCCAAGCTGGCAAAGCAGGCGAAAATCACGGCATGAAGCTCATTTTTGCCGGAACGCCGGAATTTGCCGCCGCCGCCCTGAAAGCCATCCTGGCGGCTGGGCACCATGTTGAGTTAGTGCTCACTCAGCCCGACAGGCCCGCTGGAAGGGGAATGGCGCTACGCCCTTCTCCCGTCAAAGAACTCGCGGCGGCGGCAGGCATCGAGGTTTTCCAGCCGGCGTCTCTGAGGGACGTGGCGGCTCAGGAGCGGGTAAAGGCCATCGAGGCCGACGCGATGGTCGTTGCCGCTTACGGCCTGATTCTGCCGCAGGCGGTCCTCGACATGCCGCGTCTGGGCTGCATCAATATCCATGCTTCGCTGTTGCCGCGCTGGCGCGGTGCGGCGCCGATCCAGCGGGCCATTCTGGCGGGTGATGCGGAAAGCGGTGTGTGCATCATGCAGATGGAGGCCGGCCTGGATACCGGTCCGGTGCTGCATACCGGCCGCGTGCCGATGATGCGCGACGAGACCGCGGAAACCCTGCACGACAAGCTGGCGGATCTGGGCGCACGCCTGATCGTCGAGACCCTGGCGCGGCTGCCGTTTGCCGCCGTACCGCAACCGGCGGAGGGTGTTACCTACGCTGCCAAGATCGAGAAGCACGAGGGGGCGCTCGACTGGCGACGGCCAGCAGAGGAGCTGGATCGGCAGATTCGCGCCTTCAATCCCTTTCCGGGCGCCTCGGCGAGCGTCAACGGCATGACCGTCAAGGTCTGGCGCGCCGAACCGGTAGCGGCGTCGGCGCCCTCTGGCAGCGTCATTCTTGTGGATAAACAAGGCATCGTCGTTGCTTGCGGTGAGGGGGCGCTACGTCTGACGGAACTGCAGAAAGCCGGGGGAAAACGCCTGGCCGCAGCGCAGTTTCTGGCGGGCACCCCTGTTCCGGCCGGCAGCGTTTTTGACCTGCCTTCTTGAATTTTTCGTTTTCCCCCACATCTAACCAATCGAGGAGGCTGTAATCCGGCCTCTGTTTCTACTGGAAGGAGATTGGATCGATGTTTGGAAACTGGCTCAAGACGACTGTCCTGATGGCGGCCATCGTGGCCCTGTTTGGCGCTATTGGTTCCTATCTTGGAGGCACCAATGGCATGATCATGGCGCTCATTTTCGGGGGCGCGATGAATTTCTTCGCCTACTGGTTTTCCGACAAGATGGTGTTGCGTATGTACAACGCCCGGGAGGTCGACGAGGCCTCTGCCCCGCAATTTTACGGAATGGTCCGTGAGCTGGCGCAGCGCGCCGGATTGCCGATGCCACGCGTTTACCTGATCGACGAGGCGCAACCGAACGCCTTCGCCACCGGGCGCAATCCGGAAAATGCCGCCGTCGCGGCGACGACCGGTATCCTCAATCTGCTCTCGGCGCGTGAAATCCGTGGCGTGATGGCGCATGAACTGGCGCATGTCCGGCATCGCGATATTCTGATTTCGACCATCTCGGCGACAATGGCGGGAGCAATTTCGGCACTGGCCAATTTTGCGCTATTTTTCGGCGGGCGCGATTCCGAAGGACGTTCGTCCAATCCGATCGCCGGCCTGCTTCTGGCTTTGCTGGCGCCATTGGCCGCCTCTCTGATTCAAATGGCCATTTCGCGTGCGCGCGAATTCGAGGCCGACCGGGGCGGCGCGGAAATCAGCGGCGATCCGAATGCGCTGGCCGATGCGTTGACCAAGATCGAACACTACGCCCGCGGCATTCCGATGCCGGTAGCGGAGGAACATCCGGCAACGGCGCAGATGATGATCATGAATCCGCTGTCCGGCGGCGGCATTGCCGGTCTGTTCCGCACCCACCCGGAAACCGGCGAGCGGGTCTCCCGCCTGCGGGCGATGGCTTACGGCGGATCGCGCTGATTCATCCGATGGGCTTTCGCCGGCGCGGGCGTCCCAGTTTCCTCGGGAACGTCATCGGTCGAGTGAAATATCGTCCTGCGAAACCGGATCTTCGAGTGGCTCAAGGTGTGTGATGACCGTCGTGCGCGGTAGCGCCGAGCGGATGTCGCTTTCCAGCTGCTCGGCAAGATCGTGGCCCTTGCGGATGGACCACGCGCCGGGAACCAGAAGGTGCAGTTCGATAAACCGCCGCGCACCCGATTCACGCGTTCGCAGGGCGTGGTAATCAATGCCCTGTCCTTGGTAGCGCGACAGGATTGCCACAACCTCGGCATGATCTTCCGGGGGGAGTGCGCCATCCATCAGGCCGAAGGTCGAGCGGTATACCAGTTTCCAGCCGGTCCATATGATGTTTACGGCGACCAGCAGGGCAACCAGCGGATCGAGCCATAGCCAGCCGGTCAGGACTACGGCGATGATGCCGACGATGACGCCGAAGGAAGTCCAGACATCGGTCAGCAGATGATGGGCATCCGCCTCCAACGTCAGGGAGCGGTATTTTTTCCCCGCAGCCAGAAGGACCCGCGCCGTCGCGAAGTTAACGGCGGCGGCAATGGCCGAGACGGTGAGGCCGATGCCGACGGCGGACAGGGGCTGTGGATTCAGCAGGCGCTGAACAGCGGCGAAAGCGATGGCAATGGCTGCGCCGAGAATGAGCAAGCCCTCGAAACCGCCTGAGAAATACTCGGCCTTGCCGTGGCCGTAGGCATGCTGCTCGTCGGCCGGCTGCTCGGCGACCGTCAACATGGCCAGCGCCATCATGGCTCCCGCCAGGTTGACGAATGATTCGAGCGCATCGGAGAGCAGACTCACAGAGCCCGTCAACCACCAGGCAAGGCCCTTCAGGAAGATGGTGCCAAGGGCGGCGGAAATGGATAGCCAGACAAAACGTTTGAGAGAAGGCTGATTCATGTCATGATTATCGCAGGGGACAGAGCCAAAACAAAACTTCTCGGTCAGGCCGGGCCGGGCGGGAATGGAGTTGTGCTAGGATTCCCAAAGATAATTAAGCGGGGTGCACAATGTCTGAAGGGATTGCTCCACTTGAAGCGGAAGAGTTGATGGCGTTTGCCGATCGCATCGGCAATCTGCCGCCGGATGATGCCATGTGGGTCTGCCAGCTTTTCCAGGAAAGCATGCGGGCGCGGATGCACGAAGCGGAACTGTTGGAGAAACTCCAAAGCGATGAAACGGACGCGTCCGGCAAGGAACGCCAAGGGTTCGATCTTGAGCTTGCCCAGGTTGCGCTCGATGCGGCGGAATGGCTTAAAACGCTGTGGGATGTGGGATACATGGGGAGTGGAAGCTTCCCCTCGCCGCCCCGCACGGCGTTTCCGATGATCACCCAGGAGGATGTTCTCAAGTCCTCGCTGTTTGCCCGGATCCGGGAAGGCAAGCGCCCGCTTCCCTTTCCCCCGCCGACTAGACGCGGCCTGCCGTGGCACGATCTTGTCGAGGGACCGGTCGAACCGCATAGCGTCGAGTCGGATATCGTCAGCGACGATCAGGATACGGTGATCAGCGTGATCGTCGAGGGATGCCCCGACTGGCGGGTGGTGGAGGAAGTCGACGAGGGTACCGAATACGTCATCCAGCATCGCGGGAAAGGGCCGCTGTACCGCCTGCATCGGGATGTGCTTTTTTCCACCTTGACGCGGGAGCCTCCCTACTGGGAAAAGCAGATCCGTTTTCAGGAACGCGGTGGAGTGCGCAGCTATACGCTGCTGTGGTCGAATCACGACGGTACGATGCAGGAGATTCCATTGCGCGCCCTGAGCTGGGAACGTGCCGAGTCCGACGCCGCCTACTGGATAGCGACGAATTGTCCGGAAATGTACGGGCAGGTCAGCTTTGAGCGGGTCGAGGGCTGAAGAAAATCCACCGCACCGGGCGGCACGACACGGTCTCCTTAATGTGTCAGGCAGCAGTTCCGGATCCGATGAACACCGGTTCCGGCGACAGTTCCAGCGCGAATTTTTCCCGAACGCTACGCTGAACCGAGCGCATCAGCGCGACGACATCGCTTCCTTTCGCTCTGCCGCGATTGACCAGCACCAGCGCCTGTTTTTCGTACATACCGGCCGGACCCAGATCGCGGCCCTTCCAGCCGGCCCGCTCGATGAGCCAGCCGGCGGCAAGCTTGACGCGCCCATCGGTTTGCGGGTAGCGCGGCAGATCGGGGTATTCGGCCAGCAGATGCGCGGCGACGGCGGAATCGACAACCGGATTCTGAAAAAAACTGCCGGCATGGGGCAGGACGGCCGGATCGGGAAGCTTGCGGCTGCGGATGGCGATGACGGCGTCGGCGACTTGCCTAGCGTTCGGCAAACCAACGTTCACGGCATCCAGTTCGGCGGCAAGCTCGGCATAGCGTGTCAGCGGCCGCCAATTTTTCGGCAGCCGGAAGGTGACGTCGACGATGGCGTAGCGGCCGTCGAGATGCCAGCCTTCCTGTTTGAAAACGCTGCCGCGGTAGCCAAAGCGGCAGGCCTCCCGACTAAAACACACCGGTTCTCCATTCCGCATGTCGATGGCTGTCAGCGCGTGGAAACGCTCGGCCATCTCCAGCCCATAGGCACCGATGTTCTGAACCGGTGCGGCGCCGACGGTGCCAGGGATCAGCGATAGGTTTTCCAGCCCCGGCCAGCCCTGTGCCAGCGTCCATTGTACAAAATCGTGCCATCCCTCCCCCGCCCCGGCGCGCACGTACCAGGCTTCTGCGTCTTCCGCGGCCAGCGACCGGCCAGGGATCGCCATGTGCATGATGAGGCCATCGAAATCACCGTCGAGTACCAGGTTGCTGCCGCCGCCCAGGACGAAACGGCGCGGGCTGCCGGGCAAGCGGCAACTCGCCAATGCTGCGAGTTGCTCGTTCGCCAAGATGCGGGCATAGAGCGTGGCGGTGGCCGGCAAGGCCAGGGTATTCAGCCGTGCCAGATCGACGTTGCGTTCGATAAGGGGCGGCCCAAGATTACCCGAAGCCATGTTTACAGAATCGGCGCCAGCCAGCGTTCGGCTTCGGCGACGCTCATGCCCACGCGCGCAGCCCAGTCTTCCAACTGGTCACGGCCGATTTTGCTGATGGCGAAATACTGCGCCTGCGGGTGGGCGAAATAGAAACCCGAGACGGATGCCGCCGGGGTCATGGCGCAGGATTCGGTAAGGCCCATGTCGGCGTTGCCGGGTGCGTCGAGCAGCGCAAACAGGGCGCGTTTGGCGGTGTGGTCCGGGCAGGCCGGGTAGCCGGGCGCCGGGCGGACGCCCCGGTACTCCTCGCGGATCAGTGCGTCGTTGTCGAGCGTTTCGGCTGCTGCGTAGCCCCAGTAGTCGCGGCGCACCTGCGCATGCAGCCATTCGGCGCCGGCTTCGGCCAGCCGGTCGGCGAGCGCCTTGAGCATGATCGCACCGTAATCGTCGTGCGCAGCCTCGAACTCGGCCAGCTTCTTCTCGATGCCGATGCCGGCGGTGACGGCGAAGGCGCCGATCCAGTCGACCATGCCGCCCTGTTTGCCGGCGATGAAGTCGGCGAGACAATAGTGCGGTTTGCCGCCCGGCCGCTCATGCTGCTGACGCAGGTTGTGCCAAACCATGCGTACCTGCGAGCGTGTCTCGTCGGCGTAAATCTCGATATCGTCGCCGATGGCGTTGGCCGGATAAAGGCCGAAAACGGCATTGGCGGTCAGCCACTTTTCGGCAACGATCTTCTCCAGCATGGCTTGCCCGTCGGCAAATACGGCGCGGGCCGCTTCGCCGACCGTGGCATCGGTGAGGATTTTCGGGTAACGGCCGGCCAGGTCCCAGGTCTGGAAGAATGGTCCCCAGTCGATGTAGCAGGACAGCTCAGCCAAGTCGATTTCACGCACTGTGTGCAGGCCGGGGTTTTTCGGCGCAGCCGGCCGATAGCAGGCGTTGCCGTTCCAGCGGAAGGCGTTGGATCGCGCCGCCTCCAGCGAAACGAGCGCCACGGCCTTTTTGTTGGCGTGCTGGTCCCGGATGCGGGCGTGCTCTGCGGCGATTTCCTGCCGGTAGCTTGCCGACTGTTCTTCGGACAAAAGCCGGGTGACGACGCCGACGGCGCGCGAGGCGTCAGGCACGTAGATGACCGTGTTGTCGTAGTTCGGTGCGATCTTGATGGCGGTGTGCGCACGGCTGGTCGTTGCGCCGCCGATCAGTAGCGGCACGTCGAAGCCCTGCCGCCGCATTTCGGCGGCGACGTGGCTCATTTCTTCGAGCGACGGTGTAATCAGGCCCGAAAGGCCGATGGCCTGTGCGCCGTGATCCTTCGCCGCTTGCAGAATTTTGTCGCACGGCACCATGACGCCGAGATCGACGACCTCGTAGCCATTGCAACCGAGCACGACGCCGACGATGTTTTTGCCAATGTCATGTACGTCGCCCTTGACCGTAGCCATGATGATCTTGCCCTTGCTGGCGGCGCCAGTGCGGCGCTTCTCTTCTTCGATGAAGGGGATCAGATGGGCGACCGCCTGTTTCATGACGCGCGCCGATTTGACGACCTGCGGCAGGAACATCTTGCCGGCGCCGAACAGATCGCCGACGACGTTCATGCCGTTCATCAGCGGCCCCTCGATGACGGTGAGCGGAGGCTTGCCGGCGGCAGCAAGGGCGGCGCGGCATTCCTCGGTATCGTCGACGACGAACTCGGTAATGCCCTTGACGAGCGCGTGTTCCAGCCGCTTTTCCACGGGCTGTTCCCGCCAGGCAAGATCGGCTGTGCTTTCCTTCGGCTGGCCTCCCCCGGCCGTCTGGGCGAATTTTTGCGCTATTTCAATCAACGCCTCTCCGGCGTCCGGCGAGCGGTTGAGAACTACCGCTTCGACCTTGCCGCGCAGCGCCGGATCGAGATCGTCATAAACGCCAAGCATGCCGGCGTTGACGATGCCCATCGACAGGCCGGCCCGGATCGCGTGGTAGAGGAAAACCGTGTGGATCGCTTCGCGCACCGAATCGTTGCCGCGGAAGGAGAAGGAAACGTTGGAGACGCCGCCGGATATCTGCGCGTACGGCAGATTGGCGCGGATCCAGCGGCAAGCCTCGATGAAGTCGACGGCGTAGTTGTTGTGTTCTTCGATGCCAGTGGCAATGGCAAAGATGTTGGGATCGAAAACGATGTCCTCGGGCGGGAAGCCGTCACGCGTCAGGATGTCATAGGCGCGGCGGCAGATCTCGATCTTGCGCGCGTAAGTGTCGGCCTGTCCCTTCTCGTCGAAGGCCATGACTATCAGCGCTGCGCCGTAGCGGCGGGCCAGGCGGGCGAGCTCGAGGAACCTGCCCTCGCCCTCCTTCATCGAGATCGAATTGACGATGCCCTTGCCCTGAACCCACTTCAGGCCTGTCTCTATCGTTTCCCATTTGGACGAATCGAGCATGATCGGTACGCGCGAAATATCCGGCTCGGAGGCGATCAGCTTGAGGAAGCGTTCCATCGCCGCCTGGCCGTCGAGCATCGCGTCGTCCATGTTGATGTCGATGATCTGCGCGCCGTTCTCCACCTGCTGGCGGGCGACGGCGAGCGCATCCTCGAAGCGGCCCTCGCGGATCATGCGGGCGAAGGCTTTCGAACCGGTGACGTTGGTGCGCTCGCCGACGTTGACGAACAGCGAGTCCGGACCGACGTTGAACGGCTCCAATCCGGAAAGGCGTAGCTTCTTTTCCACGTCGGGAATGCGCCGCGGCACGATGCCGGCCACCTGGCCGGCGATGGCGGCAATGTGTTCGGGTGTTGTGCCGCAGCAGCCGCCGACGATGTTTACGTAGCCCTGCCGTGCCCAGTCGGCGATTTCCCCGGCCAGTTGCTCCGGCGTTTCGTCGTAGCCGCCGAAGGCATTGGGCAAACCGGCGTTGGGGTGAGCAGATACATGGCAATCGCAGATGCGCGCCAGTTCCTCGACATACTGGCGCAGTTCCTTGGCGCCGAGCGCGCAGTTGAGGCCGAACGATAGCGGCCGGACATGCCGCAGCGAGTTCCAGAACGCCTCGGCCGTCTGGCCAGACAGCGTACGCCCGGACGCGTCGGTGATCGTGCCGGAAATCATCACCGGCCAGCGGCGGCCCGCGGTATCGAAGAATTGTTCGAGGGCGAACAGCGCAGCCTTGGCATTGAGCGTGTCGAACACGGTTTCGACGAGCAGCAGATCGGCGCCGCCGTCGGTCAGGCCGCGAATCGCTTCGGTATAGGCGGCCACCAGTTCGTCGAAGGTGACGTTGCGGAAGCCGGGGTCGTTTACGTTGGGCGAGATCGATGCCGTGCGCGAGGTCGGCCCGAGCACGCCGGCGACGAAACGCGGTTTGTCCGGATTCCTCGCGGTAAACTCGTCGCAGATTTCGCGCGCCAGTTGTGCGCCGGCGACGTTCAGTTCGTAAACGATGGCTTCGAGCCGGTAGTCGGCCTGCGACAGCGATGTTGCGTTGAAGGTGCAGGTCTCGATGATGTCCGCGCCGGCGGCCAGGTATTCGGCATGAATGCCGCGGATGATTTCCGGCCGGGTAAGCAGCAGAAGGTCGTTGTTGCCCTTCAGGTCCTGCGGATGGCTGGCGAAACGTGCGCCGCGGTAATCGGCTTCCTGCAGCCCGTGCCGCTGGATCATCGTTCCCATGGCGCCATCGAGCACGAGCAGGCGCTGTTGCAGGAGGGCGGCGATTTCGACGGTACGGTCAGGTTGCATGGCAGATATAAACCTCAAAATGAAAAAACCCGTCCGGCATCAGCGGCGAACGGGCGGGAGAATGCATCTCGAATCGTGCCCGCTTTTGCCGGATTGATAACGCGCCGGCAAATCCTGTTTCAGCGGACCTGATGAAACCGGGAATGGCTAAATGAAACGGCCTGGAACCCATGAAATCTACGCGGCATGCCCTGGATTGTCAATCTCAGGCATATGTAGAAAAACCACGATGGAGCAACGTGTATGCATGGCATTCGGGAGAGCGATTTTCTACGGGCACGGACAAGGAATGGCTAGCTGCCGTTTTTTTTGAGCAAGTCGCGAAGATTGGCAAACGGCTGTGAGCTCGCCCGCGTACCGGATGATTTGCCGTCAACGACGCCGGCTTCGCGCGCGGCTTCGGCATCGAGCTCGCGCGCATGCTCATTGTCGTGGCAGTAGAGGCAAAGCAGTTCCCAGTTGCTGCCGTCCTTGGGGTTGTTCTCGTGATTATGGTCGCGGTGGTGCACAGTCAATTGCTGCAGATTCTCGCGCGTGAATTCACGTGCGCAGCGCCCGCAGATCCAGGGATAAATTTTCAGCGCCTGCTCCCGGTAGCCTTGCTCGCGTTGCTGTCGGTTGCGGATTGTCTCGGCGATCATGCGGTCGGTATGCGCGCGTTTTGCGTCGTCAATGGCCATCGCGGTGTTTCCTCATAGAGTTTTCAATAAAACTCGCGGCACAGTCATTCCCTGCGCGAACAGTTTGCGCCCTGCGGCAAGCCGAATACCGCCTCATTGCGGATTTCTTCAAAAGCACGCGCCAATTGTACGGCAGACCATGGCGCATGGGATAATGGCAGCTTTGTCTACTTCTACTTCCATCGGAAATCCCCGTCATGTCCAAGGTCTCCCCGGCCATATTCCTGAAACTGCTTCTGACCGTTTTTTTCTGGGGAGGAACGTGGATTGCCGGCCGTTCCGCCGTGCAGGAAATGTCGCCTTTTGCCATTGCCAGCTGGCGTTTCTTCCTGGCGGTACTCGCGCTTGGGACACTGCTTTATCGCCGCGAAGGAATACCGCACTGGTCCGTGCGGGATTGGCTGGTCATGGCAGGGCTGGGGCTGACCGGCGTATTTTTGTACAACGTGCTCTTCCTCTATGGCCTGCAACATGTCGAAGCCGGCCGGGGCGCGTTGGTTGTCGCCTTCATCCCGGCCATCATCGCGCTGGTGGACTGGCTGCTGTTTGGCGCGCCGATGCCGCCGGCAAAGGCCCTGGGCGTGGTCCTGGCAATGTCGGGCTGTCTGCTGGTCGTCACGCAGGGCGAGCCGGCGCGCCTGTTCGCCGGGGACATCGGTCTCGGTGAATGGATGTTGCTGGGAACCTCGTTGTGCTGGACGGTTTATACCCTGATCAACCGCAAAGCCGCGGCGCTTTTTTCGCCATTGGCAACGACTTTCGGCTGCTGCCTGGTGGGGTGGCTGCTGCTGACGGCCTGTGCGCTGGCCGATGGAACATTGTTCGATTTTTCGAGGGCAACCTGGCGCGCCGGTACCAGCATTGTTTTTCTCGGTCTTTTCGGCACTGCGGTGGCTTTCACCTGGTATGCGGAAGGGATTGGCCGCGTCGGAAGTACCATGGCCTCGGCCTTCATCAATCTGGTGCCGGTTTTCGCCGTATTGCTGGGTACGTTGCTGTTGGACGAACGGCTTGGCGCCGGTGTTCTTGCCGGTGGCGTAGCGGTGATTGCCGGCGTAGTGATCACGCATCGCGCGGCCAGCCGGATTGCCCGGGCAACCGATAAAAAACACGTTCAGCCGATTCAAGAAGCATTAGACTAACCTCTTTTCGCAATACCTGGAGCCCGAAGCGCCATGTACCAGACGATAATCACCGAAGTCGATGACAGCGTCGGCATCCTGACGCTGAATCGTCCCGAACGGCATAACGCCATGGATCGGACGCTGGTTACCGAAATGACCTCCGGACTCATGGAGCTGGAAGCCGATCCGCGTGTTCGCGTAGTCGTTCTTTCCTCTATGGGCAAGAACTTCTGTGCCGGCATCGACCCGGCCTGGATACGCGAAACACTGAAAGGCTCCGACGAGGAAAACGAGCAGAGCAACCAGAGCCAGGCTCGCTTGCTGACGACGCTGAGCCGGCTTTCCAAGCCGGTCATCGCGCGTGTGCGCGGGTCTGTGCGGGGTATCGGCGTCGGGATAATCGCCGCCTGCGATACGGTGTTTGCGACCTACGATTCATCTTTCGTGCTCAACGAAGTGAAATACGGGCTTTTGCCGGCGATCGCCGCCCCTTACCTAGTTGCGGCCATCGGCGATCGTCTTTGCCGGTATTACATGCTTACCGCCGAGCGTTTCTCGGGAACCGACGCCTACCGCATCGGGCTGGTGCATGAAATGGTCCCGGATGAGGAACAACTCGACGAAGCGATCGGCGAGACCATCGATGCACTGCTGAAAAACAGCCCGAGCGCGCTGATGGAGTGCAAGTCCCTGATCCGTACCGTGGCCGGGCGCGCCATCGATAAAACGATCATCCAGGAGACGGTGCGCAGCATTACGGTCACCCAGGCGAGCGAAGAGGGGCGCGAAGGGATGCGCGCCCTGGCCGAGAAGCGTAAACCTAGCTGGGTGCCCGCAGGTTCTTCTCGACGAGCCTCACCCAGTAGCTGATGCCGAGTGCCAGGATATCGTCGTTGAAATCGTAATGCGGGTTATGCAGGGAGCAACTCCCTGCCCCTGCCCCGTTGCCGAGCCAGATGTAGCACCCCGGCTTTTCCTTCAGCATGTAGGCAAAATCCTCGGCGCCCATCGAGGGAAGATCGGCGGTGCGCACCCGATCGCCGCCGACGAGATCGGTCCCCACTTCCTGGCAGATTTCCGCCTCCGCCACACTGTTGATGGTGGGGGGGTAGCGCCGGTCGAAACTGACCTTGACCGTCACGCCGAACAGGCTTTCAATTCCGGAGCAGATCCGCTGGATCGATTCTTCGGCCAACTCCAGGACCTCCGGCTTGAAGTAGCGGATCGTGCCGCGCAGAACGGCGTCGTCAGGGATGACATTCATTGCTTCGCCGCCGTGGATTTGCGTCACGCTGACGACGGCTGCCTCGCAAGGGTCCAGGTTGCGGGAGACGACGGTCTGCAGGGACACGACGAGATGGCTGGCTGCCACCAGCGTATCGGCGCCCTGGTGCGGCATGGCCGCATGGCAGCCCTTGCCGCATACTTCAATCTCGAAGGTGCAGGTGCCGGCCATCACCGGCCCCGGTATGATGGCCATTTCGCCGACCGGAATTCCCGGCCAGTTGTGCAGGCCGAAAACGGCGTCCATGGGAAAATCCCGGAACAGGCCGTCCTGAATCATGGCATCCGCGCCGCCCGCCGAACCGCTTTCCGATTCCTCCGCCGGTTGAAAAATGAAAACCACCGAACCGTCGAAATCCACGCTGTCCAGATTTTTTGCGATGTAGCGCGCCGCGCCGAGCAGCATGGCCGTATGCCCGTCGTGACCGCAGGCATGCATTCGCCCAGCGTGTTTCGAGCGGTGTCCGAATTCGTTTTTCTCCTGCAGCGGCAACGCGTCCATGTCGGCGCGCAGGCCGATCGCCCGCGAACTCTGCCCTTTCCGTAAGATACCCACAACGCCGGTTCCCGCCAAGCCGCGGTGCACTTCCATGCCATAGGCCGTCAGTTCCCGCGCCACGATGTCGGAAGTGCGCGCTTCCTGGAACGCCAGTTCGGGATGGGCATGGATGTCGCGGCGGATACCAGCCAGTTCGGCAAGAAAAGGTATGGGCAGAAGATTCATAAGGGACCCTGTCAGAATGTAATGTCCGTAGTGTATGCCAGCCAGGCTTGATCGTGTTCGCCACATTCCGTTATGCTCATGGGTATGCAGATAGTCATCATCAGCGGCCTGTCCGGGTCCGGCAAATCCATCGCGCTCAATGTCCTCGAGGATGCCTCGTATTATTGTGTCGACAACCTGCCGTCGCAAATGTTGCGGCAGCTTGTCGGCCATCTCGGGCATCTCGGCTACGACAAGGTCGCCGTCGCCATCGATATCCGCGGCGGCAACAGCATTGCCATGCTGCCGCAGCAATTGGCCGAGTTGCGTGCGAACGATTTCGAAGTGGAGTTCCTGTTCCTCGACGCCAAGCCCGATACGCTGCTCAAGCGCTATATTGAAACCCGCCGCCGCCATCCGCTGGCCAACAGCCAGCGAACGCTGGCCGAATCCATCGCCGAGGAGCGCCACCGCCTGGGGGAAATAGCCGAGCTGGGCCACCGTATCGATACCAGCGACTTGAAGCCCAACACCTTGCGCGACTGGGTGCGCCAGTTCATTGCGCCGGACGCCATGGGCGGCTTGACGCTGCTCTTCGAATCGTTCGGCTTCAAGCACGGCGTTCCCCTGGATGCCGAAATAGTTTTCGACGTGCGCTGCTTGCCGAACCCGTATTACGAGACATCCTTGCGGCCGCTGAACGGGTGCGACACCCCGATCATCCGCTTTCTCGAGGCGGAGCCGGAAGTTGTGCGCATGCGCGACGACATCGCCCGTTTTATCGCCAACTGGCTGCCCTGCTACATTCGCGACAACCGCAGCTATCTCACGGTCGGCATCGGCTGCACGGGAGGGCAGCACCGTTCGGTGTATTTCGCCGAGTGGCTCGGCCGTCATTTCCGCAGACAATTGCGGGTGCTGGTGCGCCACCGCGAGCTGTCGATGGACGCCACCAGCCGCTTCTGATGCGCTGGTTTTCCCTGCTGCGGCCCGGCGACTGGCTGTTGGCGGTTTTTGGCGCTGTCCTGTGCGCGGCCTCCTTTCCGCTCATCTGGCGCGGCGGCGCGGCGGAGAAAGCCGTCGTCCGGCGCGGCGGCGAGGTTTTCGCCGAACTGAACCTTTCCCGCAACCGCCGCATCGAAGTTTCCGGTCCGCTAGGCATTACGACGATCGCCGTGGAAAACCGGCGCGTCCGCGTCGTTTCCGATCCCGGCCCGCGCCAGTACTGCGTGCGTCAGGGATGGCTCGAACGCGCCGGGGAGATCGCCATCTGCGCGCCGAACGAAGTCAGCGTGCAGATCGTCGGCAGCAAGGAAAGTTATGATTCGCTCAGTTATTAGGTTAACCTCTACGTCCGAGGACCACAGGATCGCCCGCCTTGCCGCTGCGGCCATCGGCCTGGCGTTGATCGACGCCGCCATCCCCCTGCCCTTGCCCGGCGTCAAGCCCGGGCTGTCGAACATCATTACGCTGATCGTGCTTTCCCGCTACGGCTGGAGCACCGCCGCGTGGGTGTGCAGCCTGCGTGTCGTTGCCGGCAGCCTTCTGCTCGGCCAGTTGCTTACTCCCGGCTTTTTCATGAGCCTCTCCGGCGCCGTCTTCAGCCTACTCATGCTGGCTGCCGCCTGCCGTCTGCCTCAGCGCTGGTTCGGACCGGTCAGTTGGAGCATTCTGGCGGCCTTCGCGCACATCGGCGGCCAGGTGTTGCTGGCCCGTCTGTGGCTGATTCCGCACGACGGCCTGTTTTATCTGGTGCCGATTTTTGCCGTGGCCGCATTGACTTTCGGTATCATCAATGGATTGATCGCCGCGCGTCTTCTGGCTGGCCCGTCGTTCACCAATACCGGGGAGTCCCATGCCTGAATCCAAAACCATTTGCCTCGCTTTCACCGGGGCTTCCGGCATGCCTTACGGAATTCGGCTGCTCGAATGTCTACTGGAGTCCGGATGCCATGTCCAGCTGCTTTATTCCCAGGTGGCGCAGATCGTCGCCCGGCAGGAAATGGCGCTGGAATTGCCGGCCAGGCCGGCCGATGCGGAAGCGTTTTTCAAGAGCCGTTTCGCCGGGCTGCCGGGCTCGCTCGCCGTATATGGCCGCGAGGAATGGTTCGCGCCGGTGGCCAGCGGTTCCAATCCGCCGCAGGCGATGGCGGTCTGCCCCTGTACCATGGGTACGCTGGCGGCGATTGCCCAGGGGCTGGCCAGCAGCCTGATCGAACGCGCCGCCGACGTGATGCTCAAGGAGGGCCGCAAGCTGATCCTGGTGCCCCGCGAAACGCCGCTCTCGACGATCCATCTGGAAAACATGCTTCGCCTGACGCGCGCCGGTGCCGTCATCCTGCCTCCCAACCCCGGGTTCTACCATCATCCGCAAAGCGTGGGCGATCTTGTCGACTTTGTCGTCGCCCGCCTGCTGGATCAACTCGGTGTTCCACATTCGCTGATGCAGCGTTGGGGGGCGCCGTAAATGGCGGGCTGGCTCGACAACTTGCGCCGAAAGGCGGAACAAGAACCTCAAGGGCAGGAGCCGGAAATGCTTAACCTTCCCCTTTTCCCGCTCATGACGGTCCTTTTCCCGGGGGGCATGCTGCCGCTCAAGGTGTTTGAAGCGCGCTATCTCGATATGGTTTCTACCTGCTTACGCGAGAAAATGCCGTTTGGCGTATGTCTGATCGCCAGCGGCCAGGAGGTCGGCTCGCCGGCCGTTCCGCACGCGGTCGGCACAACGGCGCACATTGTCGAAGCGGACATGCCGAAACCGGGAATCCTGATGCTGAAAACGCAAGGCCGGCGCCGTTTTCGCATTATTTCCAGCGCTGCCCAGACCGACGGCCTGCTCAACGCCAACGTCGAAATGCTAGACGAAGCTGTTCACCTGGCCATTCCCGACGAACAGCAAAGGCTGTTGCCCTTGCTGAGGCGGGTTGTCGCCGACCTCGGACCTGACAGGATGCCGGAGCCGCACGCTTTTGACGATACCGCGTGGGTCGGCTACCGGCTGACCGAGATACTGCCGATTCAGCCGCTTGCCAAGCAAAAGCTGCTCGAACTGGACGACCCGATCGCGCGGCTGGAAATCATCCACGCCTATCTGGCCCAGCGCGGACTCGTCAAGTAGCGCATACGCCGACCGAACAAACCTCAGCCGAGAAAAGTATCCCAGGCGAATTTGACGATCAGCACGCCGACGACGAGCAAAAATACCTTGCGCACGAAGGCGCTGCCATGACGCAGCGCCAAGTGCGTGCCGATGAAGGAGCCGCTGATGTTGCAGGTGGCCATCACTACGGCCGCCGCCGGCAGGAAAAGACCATTCGGAACGAAAAAGGCCATTGCCGCCAGGTTTGTCGAAACATTGACGATCTTGGAGGCTGCCGAGGCATGTAGAAAGTCGAAACCGAAAAATCGAATGAACAGGAAAATGAGGAAACTGCCTGCTCCGGGCCCGAAAAAACCGTCGTAAAACCCCAGTGCACCGCCTATCAGCAGCGCATAGATCCATTCGCGCATTCCCGAGAGGCGCAACTGATGCGTCGTGCCGAATTCTTTTTTCCGGAAGGTATAAACCGCCGACCCGATCAGCATGATGAGGATCATCGGCCTCAGAACGTCGCGCGGCAGCCAGGCCACGGCCTTTGCCCCCAGATAGGAAAAAACGAAGGCGGCTACCGTCGCCGGCAGCACCGTGCTCCAGGGTAGGTTCACACGGCGCGTGTAACGCCAGGCGGCATTGGATGTGCCGAACACGCTGGCGATTTTGTTGGTGCCGAATAGTTTTCCTGGAATCTCGTCCGGCAGCGTGGAAAATAGCGCCGGCAGTTGGACCAACCCGCCTCCGCCGACAACGGAATCGATAAATCCGGCAAACAGCGCGGCGACGGCAAGAACAGCCAGATGGTGAAATTCGACGCTCAAGGAAAACTTTCGGTTGGCGGGGCCGTTAGTTTACTTCCGATTACCACGCCACTTCAAATCTTGCTGGGGCAATGAGAATTGCAGTAACTGCAATCGCAAGCTGTTCGACGTGATTTAAGGAAACACTGAATAAGTAGCAAAGGTGGTGAACGATTCTTTCGTCATATTGTCTGATAAGGAGATTGGATCACTGGGGGTTCGAGGATGAAGCAGATGAGCTTTTCGATGGTGTCGGGTTTTGAGAAGCACAGACGGCCGACACGCAAGGCGGAGTTTCTGGCGCGCATGGAGTCTCTGACGCCGTGGGCGGAGTTTTGTGCGTTGATCGAGCCGCACTACCCGAAGGCCGGCAATGGCCGGCCGCCGGTGGGCTTGGAACGGATGCTGCGGATGTACTGTGTAGCCAACTGGTTCAACCTGAGCGACGAAGCCTGTGAAGACGCTCTGTACGATATGCCGGTGTTCCGGCAATTTTGCCGGATCGACCTGGGCCAGGAACGGGTGCCGGACGCCACGACGCTACTCAACTTCCGTCACCTTCTTGAAGCCCACGATCTGGGCGCGGCCCTGTTCGCCAAGGTCGGCGAACTGTTGCTGGCCAACGGAATGCGCCTCTCGGGCGGGACGATCGTCGATGCCACGCTGATTGCAGCCCCGCCCTCGACCAAGAACCGGGACAAAAGCCGGGATCCGCAAATGCATCAGACGGAGAAAGGCAACCAGTGGTACTTTGGCATGAAGCTGCATATCGGCGTGGATAGCCGGACGGGGTTGGTGCATAGCGCGAGCGTGACGCCTGCCAATGTGCATGACCGCCATCAAGTACCGCATCTGCTGCATGGCGGGGAAACCCGCCTGTACGGGGACAGCGCCTACCGGGGCAAGGAACAGCGCGAGCGGCTCCGGGAACTGGCGCCCAGAGCCCAGGACTTCACCAACAAACGGGCCTACAAGAACCAACCGCTGAGCGAGACCGACAAGACCACGAATCGGCGTAAGTCCAGCG
>JAVBSG010000185.1:0-9311 GCA_031547245.1 Propionivibrio sp.
GTTCACAGTAACCGGCGGGACAGCGTTTGCTGTAGCGGGAGGTTCGCCAAGGCGCGAGGTGCTGGGAATGGTTGTTCCATTCCCAAGCCGAGCAACGCTGGCGAGCGCCCGCCACAGCAAACCCGAAGGGCAAGGGGCTGGCGGGGCGCATTGCTGCGTTGCCGCTCGCTTGTGCAGATGACTGCACGGCGCGACCGGCGCCTTGCACTGCCTCCCCGCCAGTCCCTTGCGCTGCCCGTCGCTTACTGTGAACGCCCTATGCCTCGTCCTGACGTTCTCGTAGCCATGATCGCGTTTTCCGGGATGCTCGGCATCCCGGAAAACGGGTGATTCCACACAATTTTTTCAAGATGATTGACTTGTAATTTGAATCGGTTCATTATTTGGCTTGAGAGTTTCCAAAAGCTTGGTTTTCAGAGGCATCAGGTACCATTGAGAGTGTCGCCCGAGTGGATCTGGTCAAGGCGGTTCAGGTTTTTCGTCGCAAACAAATTTTGTGGAGGCAGTGAATGACAAACGAATTATTGACGGTAGCGGACCACGGCCCTGTCCGTCTCATTGCGATGGACAAGGGCGTTCGTGGAAACACACTGTCAGAGGCGATCGTCGAATCACTGTTGAACGCGGTCAAGGACGCGGAGCGCGACGAGTCGGTCAAGGCGATTGTTCTGGGAGGTTCCGAACGGCATTTCTGCGTTGGCATGGATCTGAAAATCGTCGCCGCCAAAAATGCCGTCAGAGCCGTCGAAGAGCGCTGGCTTGACGATATCGACCAACTGCGCCAATGCCGCAAGCCGATCATTGCCGCTGTTCGTGGTTATGCGGTCGGCGGCGGTTTCGAGCTGGCGCTTTATTGCGATCTGATCATCGCGGCGGAAGATGCGCAATTCTCGCTGCCGGAAACCGGAATCGGCTTGATTGCCGGGCAGGGCGGTTCGCAACGCCTGGTGGCGATGTGCGGACGGGCGATTGCCACGGATCTGGTGCTGACCGGGCGTTCGCTATCCGGGCGCGAGGCGTATGAATTCGGTATTGCGGCGCGGGTCTTTCCGTCCGAGCGCGTCCTTGAAGAGGCGATTGAAATCGGGCAGACCATTGCCAAGCGGAGTGCGGTAGCGGTTTCCTTCGCGCGTGAAATCCTGCATGAAGCAACTGAGGCGCCAATCCGCCAGTCGTTGCGTATCGAGAGATTGCTGGCATCCGTCGTGCTCGACACCGCGGAAGCGCGGCAGCGCGTGGGCGATTTTCTGGAACGCCGGAACAAGCGGTCCTGAATCTACACGAAGGAGCAGACAATGCAGATTGATCAGATCAGTGGAGGAACGCGCCTCTATGCCATTATCGGCGATCCGGTTTCGGCGGTCAGAACTCCTGCGTTGTTCAATGCGATGTTCTCGAAAAAGGAGATCGATGCGGTACTGGTTCCGCTTCTCGTGCCGAAGTCCCGCTTAAAAGTAACGTGGGAAGGCTTGAAAGGCATCGGCAATCTGCATGGCGTCGTAGTCACCATGCCGCACAAGATCGCGATGTGCGACCTTGTCGACGAGGTGGGGGAGAGCGCGCGCATCGTCGGCGCCATCAATACGATTCGCCGCAAAGACGATGGCCGCTGGGAAGGCGATATCTTCGACGGCATCGGCTGCGTACACGGTATCAAGACGCAGAACGAGGGCTTTGATCCGGCAGGGCGTGATGCTTTCCTTCTGGGCGTCGGCGGCGCCGGTGCGGCGGTGGCCGTGGCATTGGCGCAGGCGGGCGTAAGACGCCTGGTGATCTCCGATCTCGACAAGACGAGGACCGAACATATTGCCGATCGCATCCGCGCCACCTATCCCGGAACGCTCGTCGAGATCGGGGCGATCCAGGACGGCCCATTCGACGTGGCCATCAATTCCACCCCGCTGGGAATGCGTGAAGGCGATCCGCTGCCTTTCGATCCGCGGGCGCTGCCGGCCTCGACGCTGATCGTCGATGTGATTCCCAATCCGGAATTCACACCGCTGCTCGATCTGGCAAGGGAGTCGGGGCATGTCATTCGCACCGGGCGGCACATGCATCGCGGGCAGGCCATCTCCGCCGCCGCGTTTTTGGGCTTTGCACTCGATTGACATGAAGCGGCAGAATGAACGGAATACCGACCGTCCGGTATCGGAAAATGCGTTGATCATGGAGGAATCATGAAAAAACATAAAGTCGCGCTGATTGGGTTGGGTATGGCCATCAAACCGCATGTGGCCAGCCTGATCGATCTGCAGGAGCGGGTGGAAGTGGCGGCCGCCTACGCGCCTTCAGCTAAGCGGCGGGAACAATTCGCCGCTACCTACCCGTTTCCGGTAGCTGATTCGCTGGACGCCGTTTTTGCCGATAAATCGATCGATTCGGTCATCATTCTTACGCCGCCTTGGACGCACGACGAGTTGACGAGGCAGGCCGCCAATGCCGGCAAGCATGTGCTGCTGGAAAAGCCGCTCGACGTGAATGCCGAGCGCGCGGCCGGGCTGGTCGAGTTCTGTGCGCAAAAGAAAGTGACCCTGGCTTGTGTTTTCCAGCATCGTTTCCGGCCGGCTTCGCTGAAGCTCAAATCGCTGCTCGACGACGATGTGCTGGGTGAAATTCTTTCCGCTTCGGCCTCGATTCCCTGGTGGCGCTCGGCGGAATATTTCGGCCAGCCGGGGCGCGGCATGATCGAACGGGACGGCGGCGGGGTTCTGCTCACGCAGGCGATCCATACGCTCGACCTGCTGCTGCATCTGATGGGCGAGGCGCCTGCGAGCGTTTTTGCCCTGGCCGACAACAGCGGCCTGCGCCAGATCGATACCGAGGATCGCGTTGCCGGCGTGATGCGCTGGCACAACGGCGCGTCCGGCGTCATAGACGCGAATACGCTGTTCTTCCCGGGGTATCCGGAACAAATCCGCATTGCGGGAACCCAGGGATCGGCGATTCTGGAGGTCGACAATCTGACCGTTCTTTTGAAAGGCGGACAGGAAATCAAGTACGAAGGCAGTGTGGCAGGCGGATCGAGCAACGATCCCATGGCGTTTTCGCACACCTACCACCGAGCGCTGATCGAGGAGTTCCTGAACGCCATCGATGAATCGCGGGAGCCTTCGAATTCCGGCGCCTCGGCGCTCAGGGTGCACCGCCTGATCGACGGATTGATGCTGTCGTCGAAAAATCGGGCCATGGTCGATCTATAGACGGAAGGCACAGGATGAACCGCGCTTCGGTCATTGAACGTTCATAACCGAATTTGAATAATGCAGGATATGTAATTTCATCAGATAGCTGTCGATTGTCATTTAATTTCAAGGAGATCTTGTCATGTTTTTGTCCACCGAGCATCAGCAGGTTGCCGATATGGTTCGGCGTTTCGCCGATGAAGTCATCCGTCCGGACGCCGAACGCCTGGACCGCGAAGAAGTCTTTGCCGCCGAAATCTACCAGGCGATGGCGGAGAACGGCCTGTTCGGGATCACGACGCCCGATACCTACGGCGGCGCAGGGCTGGATTGCCTGGCCTACAGCATCGTCATGGAAGAATTGAGCCGCGGCTATGCCTCGATCGCCGACCAGTGCGGCCTGGTGGAACTGCTGACGACGCTGCTGTGCCGCTACGGCACGGAAGAACAGCGGCAGCAATGGATCGGCCCGCTGATCCGCGCGGAAAAGCGCGGCGCCTACTGCATTACCGAAGCCGGCGCAGGCTCGGATGTGGCCGGCGTGAAAACGACGGCGGTGCGCGACGGCGACGGCTGGCTGCTCAGCGGCAGCAAGCTGTGGATTCACAACGCACCGGTCTCCGACGTGGCTTTCGTTCTGGCGCGTACGAACCCGGAAGCCGGCAAGCGCGGCATGAGCATCTTCATCGTCGACTGCCATGCCAAGGGCGTTACGCGCGGTCCCAAGGAGCACAAGCTGGGCCAGCGTTCCTCGCAGATCGGCGAAATCAATTTCGACAGCGTCCGCGTGGAGAAGGATTCCCTGCTCGGTGAAGAGGGCCGGGGTTTCCACATCATGATGAGCGTTCTTGAAAAGGGCCGTATCGGCATCGGCGCGCTTGCCGTCGGCATTCTGCAGGCAGCGCTTGAGGCATCGGTCGAGCAGGCGAAACTCCGCCACCAGTTCGGCCATGCCATCGCCGAATTCCAGGGCATTCAGTTCATGCTGGCCGACATGGCCAAGGACACCGAGGCCGCCAGGCTCCTGGTGCGTTCGGCGGCCATGAAGATGGATGCCGGCATGGATGCCAACATGGCTTCCTCGATGGGCAAGTGCTTTGCGGGAGATGCGGCCGTGCTGCACACCGCGAATGCCATCCAGATTTTCGGCGGTAGCGGCTACATCCGCGGCTACGAGGTCGAACGGCTGTACCGCGACGCCAAGATCACCCAGATTTACGAGGGAACGAACCAGATCCAGCGCGTCATCATCGCCCGCAAACTGCTGCAGGACTGAAAATAGCTAAGCCATACTGAGGAGAATGTGTCCATGAAGGTACTTGTTACCGTAAAACGCGTTGTCGATTACAACGTGAAAGTCCGCGTCAAGGCGGACGGCACGGGCGTCGACACCGCCAACCTGAAAATGTCGATGAACCCTTTCGACGAAATCGCCATCGAAGAAGCCATTCGCTTGAAAGAAGCCGGAATCGCCACCGAGGTGGTGGCGGTGTCGGCCGGTGTCGCCAACTGCCAGGATACCCTGCGCACGGCGCTGGCCATGGGCGCCGACCGCGGCATCCTGATCGAAACCGGCGTCGAACTGCAGCCGCTGGCCGTGGCCAAGCTGCTCAAGGCGGTATGCGAGAAGGAAAATCCGCAGCTGGTATTGTGCGGCAAACAGGCTATCGACGATGATTCGAACCAGACAGGGCAGATGCTGGCCGCGCTGATGGGCTGGCCGCAGGCGGTTTTCGCTTCCAAAGTCACCATCAACGGCAATGCTGCAACAGTGACGCAGGAAATCGACGGCGGCACGGAAACGGCCGAAATCCAGTTGCCTGCCGTAGTGACGGCCGACCTGCGCCTCAATGAGCCGCGTTTCGCATCGCTGCCCAATATCATGAAGGCGAAGAAGAAACCGATCGATACCATGACACCCGAAGCGCTGGGCGTCGATGTCGCACCACGCCTGAAAATGCTGAAAGCCTCGGAACCGCCTAAGCGCGCCGCGGGCATCAAGGTGGGCGATGTCGCCGAATTGGTAGCCAAACTCAAGAATGCCGGGGTGATTTCATGACTTGCCTGATCATTGCTGAACACGACAACGCCTCCATCAAGTCCGCCACGCGCAATGCCGTGGCGGCGGCAAAGAAGATTGGCGGCGAAATCCATCTGCTGGTTGCCGGCAGCGCCTGTTCTGGCGCGGCCGAAAGCGCAGCCAAGATTGCCGGTGTGGCCAAGGTCCTGGTGGCCGATGCGCCGCAGTACGCCGACCAGTTGCCCGAGAGCCTTGCGGCGCTCGTCGTGGCGAATGCCTCGTCCTACAGCCACATGCTGGCGCCGGCGACGACCATGGGCAAGCGCCTGATGCCGCGCGTGGCGGCGCTCCTCGATGTTGCGCAGATTTCCGACATCGTGGCCGTGGAATCCGCCGATACCTTCGTGCGTCCGATCTACGCGGGCAACGTGCTGACCACGGTGCAGTCCGCGGATGCCATCAAGGCCATCACGGTGCGCACGACGGCCTTCGAGCTGGCGGCGGACGGCGGTGCCGCATCGGTCGAGAAGATCGCGGCGCTGGATGATCAACCCAAGAGCAAGGTTGTGTCGCGTGAGTTGACGCAATCGGCGCGTCCCGAGCTGGCTACGGCAAAAGTAGTGGTCTCCGGCGGACGCGGGTTGGGCAACGGCGAGAACTTCCACAAGCTCCTGGATCCGCTGGCCGACAAGCTGGGCGCCGCGCTGGGCGCTTCGCGGGCGGCTGTCGATGCCGGTTTCGTTTCCAACGATCTGCAGGTGGGGCAGACCGGCAAGATCGTTGCACCGGAACTCTATATTTCCGTGGGAATTTCCGGCGCCATTCAGCACGTTGCCGGCATGAAGGACAGCAAGATCATCGTGGCCATCGACAAGGATTCCGAAGCGCCGATTTTCCAGGTGGCCGATTTCGGCCTCGTGGCCGATCTGTTTGCGGTCGTTCCGGAACTGACGGCCGCCCTCAAGTAATTCCGTTTATAAATTGTGAGTGCCACGAAGCCGAAGCCGCTTCACAGTGCTGTAGCACGGCAAGGCGAAGGCGACAAAGGCACTCGCGATTTAGAAATGGAATAAGTTTTACCCCCGGCAGGAGAAGGCTGGCAACCGAAGGGAGGCGGTTGCCAGCCGTTTTCCCCTTGAGAGGAACAAAAAAACGCCGATGGCACAAACCATCGGCGTTTTTCTGGTGTGTTGTAGCCGGTTCTTACTGGGGCAGCGGATCGGTATTGCCCAGTGCCGTGGAGTTCAAGCCGCCATCGACGTACATGATCTCGCCGGTGATGCCGCTGGCCAGATCGGAGAGCAGGAAGGCAGCGGCGTTGCCGACTTCCTCGATGGTAATGTTGCGGCGTAGCGGCGCGTGATGAGCGTTGTAGGCCAGGAGCTTGCCGAAATCGCCGATTCCCGAGGCGGCCAGCGTCTTGATCGGCCCTGCCGAGACGGCATTGGCGCGGATTCCCTGCGGCCCCAGGCAGAAAGCAAGGTAACGTGTGGCTGCTTCCAGACTGGCTTTTGCAAGGCCCATGGTGTTGTAGTTCGGCATCGTGCGCTCGGCGCCGAGATAGGTGAGCGCCAGCGCCGCCGCGTTGTTGCCCTTGAGCATCATCGGCCGGGCAGCTTTGACCAGCGCCGGATAGCTGTAGGAGGAAATGTCGTGCGCGATCCGGAAGGATTCGCGCGACAGACCATCAAGGAAATCCCCCTCAATGGCGGTGGTAGGGGCAAAGGCAATTGAATGTACCAGCCCGTCGAGTCCTTCCCAGTGCGTGGCCAGATCGACGAACAATTTTTCGATCTGGACATCCTCGGCGACATCACACTGTAAAACCAGCGTGCTGTCGAATTCGGCGGCAAACTTGCTGACGCGTTCCTGAAAACGGTCGGACTGGAAGGTAAAAGCCAGCTTTGCTCCTTCACGGTGGCAGGCCTTGGCAATTCCATAGGCGATGGAATGCTTCGAAAGCAAACCGGTAATCAGGATACGCTTGTCGGCAAGGATTCCCATGAATTCTCCTGTAACTTAAATTGGACACAATGGCCACGAAATGGCCCAATTCGAAATTATAGGTAAATTAGGCCGGTTGAGGATAGGGTTTCTTCATAAAAGCGAATCGTCAAGCGGAAGGGTCATGCGTTACACTTCGCCCATGTCCGGTTTCCGCTTTGTCATTTTCCTGTCGGTCTTCCTGCTTTCCGCTTGCAGCAGCGAGCAGAACGACCCTTATCCGGTCAGCGAACGGGGTCGGAACATCCTTTATTCGGTTTTTACCGAGCGCCCCAAACATCTCGACCCGGCGCAGTCCTATACCGAGGATGAAGCCGTTTTCACCGCGCAGATCTACGAACCGCCTCTGCAGTACCACTATTTGAAACGTCCCTACATGCTGATCCCAGGTACGGCGGAAAGCGTGCCGGAACCGAGGTATTACGACGCCGAAGGCCGGGAATTGCCGGCCGACGCGGACGCTTCTTCCATCGTTTCCAGCGTTTACGAAATCCGCATCCGGCCCGGTATCCGCTATCAGCCGCATCCGGCCTTTGCGGTCGATGGAACGGGGCAGCCGGTCTACGTCGGGCTCGATTCGAAGAAATTGTCGGGCATCAACACGCTGGCGGATTTTCGGGAGACCGGTTCGCGTGAGTTGACGGTCGACGATTACATCTACCAGATAAAGCGCCTGGCTCACCCACGGGTGAATTCGCCGATCTACGGCACGATGGCGACCCATATCGTGGGACTCAAAAAGCTGGGCGATACCTTGCAGCAGGAAATAAAAAAAATGCCGTCCGATGCCTGGCTCGACCTTGACCTCTACCCGCTTGAAGGCGTCATGCGTGTCGATAGCCACACCTACCGCATCCGGCTCGACGGCAAGTACCCGCAATTCCGTTACTGGCTGGCCATGCCGTTCTTTGCGCCGATTCCGCGTGAGGCGGACCGTTTCTATAGCCAGCCCGGCATGGCCGAAAAAAACCTGACGCTCGACTGGTATCCGGTAGGTACCGGCCCCTACATGCTGACCGATAACAATCCGAACAGCCGCATGGCGCTTGAACGGAATCCGAATTTCCATGGCGAGACCTATCCTTGCGAGGGCGAGGCGGGCGATCGCGAAAAGAGCCTGCTGGCAGATTGCGGCAAGCCTCTGCCATTGATCGACAAGGTGGTATTTTCGAGGGAGAAGGAAAGCATCCCTTACTGGAATAAATTCCTGCAAGGTTACTACGACGTTTCCGGCATTTCCTCCGACAGCTTCGACCAGGCGGTACGGATCAATGTGAGCGGTGATGTGCAGTTGTCGGACGAGATGCGTGAACGGGGAATCCGTTTGCAGACGAGCGTGCGCGCGTCGACCTTCTACATGGGGTTCAACATGCTCGATCCGGTCGTTGGCGGGAGCGGCAAGGACGGTGTCGGCGAGGCCAGGGCACGCAAGCTGCGCCAGGCGCTGTCGATCGCCATCGATCAGGAGGAGTTCGTCTCGATCTTTCTGAACGGGCGGGGCATTGCGGCCATGAGCCCGCTGCCGCCGGGAATCTTCGGCTTCGAGGAGGGCAGGGAAGGCATCAACCCCGTGGTTTACGACTGGGAGGACGGGCGGGCGCAGCGCAAACCGGCCGAGGCGGCCCGGAAGCTGCTGGCCGAGGCAGGGTGGCCGAACGGGCGTGACGCGAAAACCGGCGAACCGCTGGTGCTCAATCTTGATACCACGGGCGGCGGCCTGGGGGACAAGTCGCGGCTCGACTGGCTGACGCGCCAGTTCGCCAAGATCGACGTCCAGCTCGTGGTGCGCTCGACCGATTGGAATCGTTTCCAGGAAAAGATCCGCAAGGGGGCGGTGCAGATTTTTTTCCTCGGTTGGAATGCCGATTACCCCGACCCGGAAAACTACTACTTCTTGCTGGTGGGCAGCGAGCGGGGCGTCGCCCGGGGCGGCGAGAATAAGTCGAACTACGAAAATCCCGAGTACGACCGCTTGTTCGCTCAGATGAAATACATGGACAACACGCCAGAGCGGCTGGAAATCATCCGCCGCATGAACGGCATCCTGCAGGAGGATGCGCCGTGGATCTTCGGTTTCCACCCGAAAACCTATGCGCTCATCCATT
>JAVBSG010000140.1:0-9943 GCA_031547245.1 Propionivibrio sp.
GGGAACGGCTACCCGTTTTGTGGTGGAACCGGGCTTGCATTTCTTCTTCCAATCACTCAGTGTGGTGGCGCGGCGGCCGGCATTCCGGCCGCCGCGGTGTGAAACAGATAGGCGATGCCTTCAGGGTTACTTGATGTTCCCCAGTTCCTTGTGCATCTGGATGAACTTGTCGACGTTGTCCTTGGTGATCAGATCGGCGGTGATGAACTGCGGCGTCGTAACCGTCTTGCCGGTCAGCAGGTCGTAGCTCATTTTCACCGACAGTTCCGCCAGGGCATAGGCGCTCTGCAGCGACGTCGAGGTCATCTCCCCGGCCTTGATCTTCAGGCAGGCTTCGGCCGTGCCGTCGACGCCATAGGCGAGCGGGAACGGTCCGCCGGATCCCTTGGCGGCTTCCAGCGCGCCGGTGGCCATGTTGTCGTTCATCGAAATGATGGCGTCGATCTTCGAATTGGCCTGCAGCCAGTCCTCCATCAGGCGCATGCCTTCATCCTTGTTCCAGTTGGCAATCTGCTCGCCGACGATCTTGACGTCCTTGCGCTGATCGAAGAAATACTTCTGCCAGCCTTCGCGGCGCTTGTCCGAGTGCATGTTGCCGGCCGGTCCCATCAGCACGACGACCTTGGCGTTCTGTGGCACCTGCTTGACCGCCAGCTTGGCATTGACTTCCGCCTGCTGTATCGGGTCGGCGTCGACGGCCGGAATCGACGGGTCGTTTACGCGGTTGTTGACCGTAACGACTTTGACGCCGGCCTTGACCGCATCCTTGACCGGCGCGACCTGGGCTTCGGAATCGAACGGCTGCAGGAGAATCAGGTCGTACTTATTGGTGACGGCGTTTTCGATGTGCGTGGTGATCAGTTCATTCTTGCTCTGGCCGTCGAAGACCGTGACCTGCGTGTTCGGATATTTCTTGCTCTCCTTGACCACGGCATCCGCCAGCCAGGCGGCGAACGAATCGCCCTGGGCACGGGCAATGTAGGCGATACGATAATTTTTGCCGTTCTTCGGCGGCGTCGCCTGGCTCCAGGCGGTGGTGGACGTCAACAGAAACGCGCTCGCCAGGCAAAGCGCAAATTTACCGATCAACTTCATGTTTGTTCTCCTTGAGTGCTGGTTGGCTTATAGATTGGGGGAAAATCCCGAAGCATCATGCGTGCGCTGATTCAATGGTTTATGCCCCCTCCTTTCCGCGATCGTCGATGTTGCCGAGCTGGCTCGCCGTCTTGCGGTTCTTGGACATCACGTCATAGGCCACGGCAATGGCAATGATTCCGCCCTTGATGATCTGCTGCATGTACGACTGGATGCCGAGGAGGTTCATGATGTTGTTCAGAAAACCCATGATGAAGGCGCCGACGAAGGTGCCCATCGCCGTGCCGACGCCCCCCGAGAAACTGGTGCCGCCGATGATCGACGCGGTCATCGCGTCGAATTCAAAACCGATGCCGGCATTCGGCAGGCCGGCGTTGACGCGCGACATGAAAAGTACCCCGGCCAGCCCGACGAACGCGCCGCTGATGATGTAGGCCTTCATCTTGGTGGCGTTGACCTTGATGCCCGAAGCGCGCGCGGCTTCCTCGTTTCCGCCGATAGCGTAGAGATGCCGCCCGAAGCGGGTGTAATTCAGGGTGTACCAGGTAAGCAGCGCAATACCCACCATGAAGATGACAGGCGTCGGAATGCCGAAAATGTCGCCTTGGCCGAAGACGATGAACTCGTCGAGCTGGTAGATGTTCTGGCCATTGGTGAAGAGCAATGCCGCGCCGCGCGCGGATGTCATCATGGCCAGCGTGGCGATGAAAGGCGGCGTCTTGAAACAGGTCACCACCAAACCACTGATGATGTTGCAGCCGATGCCGACGGCTATGCCGACCATCATCCCGACGGCCAGCGACTTGGTGGCTTTGTAGCTGGCCACGGCCAAGAGGCCGGCGAGCGCCATCACCGACCCCGCCGCCAGGTCGATCATGCCGGCGATGATCAGCATCGTCATACCGAACGAAATGATCGTGGTGATCGAGATCTGGCGGGAAATGTTGGAAAGGTTTTTCGCGGAGAAGAAAGCGTCGCTCAGCAGGCTGCAAATTACCAGCATGACCACCAGGATCAGGTAGATGCTGTATTTCGAAGTGATTTTGGAGAGCATTGCCGAGTAAGAGTTCTTTTGAATCATGTCTGTTTATCCCATCAGAGCGAGTTTCATGATGTTTTCCTGCGTGAAGTCACGGCGTGCGAGTTCGCCAGTAATGCGTCCCTTGGCCATCACGTAAATCCGGTCGCACACGCCGATCAGTTCTTCCATCTCTGAGGAAATCATCAGGATGGCCTTGCCCTCGCGGGCCAGTTCCGTAATCAATTTGTAGATTTCGAATTTCGCTCCCACGTCGATGCCGCGCGTTGGTTCGTCGAGCAGCAGTACTTCCGGCGAGCACAACAGCCATTTGGCAAGAACGATTTTTTGCTGGTTGCCGCCGGAGAGCGACGAAATGGGAGTCTCCAGCGACGGCGCCTTGACGTTGAGCCGCCTGCTCATCGCGTTGTCCCGCTCCCTTTCCTTGCGATGGTTGATGCCCCAGGCGCCCATCACTTCCTTCAGGCTCGACAGCGACATGTTTTCCCGGCAGTCGCGCACCGGGATGATGCCGAAGCGCTTGCGGTCCTCCGAAACCATCACCATGCCGTGCCCGATGCTGTCCTGCACGCTGCGGATCGCAACGTCTGTTCCTTTCAGGCGAATCTGGCCGGAGGTGTAGGGATCGAGACCGAACAGGGCGCGCACGACCTCGGTCCGCCCCGCTCCCATGAGCCCGGCAAAGCCGACGATCTCGCCCTGGCGGATAGTGAAGCTGACGTCGCGGAAAGTCCGCCCCTGTGCCAGCCCGGCGACTTCGAGCATCACCGGCCCCGGCGGCTCTCCGTGTTTTTCCGGAAAGACCGATTCCATCTTGCGGCCGACCATCAGGCGGATCACGGTATCGATGTCGAGATCCTTCGCCGGCCGCGTATCGATCAGGCATCCGTCGCGCAGCACCGAGATGTCGTCGGCGATGCGGAAGATCTCGTCCATCTTGTGGGAGATGTAGATGATGCCAGCCCCCTTGGCCTTGAGTTCCGCGATCTTGCGGAACAGGATTTCGACTTCCTTGGTGCTGATCGCCGAGGTCGGCTCATCCATGATCAGGATGTTCGCTTCGTAGGAAATCGCCTTGATTATTTCCAGCATCTGGATGTCGGAAACCGACAGATCCTTGAGCCGGGTATCGGGTTTGTAAGGCAGGTTCTCTTGCGCAAGGAGCGACACGGTTTGCCGGCGGATGCTTTTCCAATCGATCTTGCCGAAGCCGTTGACCGGTTCCCGTCCCAAAAACAGATTCTGCTCGACGGTGAGATCCGGAATGAAATTCAGCTCCTGGAAGATCATGGCGATCTTGTGCGCACGCGCTTCCAGCGGGTCGCGCATCACCACCGGCTGTCCGTTGACCAATATTTCACCACGGTCAGGCTGGTGAATTCCGTTGATGATCTTGCACAGCGTGGACTTGCCGGCGCCGTTTTCGCCGCACAGCACATGAACGCTGCCCGGCCTGACCGAGAAACTCATGTTGCTGAGCGCCTTCACGCCGGGAAACATTTTTTCTATCCCGCGCAATTCGATAAGTGGTACGTCGTTCATCAAAACCCCCGTATTCCTGCTTCGCAGCTTTCCACTATTTTTTGGCATTGTCAACCAAATAATGCGCAAATTTTAGAAGCAATATTTACGATTTTTTCGGAATTTCTTGCAAAAACTCTCTATAAATCAAGGTATTCATTTTAAAAATCAACGAACATGAAAAATCATCATTTCAGAATTTTGCGCAATAAATCTAAAATATGCGCAAAAATATTGTCGTCGCCCCCTGATCGGGTGTAGTATTTTCGCTATGAATAAAAAACCGGTGACGATGAAGGACATTGCACTGAAGGCGGGGGTATCGGTTACGACCGTATCGCACGTCATCAGCAAGACGCGAAACGTGGCGCAGGAAACACGGGAACTCGTGCTGCGAACGCTTGAGGAACTCGACTACCAGCAGCCCGAAAACCGGCAAGGCGACAAGGAATCAGCGCTGGATCGGATCGGGGTCATTACTGCGGACATCCAGGAGGACTACTACATCCTTCTGGTCAAGACGATCGAAACGATTGCTTCGGAAAACAACATCTCGGTCCTGTTCTGCGACTCGGAGGACGACGAGGAAAAAGAAGCGCACAACATCAACATGATGTTGAACAAAAACGTCGACGGGCTGATCATCGCCCCGGTGAGCTTCGCCCCCTACCCGAGGCAGCTGAAAGCCGCCGGCGTGCCGGTAGTGCTGGTCGATCGGCAGTACGACAAACACAACACCTCGTTCGTCGGCATCAACAATGCCGACAGCGCTGCCAAGGGAACGGAATACCTCGTCGGCAAGAGCTGCGCCAGAATCGGATTCATCGGCTACTCCGAGACTGTCTATACCATGCAGCAGCGCGTCATGGGTTACAAACTCGGTCTGATGCAGCATCTGCCGGAGCAGCCGCCGCACGTGCTTCATCTCAAATACAGCAAGGAAGACTCCTTCCACCTCATCAAGAGCTTCCTCGAGCAACATCAACTGGACGGCCTGCTGTGCGGCACGTCCGATCTCTGCTACCAGGTGATCAACGTCGTCGCCGAGATGGGTTTGCGCATCCCCGAAGACCTCAAGATACTGACCTATGACGACAACAAGTGGCTTGATTATCTCAAGTACCCGGTGTCGGTCATTACCCAACCGACCGTCGAAATCGGCTGCCAGGCTGTCGAGCGCATCATTCAGCTCGCCGAAAACCGCCGCGTGGGAAAACGGACCAAAACGGAAATTCTCTTCGACGTACAGATCATCGACCGTCTGAAGACTCCGTGATCGCGTAGCACAGCTCCCGCTACCCGGACCGCGCCGATCCGGGCGCACTGCCCGCCCGGTAGTGTCCCGTCCAAACCGGCGAAACCTATTCGCGACGAAGCGCTCCAATCTTGACGAGCTTCGGCCGTCGTGGCCGCGGCATGGCAGAAACAGGAGCAAGGATGCGCGCAACCACCACGGATGTAGCCGTCGTAGGCGCCGGCACGGCGGGCCTTGCGGCGTACCGGGCCGCCAAGGCCGCCGGCAGGCGCGCCGTCATCATTGAAGGCGGCCCCCACGGCACCACCTGCGCGAGAGTCGGCTGCATGCCGTCGAAACTGCTGATTGCCGCGGCGGACGCAGCGCACGAAGCCCGCCACGCATCGCCATTTGGTGTGCGTATCGACGCGGTGCGGGTCGACGGCCGCGAAGTCATGGCGCGCGTCCGGAGCGAACGCGACCGCTTCGTCGGTTTCGTGCTGCGTGGCATCGAAAGCATCCCGTCCGAAGACAAGCTTGACGGCTACGCGCGGTTTGTCGACAAGACGACACTCGCTGTCGGCGACAATGCCATTGTCAAATTTTCCAGCGCCGTCATCGCCACCGGCTCTTCACCGCACGTACCGGAATCGTTCCAGGCGCTTGGCGACCGCGTCGTCATCAACGACGACGTGTTTTCGTGGGATACGCTGCCGAAGCGCGTCGCCGTGATCGGCCCCGGCGTGATCGGGCTGGAACTTGGGCAAGCCCTGTCGCGGCTCGGCGTTGCCGTAAAGGTCTTCGCCAGAGGCCACCGCATCGGCCCGCTGACGGATCCGGCCATTCGCGAATACGCGAAATCGGCCTTCCGCGCCGATTTCGATCTGGACGTCGACGCCGAGGTGAAATCCACGGTTCGAAACAATGATGAAGTTGTCATCAGCCATGTCGGAACAGACGGCGCAGAACTGACCGAACGTTTCGACTACGTGCTGGTAACGAGCGGCCGCCGGCCGAATCTGGAAAAGCTGAGCATCGGCAACATCGATCTTGAACTCGACCGCCACGGCGTGCCGGTCTTCGACGAAAAAACGTTGCAATGCGGCAACAGTCCGATCTTCATCGCCGGCGACGTCAACAACGTGCTGCCGCTGCTCCACGAAGCCGCGGATGAAGGCAGGACGGCGGGCGAGAACGCGGCGCGCTTCCCGGACATCAAGCACGGCCACCGCCGCGCGCCGATCGCCGTGGTATTTACCGATCCGCAGATCGCACTGGTCGGCAAACGCTTCAATCAGCTGGATCACGAGAGCTTCGTCATCGGCGAGGTGAGTTTCGAGGACCAGGGACGCAGCCGCATCATGCTGAAAAACAAGGGCCTCATGCACGTCTATGCCGAAAAAGGCAGCGGCCGCTTCCTCGGCGCCGAATGGATCGGCCCGCGCGCGGAAAACATCGCCCATCTGCTTGCCTGGGCTTGCCAGCAGAACCTGACGATCGGCGAAATGCTCGATATGCCCTTCTACCACCCGGTCGTGGAAGAAGGCGTGCGAACCGCGCTGCGCGACGCCGCCGCAAGGCTGGAAACCCAATGAACCGACGACCGCATGTCATTTGCACCATACAGAACGTTACACCCCGTCACTAAAACAACCACCACTTATCCCGAGGATTCGTCAAAGATGGCTTCTACAGTGTATGGACAAGAAAGGTCCACCATGAAAACAGAAACGCCCCCCATGCCTATTGCCTCGCGCAAACGCATTGCGTTGGTCGCGCATGACAACAAGAAGAAGGATCTGCTCGAATGGGCGCAATACAACCGCGACCTGCTGGCGCAGCACGATCTGTGCGCCACGGGAACCACCGGCGCATTGATCGAGGCGTCGTTGAAAACGGACATCCTCAAGCTGCGCAGCGGCCCGCTGGGCGGCGATCAGCAGATCGGCGCGAAAATCGCCGAAGGCGAAATCGACTTCATCATCTTTTTCTGGGACCCGCTGGAACCGCAGCCTCACGACCCCGACGTCAAGGCGCTGCTCCGGCTGGCGGTCGTCTGGAACATTCCGGTAGCCTGCAACCGGGCGTCGGCGGACTTCATGATTTCCTCGCCGCTGATGGTCTCGACGTATCAGCGCATCCTTCCGGATTTCGGGCCGCACATGAGTCGGCTGGCGAACAAGATGGAGGAGTACGAGGCAGCCGAACCGGATGAGGAAGGCAAGGTAACGGTACCTCTATAGCCCCCGGTTTTCTCTCGGCTTGCGCTTCGAATACGCGCAACTGAAAAAAAACCAGGAGCAAGCTCTTCTTAATCGCCCGCCTGACCGCCTGTCGGCACCGGGTCGATTTCCTTGCGCACAGCCTCCACCAGTCCGTTCAGATCGCCGCCTTTCATGCCGATCTCGCCGAGTACGGCATCGAGAATCGGCTGCTGCGCGCGATAGGCGAGCGCGGCTGACACGGCCTGTTCGGCCAGATTGCCGCCGCCGGTAGCCACACCACCCGCTGCGCCTGAAGCGGAACCGCGGTTCAAGCCGTCGACCTGCACGATCTTGATGCCGTCGATCTTCTCCATCGGCTTGACCGAAGCCTCGATGATTCCCGGCAGCGCTTCGAGCAGCTTGATCTTGATCTGCATGGCGATCTGTTCGGCTGCCAGCGTGTTCAACGCGGCGTTGCGCATTTCGATGCCCTTGGCCTCGACCTCGTACTGCACCTGCTGGGCCAATGCCTTGATCTTGACAGCTTCGGCCTGGTTTTCGGCGGCGTTTTTCTCGGCCTCGGCCGCGACGCGAATCTTGATCGCCAACGCTTCGGCCTGGTTCTTGGCGGCATCCTTGTCGGCCTCGGCCGCGACGCGCACCTGGATCGCGCGTTTTTGCGCGTCCTGCTCGGCCGCCACCAGCGCAGTCTGCTTGTCCCGTTGGGCCATCGCCACTTCGCGCACCGTCACCACCTGTTCCTCGGCCTGCACGGCCAGCGCGCGCGCCTCGTTGGCCTCGGCTTCCATTTCGGACTGAACCTTGGATTTTTCAGCGATCGAAATATGCTTGTCCTGGTCGGCCAGCGTCGTCTGCCTCTCCTGGTCGATCTTGGCCACCTGCACCGAACGGTCGGCTTCGACCTGCCGCTGCTGGATGACGCGCTTGCGCTCGACCTCGGCTTCCTGCACCTGGCGCTCGGCCTGGACGATGGCAATCTGCTTCTCGCGGTCGGCGAGCGTCGTCTGCCTCTCCTGGTCGATCTTGGCCACTTCGACTTCGCGGTCGGCCTCGATCTGGCGCTGGCGGATGGCGCGGTTCTTTTCCACCTCGGCTTCCTGCACCAACCGTGCCGCATCGATCTTCGCCTGCTGCGCCTCCCGCTCGCGCTGCGCCGTAATGGATGCCACCTCGGCGGACTGCTGCGCCTGCCGCGTCGCCACTTCCTGTTGCTGCTGCAGCGTTGCGAAGGTCTGGTCCTTCTCGATATGCAGCTTGAGTTGCGTGGCTTCGTAGTTCTTTTGGGCGATGGCTACCGAGGTGTCCTGCTCGATCGCATTGCGTTCCTTGGTGCGTTGCTGCGTCTGCTGGGTCAGTTTGGTCAGACCCTCGGCGTCGAAAGCGTTCTGCGCGTCGAAGAACTTGATCGGCGTCTGGTCGAGGCGCGTAAGGCTCACTGATTCTAGTTCCAGACCGTTCTTCAGCAGATCCTCGGACACCGCGTTCTGCACGGCCTGGATGAAGTCGGCGCGCTTGTCGAGAAGCTGATGCATGCTCATGGAGACAGCCGCGGCACGCAGCGCGTCGACGAATTTGTCTTCCACCAGCTCCTTCAGGGAATCGGGATGCATGGTCCGCTGGCCCAGCGTCTGCGCTGCGTTGGCCACGCCCTCGACGCTCGGGATCACGCGCACGAAGAATGCCGCGACGGCATCGACGCGCAGGCGGTCCAGCGTGATCAGGCTGTCGGCCCCGGCGCGCGAGACTTCCAGCTTCAGCGTGTTCATGTTGATGCTGACGCATTCGTGGAAGACCGGCAGAACGATGGCGCCGCCGTCCATGACGACTTTCTGCCCGCCCAGGCCGGTGCGCACAAACGACAGCTCCTTCGAGGAGCGCCGGTAGAGCCGCGAAAGAACGAGACCAATCGTAAACAGGCCGACAAGGCCGATGCCGGCCAGAATGGCCATTTCAATGAAGCCCATCATATCTCCCTAGGTTGAGAATCAAAGCAATTCGGGGTGCGGATTGGCGATGGCCAGAAAACGCGACCCGGAAATCTGTTTCACCAGCAGGACGGAATCCCCTTCCGTCAAGGTAACGTTTTCACTGTCCGGCTCGACGTGCACGTACAGCGTCTGGCCATGGTTGTTCTTGACGCGCGCCTGCGCCGGATAGCCCATCCTCGCCGTGCCGTTGATGACGACGGCAACCCGCCCGACGAGGTTTTCCAGCGGTTCAGCTGAAGTTTCGTCGCGCGGGATCAGGCGGGCGATGCCGGCCGCCGTCACGCGCACGATCGGCAAGGCCCCCAGGAGGGCAATGGGGCTGGAAATGAGAGCCGATGGATACACTCCGAACACGGCATTGACCGCAGCGTTGAAAACAAAGCCGAGTATCGCAAATGCCGTCAGCAAGGTCACCACAATGGCTAGCATCGGTACCTTGCCGATATGCAGCCACCCCAGCCAGGCATCGAAAAGATGTCCCAGCCCATCGCCCGGATCGATGTCGGCCGAAACATCGGGCACCAGATTGTCAACCCAGCCGGAAAGGCTGAACCCGACGAGCAGCGACAGCACCTCGACCACGGCAAGCGCCAGCAGCAGAACGACGGCCATCAGGAAAGGCCAGGACTGCGGGGCGAAAAAGAGGCTCATGGGTTCGCCGCCCCATCAAGCCGGCTTGTCGTTTTTGGCGCTCTTGAGGGCGGCCAGCCGCTCGCTGATCCGATGATCGCGCTGCAGTTCCGCCAGCTCCTTCAATTTGCTGGCATCCCCCGAGGCCGCGCCGCCGATCAGGCCGGTAGTGCCGGTCTGGCGCGAAAGCACGCGGCTGAACGACGCGGCG
>JAVBSG010000008.1:0-87377 GCA_031547245.1 Propionivibrio sp.
CGTCAAGCAGGAAGCGCCGGCGGCGCAATGGCATACCGTCGTGAAAGGCGACACGTTGTGGGCAATCGCCGAGAAGTTCTACGGTAAAGGCAAGGGTAACGAATACAACCGGATTTTCGAAGCCAACAAACCAATGCTGTCGCATCCGGACAAGATCTATCCGGGACAGACGCTGCGCATTCCGCCGCCGGGTTGAGCAGAAAAAGAAAATTGTGTTGAGAATGCGGGCCCGCGTCATGCGGGCCTTTTCAAATCCGGTGGATACGGTTGCTATAGTCGGGATCGGTGATGTGATCCGCACTATAATGTAATGTCCTTTGGCTTTTTACCGATACGCTTCGATGGCCAAGCCTAAAACGCTCTACCAATGCACCGAATGTGGTGGCCAGTTGCCGAAATGGCAGGGGCAGTGCCCGCATTGCAGCGCTTGGAATACGCTGGTCGAGACGGTTGCCGTACTGCCGTCGCGCCGTTTCGAGAATCTGGCCGGTTCGCGTTCGGAAATCCGGGCGCTGAGTTCGGTGGAGGCGAGTGACGTGCCGCGCATTCCGACCGGCATGAATGAATTCGACCGGGTGCTCGGCGGCGGTTTCGTGCCGGGTGAGGTGGTGTTGCTTGGCGGCGATCCCGGGATCGGAAAATCGACATTGCTGTTGCAGGCGACGGCGGCTTTGGGCGCGGCACGGCGCGCTTTGTACATCACTGGCGAAGAATCGGTCGAACAGGTGGCGCTGCGGGCGCATCGGCTCGGGCTCATCAACGCGCCGGTGGAATTGCTAGCGGAAGTTCAGCTGGAAGCGATTCTGGCGGCGCTGGAGAAAACGCGGCCGGAAGTGGTGGTGATTGATTCGATCCAGACCATGTACACGGAGAGCCTGAGTTCAGCGCCGGGCAGTGTGGCGCAGGTGCGCGAGTGCGCGGCGCGCTTCACCCGTTTCGCCAAGGAACGCGGGATGGTGCTGGTGCTGATCGGGCATGTGACGAAGGAGGGCGCCATTGCCGGACCGCGGGTTTTGGAGCACATTGTCGATGCCGTGCTGTATTTCGAAGGCGATACGCATTCGAGCTTCCGCCTGATCCGCGCGGTGAAGAACCGCTACGGCGCGGTCAACGAGATCGGCGTTTTTGCCATGACGGACAAAGGCCTGAAGGGCGTCAACAACCCCTCGGCGATGTTTCTTTCGCAGCATGGCCAGGATGTGCCGGGGTCTTGCGTGCTGGTCACGCAGGAGGGAACGCGGCCGCTCCTCGTCGAGATTCAGGCGCTGGTCGATCAGGCGCACGGCAACCCACGGCGCCTGACTGTTGGGCTCGATGCGCAGCGTTTGGCGATGCTGCTCGCTGTGCTGCATCGCCATGCCGGAATTCTGTGTTTCGATCAGGATGTTTTCGTGAATGCGGTTGGCGGCGTCAAGATCAACGAGCCGGCTGCCGATCTCTCGGTACTTTTGTCTATTGTTTCTTCTTTAAAAAACAAATCGTTACCAAGTAAACTTATAGTGTTTGGTGAAGTTGGTCTTGCCGGAGAGATTCGTCCGGCGCCGCGCGGACAGGAGCGCCTGAAGGAGGCGGCAAAGCTCGGCTTCACGCGTGCGATGATCCCCGAGGCCAACAAACCCAAGCAGGCTATCGCCGGCATGGAAGTCATTGCCGTGCGTCGGGTCGAGGAAGCTTTTCAGAAATTGCGCGAACTGGAATGATTCCAACTTGTAAGGAGCGCTGATGCGCGCCGTTTCCTTTTTGCTACGCATGCTTCGCCGCGATGCGCGTGCCGGCGAACTGCATCTATTGATGGCGGCGCTGGTGGTTGCCGTGACAGCTCTGACGGCGGTCGGGTTTTTTACCGACCGCGTGCGGCAGGCGCTGCTCGTTGAAGCCACTCAACTGCTGGGCGCCGATCTGCTGCTGACGGCCGATCATCCATGGGCTCCGGGGAGGGCGGAGGAAGCGCGGACCAGCGGGCTGGCAGTCGCCGAAACGCGGATTTTCCAGAGCATGGTATTCGTGGGTGAGGGCGACGCCGCGCGTGCTCAGTTGACCGGCATCAAGGCCGTTTCGGCGAACTACCCGTTGCGCGGCCGCTTGCGTGTGGCGCCCGCAGTCAACGTGGCCGATGCGCCTGCCGAGGGGATTCCCGATGTGGGGAGCGTCTGGATCGACGAGCGGCTGGCTTCGCTGCTGGACGTCCGCGTGGGGGAATCGCTCTCTGTCGGCGGCTCCCGTCTTCGGATTGCCGCCATTCTGACCTACGAGCCGGACCGCGGATTCAATCTCTTCAGCGTTGCGCCGCGCCTGCTGATGAACCTCGATGATCTCGATGCAACCGCGCTGATTCAACCGGGCAGCCGCGTAGCTTATCGCCTTCTTTTGGCTGGAGAAAGCAAACAAATCAACGAGTACAAGAGTTTTATTGATAAATCACTTGAACGCGGGGAGCGAGTCGAGGATGTGGAAAACGGCCGCCCGGAAATCCGGACGGCCCTGGAGCGTGCGCAACGCTTTCTTGGATTGTCGGCGCTGCTGACGGTGGTATTGGCGGCGGTCGCCGTCTCGCTGGCGTCGCGGCGCTACATGCAGCGCCACCTGGATCCGTGCGCCATCATGCGCTGCCTGGGGGCGACGCAGGGCTTTCTGCTGCGCATCTACGTCGGCCAGTTCGTTCTGCTTGGCTTGCTGGCGACCGCTATCGGCTGCGTGTTGGGCTACCTTTCGCACTTTGCGCTGTATGTCTGGCTGGAGCGTATGTTGGAAACGGCCTTGCCGCCGCCTGGTCCGTTGCCGGCGCTACAAGGCCTTTTTATCGGGTTGCTGCTGCTGCTCGGGTTTTCGTTGCCGCCGCTGATGCAATTGCAGCGTGTTTCCACCTTGCGCGTTCTGCGGCGCGAGCTGTTCAACAGCACCGCGCCGCCGTTTCGCCTGGCCGGGGGCTACGCCGTCGGACTGGCGGTGCTGGCGGGGCTGATGTTCTGGGTAGCCGGAGAACTGCGTCTGGGGGCTTATGTCGTGGGCGGCTTTGTTGCCGCCATGCTGCTTTTCTCAGGCGTCGCCTGGCTTGCGATCCGCGTGAGCGGGGCATTGCGTTTCGCTGTGCCTGGGAACGCCGGGAAAAACCGTTTCGGCTGGCGCTACGGAGTTGCCAGCCTGCAACGCCATACGGCGTCCAGCATTGTGCAGATCGTTGCCTTGTCGCTGGGCTTCATGGCTTTGCTGCTTTTGACGGTAACCCGCAACGAACTGCTGAACGCCTGGCAACAGGCCATCCCGCCGGAAGCGCCCAACCGCTTCGTCATCAACATCCAGCCGGATCAGTTGCAGGACGTGCAGAAGTTCTTTGCCGGCGAGGGCGCGCAGCCTGAATTTTCGCCAATGGTGCGTGGCCGCCTGGCCAAGGTGAACGGCTCGCCGACCGGGCCCGAAAAGTTTACGGATGAGCGCGCGCAGCGCCTCGTCGAACGTGAGTTCAATCTCTCGTATCGGAACGATCTCCCGGAAGAAAACACCGTGACCGCCGGGCATTGGTTTACGGCAGCGGAGTTGGAGAAGGCGACGGTGCCCGGCGCGGCTTCGGTCGAGGAAGGACTGGCCAAGTCACTCGAATTGCGGGTCGGCGATCTGCTTGAATTCACGGTGGCCGGCGAACCGGTGGAAATGCGGATCACCGGGCTGCGAAAGCTGAACTGGGATTCGATGCGCGTGAACTTCTTCGTGCTGACGCCGCCAGCGGTTCTGGAGGATTACCCGGCAAGCTGGATCACCAGTTTTTATCTGTCGGAAGATAAAACGGATTTCGTCGGCCGGCTGGTCCGCAGCTTTCCAAACCTGACCGTGATCGACGTGGCGGCCATCGTGCGCCAGCTGCAATCGATCATGAACCAGGCTGCACAGGCCGTTCAGTTCGTTTTCCTGTTTACGCTGGTGGCCGGCATCATCGTACTGTATGCTGCCCTGGCTTCGGCTGCCGAGGAGCGGCGCTATGAATTGGCCGTGATGCGGGCCCTGGGAGCGAGGCGCGAACAGTTGCAGCGGGCTGTGTACGCCGAGTTCGCGGCTATCGGCGGGCTGTCGGGACTGATTGCCTCGCTGGCTGCCATCGTGGTTGGGCAGGTGCTGGCCAGCAAGGCATTCAATCTGGAGATAACGCCGGCTTATTGGCTGTTGCCGGCTGCCACCGTTGCCGGAGCCGTCATAGTCATGGCGGCGGGGAGGTTTGCGGCCATGCGCCTGATGCGGCATCCGCCGCTCGAAGCGTTGCGGTCCGGCAACTGATAATCGAAGCATTTTATTTATCAACAACAGAAATATCAGGAGAAAAAATGAAGCGGATTTCTTTGCTTGCAGCTGTACTGGGCTGCGTTTGGGGGATCAACACGGCAGGCGCCGCCGAGCCAGTGAGCCGCCTGGATCAGATTTTGGAAAAGAAAAAACTGGTTGTCTGCTCGGCAGGGGATTACAAGCCCTATACGTACTTCAACAAGGACACCAGCCAATTCGAGGGGATCGACATAGATCTGATGCGGTTGCTCGGCCAGAGCCTGGGCAAGGATGTGGAGGTTGTTTTCGTCAAGACCAGCTGGCCGACGCTGATGAAGGATTTTCTTGACGGCAAGTGCGACATCAGCGCCGGTGGCGTTTCGATCACGCTGGAGCGTGCCCGCCAGGCGTTTTTCTCGGTTCCCACGGCGCTTTCCGGCAAGACGCCGATTACACGCTGCGAAAACGTGGCGAAGTTCCAGACGCTTGAGCAAATCGATCAACCGACGACGAAGGTGATCGTCAATCCGGGCGGGACCAACGAAAAATTTGCCCGTGCCAGCCTGAAGCAGGCTTCGCTGGAGGTTTACCCGGATAACGTGACGGTCTTTGATCAGGTCCTGCAAGGAAAAGCCGACCTCATGATGACCGACGCCGAGGAAACGATGCTGCAGCAGAAATTGCGCCCCGGTTTGTGCGCCGTTCACCCCGAAAAACCTTTCACCTTCGCGGAAAAGGCGTACATGCTGCCGCGCGGCGATGAAGTGTTCAAGCACTATGTGGATCAGTGGGTCAATCTGATCAAGGGCGACGGCACGTTGGCCAACGTTACGGCCAAGTGGTTGAAGTAATTTTCGGCGAAGGATCCGGGAGCGTCTCCGAACAGCTTTTCCGGGGACGCCGGAAGATGCGGATGATGTGCCGATTGCCGCCGATCTCGTGACGAAAGGGAATGCGATACTTTGATCGCCAAACACTACTTGCTGGAAGCCAGGCTCAGGCGCGAGGATGTTCCGTCGTTCGCCGAATACCCGTTTTCGTTGCCCGTCGTGCGAAATTTCCATTCCTTGAAATTTCACCCCAAAGTCACCTTCATCATCGGCGAGAACGGTTCCGGAAAATCCACCCTGCTCGAAGCCATTGCCATAGCCTGGGGGTTCAATCCGGAAGGCGGCACCCGCCATCTCAATTTTCAAACCTATCGATCGCACTCCGAGCTGCACCAGCATATGCTGCTCTCGAAAAGCTTTCTCCAGGCAAAAGACGGTTTTTTTCTGCGTGCCGAGAGTTTTTTCAACGTCGCGACACAGATCGATGAACTGGGTGTGGCCGAGTTTTATGGCGGCCGTTCATTGCACGAGCAGTCGCACGGCGAGTCCTTTTTTTCCCTGATGATGAATCGCTTTGGTGGAAATGGACTCTATGTGCTCGACGAACCGGAGGCCGCCTTGTCTCCGACGCGGCAATTGGCCATGCTCTCCCGCCTTCATCAACTGATACAGGATCGGTCGCAGTTCGTGATCGCAACCCATTCTCCGATTCTGCTGGCCTATCCGGATGCGCATATTTATCAGATCGACGACGGCGAGATTCGGCAGATATCCTATGAGGAAACAGACCATTACGTGGTGACGAAAACCTTCCTCAATAACCCGCAACGCCAGCTTGAAATTCTGTTGGGTTAAAAATCCCGGTAACCGTCTTTTGCCGCGTTTTGTGAAAAATGCCTTTATGCCAATGCCACGATAGAATGCTAACCTTCTGGATTCCGTTGGGTCTTTTATTTGGAGGACATAAAGTATGAGAAAAACGCACTGGATCGGCTTGTTGTTATTGAGCGTTTCGCTGGGATGTTCGGCACTGGATCTCAAAGGAGCGCTGAGTGCGGGCACCAACGCGGTCAAGGCGGCGACTTTCAGTGACGACGACGCGCGTAAAGTTGCCGATCAGGCGTGCCCATACATGGATTCCAAGGCTCAGATCGCGCCAGCCAACAGCAAGTACGTGCAACGTTTGAACGGCATTGCGAAAAAGCTGAATGTTTCGGAAGTTAACGGTGCCAAGACGAATTACAAGGTATACATTACCAATGACATCAACGCTTTTGCCATGGCCAACGGCTGTATCCGTGTTTATAGCGGGCTGATGGATATGATGAACGACGACGAGGTCATGGGCGTCGTAGGCCACGAGATCGGCCACGTGGCGTTGGGGCACACCCGCAAGCGTATGCAGATGGCTTATGCAACGGCAGCCGCCCGCGGAGCGGCGGCGGCATCGGGCAATTCGACCGTGTCGACACTGTCGCAGTCGCAACTCGGTGATCTTTCCGAATCGCTGATCAAGGCGCAATATTCGCAATCCAATGAAAGCGAATCGGATAATTATTCGTTCGATCTCCTGGTGAAGAACGGCTTGAGCCCGGAAGGGTTGATTACCGGTTTCCAGAAGCTGGCCAAGCTGGGCGGCGGCAAGTCCGATATGTTCAGTTCGCATCCTTCTTCGGAAGACCGGGCCAGTCGCCTGCAAGCCAGGATGAAGAACGAACTAGGCAAGTGAAATCACTGGGTTGCTGATGAAAAATGGCCGGAAATCCGGCCATTTTTCGTTTGGAGAAACACGTCCCGCAGTACGGATCGGAATTTGCGTTCGTTCATGTATAGGAATGGTCGTCGAGCGCCGTTTTCTGGGGGGTGAAAGCGCCGGTAGCTTTATGTGCATCCCAATAGAAAACAGTTTGCCCGTCGATGGGGTATGGGCTGCTAGAATATCGCACTCGGTGCGGCTATCCGGTCCTTCGCCATTCGCTTTTCCATCCGTATCAAAAAGGAGTTTTCCATGTCCAAGAACCTGCTTGAGCAACTGCGGGAAATGACCGTCGTTGTTGCCGATACCGGCGATATCCAGGCCATCGAAGCATTTACCCCGCGCGATGCGACGACGAACCCGTCGCTGATTACCGCGGCGGCGCAGATGCCCCAGTATCAGGGCATCGTCGATGAAACCCTGAAGCAGGCTCGCATAGACTGCGGTAAAACGGCGCCGGCGGCGAAAGTCGCATCGCTGGCTTTCGATCGTCTGGCGGTTTCTTTTGGCCTGAAAATCCTCGAAATCATCCCGGGCCGCGTGTCGACCGAAGTCGACGCGCGCCTGTCCTACGATGTCGAAGCCACTATTGCCAAGGGCCGCGAGCTGATTTCCCAGTACGAAGCGAAGGGGGTCTCGCGCGAGCGTATTCTGATCAAGATCGCATCGACGTGGGAAGGCATCCAGGCTGCCGCCGTGCTGGAAAAGGAAGGCATCCACTGTAACCTGACGCTGCTGTTCGGCCTGCATCAGGCGATAGCCTGTGCCGAGGCAGGGGTGACGCTGATTTCCCCATTCGTTGGCCGTATTCTCGACTGGTACAAGAAGGACACGGGGCGCGAGTCGTATCCGGCGAACGAAGACCCGGGCGTCCTGTCGGTCACCCAGATTTTCAACTATTACAAAAAATTCGGGTACAAGACCGAGGTCATGGGCGCCAGCTTCCGCAACATGGGGGAGATTACCGAACTTGCCGGTTGCGACCTGCTGACCATCGCTCCGTCACTGCTCGCCGAGCTCAAGGCTGCCGAGGGAACTTTGCCGCAAAAACTGGATGTGAAAAAAGCCGTTTTGTCAACGGTTGACAAGATCACACTAGATAAGGATAAATTCGATTCTATGCATGCGGCAGATCGCATGGCCTCGGAAAAACTGGCGGAGGGAATTGCCGGTTTTACCAAGGCGCTGGAGACATTGGAAGATTTGCTCGCCACGCGCTTGAAAGTGCTGGAGAGTTGACAGGTTTCAAAGAAGGGGCCGGGGGGGCTCGGAAAACGGGGGAAGGCAATATGCTGCCTTTCCCCGTTTTTATTTAACCCGTGATTTGAAACGGCTCTGAGTTGAGTCATATCCGAAAATCTGCTGTAGGCCGTGCATCCAGTCGGGCAGGGCGACGTCGGCAGATCGGTTTTCCAAAGAAATCCTATGCGCCTTTCCATTCTGGCATTCGCGTTGGGCGTCTTCGCGCTGCAAATGCAGCCTGCTCTGCCTGGGGCAGGTGTATTGGTGTTCCTGACCGTTGCGGCCGGGCTGTGCGGTTTTCTTTTCTCGTTAAAACGGATTCCCTGGCTGTCGCACGCTGTCCTGCTGTTTTCCTGTGCCGTGCTGGGGTACTCCTGGGCCGCCTGGCGGGCGCAGGAGCGCCTGGCGGAGCATCTTCCCGAAGTATGGGAGGTGCGCGATATTACGCTCGTCGGCGTGGTGGCGGAATTGCCGCAGCGTTTTGATCGCGGGGAACGCTTTGTCTTCGACGTTGAGTCGGTTTTGACGCCCGATGCAATCGTACCAGGGCAGATACTGCTTTCGAGGTATCGCGCCTCGGATGACGCCAGCAGGGACGCAAAGGAGATTGCAGCACGCGCAGTACATCCAGGAGAACGCTGGCGTTTCACGGTTCGGCTCAAACGCCCTCACGGGAACGCCAATCCGCATGGTTTCGACTACGAGGCATGGTTGCTTGAAAGAGGTATCCGGGCAACGGGGACAATCAATGCGCGAGCGGAAGCGGTTAGGCTGGAGGAATTCGTCAAACACCCAGGATATGCGGTAGAGCGCTTGCGCGACCGGCTACGGGAACGCTTTTTGGACGTGTTGCCGGAGGCGCCCTACATCGGCGTATTGACGGCATTGGCCATTGGCGATCAGCGTGCCATTCCGGGAGCGCAGTGGCAGGTGTTCAACCGTACCGGCGTCACACATCTTGTAAGTATATCCGGGCTCCATGTCACGATGGTTGCGGCTCTGGTCGCCGCCTTGATCAATATTCTGTGGCGGCGTAGCGCACGCCTGATGCTTCGCTTACCGGCGCAAAAAGCGGCCATTGCCGCTGGCTGGCTGGCGGCCATGAGTTATGCGCTGCTGGCGGGATTCGAGGTTCCTGCGCAACGTACGGTGTTCATGCTTAGCGTCCTGGCGCTGTCACTGTGGTCGGGGCGCAATCTCGGTGCGGCCCGGACCCTGTTGCTGGCGCTGTTTCTGGTCCTGCTGTTCGACCCCTGGGCTGTGCTGGCAATAGGTTTCTGGCTGTCGTTCTGTGCGGTCGCCGTGCTCTTTTTCGTGAGCAGTGCTCGTTTGGGTGAACGAAACGGGGAAAAAAGCGGCGAACAGCGCTGGTTGAATGGAATAAAACAATGGGGGATTGCGCAATGGGCCGTCACGGTCGGTAGTCTGCCCCTGCTATTGTTGTTTTTCCAGCAATTTTCGCTGGTGGCGCCGCTGGCCAACGCCGTGGCGATTCCCGTGGTCAGCTTTGTCATTACTCCGTTGGCGCTGGTGTATGCCCTGCTGCCTTGGCCGCCATTGCTGCATTTCGACCACTGGCTGCTGTCGCAGTTGATGGTGCTGCTTGAAATTCTGGCGGATTGGCCAATGTGGCAGCAGGCCGCGCCGCCTTGGTGGGCAACTGCGATGGCGGTTCTAGGCATGCTCTGGCTGCTGTTGCCGCGTGGTTTTCCGGTGCGTTGGCTTGGGTGCTGCCTGTTTCTGCCGGCATTGTTTTTTCCTGCGCCTCGTCCGCTTTCCGGCGAGGCGTGGGTCGACGTTCTCGATGTCGGTCAGGGATTGGCCATTCTCGTGCGGACAGAGGAACATTCGCTGCTGTACGACACCGGGCCTTCATTCGGCGGCGAGGCGGACGCCGGGCAACGGGTCGTCGTACCGTTTTTACGCGCCAACGATGTGGGCAGGCTGGATGCCTTGGTGGTTTCGCATCGCGACAAGGACCATTCCGGCGGTCTGATGGCGGTGCAGGGGTTCGGAACGGTCGACCGCTTGTTTACCTCCGCAATGGAGCTCGGCGGGGAACCCTGCGTTGCAGGCCAGACATGGGATTGGGACGGCGTACGTTTCACGGTTTTGCATCCTCAGGCAGAAGACTATGCCAAAAATTCAAAACGCACGAACAATTTGAGCTGTGTGCTGCGCGTCGAAAGTGGCGGCGCGAGCATTATGCTGGCGGCTGACATCGAGGCGGCCGACGAACGAGGGTTGCTGGCGCGTTCTCCGGGTCTTTTGCGCAACGACGTACTGATCGTGCCGCACCATGGCGGCAAAGGATCGTCGTCGCCTGAGTTCGTGGCCACCGTGGCGCCTCGTGAGGCCGTTTTTTCAGCCGGTTACCGCAACCAGTTCAAACATCCCCGTCCGGAGGTGCTGGCGCGTTACGCCGGCAGCCGGCACTGGCGGACGGATCAGGATGGCGCGTTGCACATTGTATTGGGAAAAACTGTGGAGATCTCGGCTTGGCGCGCGGTTCGCCGTCGCTATTGGCATGATGCGCCGAGTTGAACATGCCGGAAAAATTACCCGACTTAAGTCGGGTGACAAGGGGGAGGGGGAAAATACTATTATTACTTTTGCGACCCGACGATCAAGATGCGGGCTACTGCGATGAACCGTTCGTTCGCGAGGGAGAGCAGGAATCGTTTTGTTTTCTGGTTTTGCGGCAGCCGATCGGCCAGCCGGTTTTTCAATGAAACATCAATGGAGGGAGTCATGATTTCAAAGAGACTTATTGGCGCGGCCGTTCTGAGCCTGGTAACCACGGTAGCGGCAGCCGCCTACCCTGAGCGGGATATTACGGGTACCATCATGTGGGGTGCTGGCGGAGCGATGGACGTCGTCGCGCGAGCCATCGGCCCACATGCCGAAGCGGTTCTTGGCAAGAAAATCGTGATGGTCAACAAGCCGGGCGGCACCGGAGCCATTGCCACCAACGCCGTGGTCAATGCGCCGGCTGATGGCTACAGCATTCTATTCGGTGCGGAAAATCCGCAACTGCATAAGGTGCTGGGTTTGGCGGAATTCGACTACGACAAGTTCTATCCGGTCGGTATTTTCGGACGGGGCGTCGGTGTCATCATCGTCAAGGCGGATGCGCCCTGGAAAACCTTGACCGACTTGGTCGAGGAAGCGAAAAAGCGTCCTGGCAAGCTCAAGATGGCCATGACCGGCCCAGGCGGCTTGCCGCATACGGTTTCCTCGATGATGACGGCGGTCACGAAATTCAATGCGATTCCCGTGCCGTTTGACGGTGAAGGCCCTGCAGTCACGGCAGTCATGGGGGGGCATGCCGATTTCACTCCGGTTGGCCTCAGTTCGGCGACGGAGAGCATCAAGGCGGGCCGGGTACGGGCGCTGGCTGTGGTGAACACTGAAGAACTGGCCGCCTTGCCAGGAGTACCTCCCATTACCAAGGAGTATCCTGAGTTCGGCAAATTCCTGCCATGGGGGCCGTTCTACGGCGTATTCGTCAGAAAGGACACACCGGACGACATCAAAGCGACGCTTGTCAAGTCCTTCAAGACGGCGTGTGATAACCCGCAATTCAAGCAGTTGATGGCCGACCGCGGCAATCTGATGATGAATATCTCGGGCGCGGAAGCGGACGATTTCCTGAAGAAATGGCAATCGGTGACCAGCTGGCTGCTGCAGGATGTGGGTGCGGCCAAAATTTCACCCGAAAAGTTCGGCATTCCGAAGCCTTGATAGCTTGAGCCCGGCCATGACCGGGCATTTTCTTTTGCCGGGCCGAGCCACAAGGGGTGAGGCTCGGCCGCGTCAAGGAGGAAAACAATGACAATGGATAAAAAAGTCTTGAAACCCAGATTGCCTGGGGAGCTTTGGTTTGCCAGCATCATGTTGCTATTCGGGCTGACGGCGTTATGGCTGTCCTATCGGATTTCCGGATTTTCGTCGTGGAGTTCGGCCGGATCGATGCCCTTGGGGACGAGCGTCTTCATGTCTGTGAGCGCGTTGTCGATTCTGATCAGCACCCTGCGCAAGCCGCCACTGCCGGCTTCCGATCGATCTGCCGCACGCCAGTTTTACGAGAAGATATTCCCGATGCGGCATATCGTATTTGCCGGCATCATCATCCTTTACATGCTGCTGCTGGAGCCGCTGGGTTTCATCACCTGCTCATTCCTGTATCTGACGGCATCGAGCGTGGTTCTGGGCGAGCAGCGCTATTTGCGCATGATCGTGGTCAACATGCTTTCGCTGGCCGCAGTCTATCTCGTATTTCAAACGGCGTTTTCGGTCGTATTGCCGGAAGGTCCGCTCGAGAGGTTGTTCCAATGACTGAATTAGCAACGGCATTTTCATATTTTTTCACGAGCTGGCTCGATCCCTATCTGTTGTTCCTGACGGCGGCCGGAACGTTTTTCGGCATCTACATCGGCGCCATTCCCGGTTTGTCGGTGACGATGGCCGTATCGATCCTGATTTCGTTTACCTTCAAATGGCAGGTCAATGAGGCGCTGGCGCTGATCGCAGGCATATACTACGGCGGCGTGTATGGCGGCTCGCGTAGCGCCATTCTGATCAACGTGCCGGGAGCGCCGGCGGCTATTGCTTCGGCGCTGGATGGCTACCCGTTGGCCAAGCTGGGCGAGGCGGGGCAGGCGATCGGTCTGACGACTCTGATGGGGGTCGTGGGCGGATTCATCGGCATTATTTGCCTGGCGGCGGGAGCCCCTGCGTTATCGTCGTTGGCTTTACTGTTTGCGCCGCGCGATTACATGATGCTGGCCATCTGGGGGCTGCTGCTGGTAGGTAGCCTCTCGGGCGAGTCTTTGGCCAAAGGTATTTTCGCCGGATCGCTGGGCATCCTGTTCGGTATGGTCGGGCTGGACCCGCTGACGGCCGAACCGCGTTTCACCTTCGGTTCGGTGCAATTGACGGCAGGGGCTCCTTATGTGGCGGCAATGATCGGGCTGTTCGGCGTATCCGAAGTGCTGGTGCAATTGCATGAACTGAACTTCCCGACAATCAAGCAAAACGTGAGCAAGATACTTCCTTCGTGGAATCTGGTCCGCAAGTATTTCCCGCTGGCCTCGCGCTGTTCGCTGATCGGCGTGATCGTCGGCGCCTTGCCGGGGGCGGGTGGCGATATCGCGGCCCTGATGGCCTACGATCATGCCAAGCGGTCGGTCAAGAAACCATCGCGCCCGTTCGGCGAAGGCGCCTGGGAAGGCATCGTGGCACCGGAATCTGCCGCCGTAGGAGCGATTGGCGGCGCGTATATCCCAATGCTGACGCTGGGTATTCCGGGAGACGCCGTGACCGCCGTGATCATCGGGGCGTTGTATATCCACGGTCTTAAGCCGGGGCCGATGATGCTGCTGGAGACACCGCACCTGTTCTGGTTCACCGTGGGCAATCTGGTGCTGGCCAACATCTGGCTGGCGATTCTCGGCCTGACCGGTATCAAAATATTCGCCAAGATCGTGGAAATGCCCAAGTCGGCGCTACTGCCGATGATCGTGGTGCTTTCGGCCGTGGGGTCCTACGCGATTCAGAACAATCCAGTGGATATTTATTGGATGCTGGGCTTTGGCGTGTTTGGCTACTTTCTCAAAATCTATGGTTTTCAGGTCGGTCCGGTTATCCTCGGGATCATTCTCGGGCCATTGCTTGACACGAACTACCGCCGGGCCATGATTTCCGCTGGTAACGAGCCGCTGCAGTTCCTGACGGAATTCTTTACCAGTCCCGTGTCGCTGGTTTTACTGATATTGTTGGTGTTGACGGTTCTCAGCCAGACACGTTTGTGGGGAATCATCACAAGATCCGGGAAACGGGCAGGGGGTTATGCCGAGAGCTGAGGAAGCACGGCCGAATTGGTGCTCTCCCGGCGCACATCCCCGAAAAAGCGAACAGTTTTTTAATGGAATGGAAACTTAGCGAAGGAGTATGGAAAATATGAAGGAAACTCGGTTGATTCAAGTTGGCGGCAAACCGTTGGGTAACGGTGTCCTGCCGGCCATTATCACGCCGCTGGTCGGCAAGACCAAGGCTGCCGTTCTGGACGAAGTGGCGGCAATCGTTCCCAAGAGCCCCGATCTGCTTGAGTGGAGGATCGACTTCTTCGAAGCGATTGGGGATGCTCAGGCGGTAATCGACACGGCGTTGGCCATTCGCAAGGTTGCCGGCGGGATTCCGGTGTTGCTGACGCGGCGCAATGCGACCGAAGGCGGGCAGCCGCTGACCATCGACGAACCGGCGGTCGTTGCCATGTATACGGCGGCATGCCAGGCCAAGTGCGTCGAGCTGATCGACTACGAGCTTTCCAACGCGCCTGCCGATTTGAAGGCTCTGCGGGACGTATCGAAAGCCAACGGCATCGGCATGATCATGTCGTACCACAATTTCCAGATGACGCCCGATGCCGCCACGCTGGACAGCAAGTTTGCAGCTGCCAAGCAGTTGGGAGCAGACGTCGGCAAGGTGGCGGTGATGCCGACCTGCGACCGCGACGTGCTCGAACTGCTGGCTGCCACCAGCCGCGCGCGCGATACGCTGGATCAGCCGTTGATCAGCATGTCGATGGGCGGCGTGGGATCGATTTCGCGCATCATGGGCTGGATTTACGGTTCGGCAGCGACGTTTGCCGTCGGCAAGAGCAGTTCCGCGCCGGGGCAGGTGGCCATTGAGGATCTGCGCACGGCGCTGTCGATCGTACGCGGAGCGGTTAACGGAAAATAAGCAATCCGGATCGACTTGAAAGGATGCAAAAAAGCCCCGCCAAATACCGGGGCTTTTTCTTTGCCTGCCGTTTCATGAGGGCAGGTGATTTGTCCGCTTCAAGAGTGCTGATGCGCCAGTTGGTTTCCTTCCTGGCTGCTCAGGATTGACGTATCGGTTTGTTTCAGCAATTGGCTGGTGACGACGCCGGCCGTCATTGCGCCGCTGACGTTCAATGCCGTGCGGCCCATGTCGATCAGCGGCTCGACGGAGATCAGCAGGGCCACCAGCGTGACGGGCAAGCCCATGGCCGGCAGTACGATCAGTGCGGCGAAGGTCGCGCCGCCGCCGACACCGGCAACACCCGCCGAACTGAGCGTGACGATGCCGACAAGCGTGGCGATCCACGAGGGGTCCAGCGGATTGATGCCGACCGTGGGTGCGACCATGACCGCCAGCATGGCGGGGTAGAGCCCGGCGCAGCCGTTCTGGCCTATCGTGGCGCCGAACGAAGCGGCGAACGAGGCGATGGCTTCCGGTACTCCCAGGCGCCGTGTTTGCGCCTCGACATTGAGCGGGATGGTGGCGGCGCTCGAGCGACTGGTGAAGGCGAAGGCCAGCACTGGCGAAACCTTCTTGAAAAATCGGCCGGGATTGACGCCGACCAGCGTCAGCACCAGTGCGTGTACGCCGAACATGATACCCAGTCCGATGTAAGAGGCGGCGACGAATCCGCCCAGCTTGAGGATTTCCGCCGGGTTGGAGCCGGCGATCACCTTGGCCATCAGCGCCAGCACGCCGTAGGGAGTCAGCCTCATGACCAGACGCACGAGTTTCATGACCCAGGCTTGCAGCGTATCGATGGCGCGAAGAACGCGCGCACCCTGTTCGGCGTTGTCACGCAACAGGTTCAAGGCGGCCACGCCCAGGAAAGCGGCGAAAATTACCACGCTGATGATCGAGGTCGGATTGGCGCCTGTCAGGTCCTGGAAGGGGTTTTTCGGGATAAAGGACAGGATTATCTGCGGCAGCGACAAGCCCGAGATCTTGCCCATGTAATCGGCCGACTGAATCTTGGCCAGGCGTTCGCTCTCCTGCGTTCCCTGAATCAATCCATCAGCCGTCAGTCCGAAAAGGTTAACCATGGCAATGCCGACCAGCGCGGCGATGGCCGTGGTGATAAGCAGCGTGCCGATGGTCATTACACTGATCTTGCCCAGCGAGGAGGCTTTATGCAGGCGCGCCACAGCGCTGAGAATGGAAGCAAAGACCAGCGGCATGACGATCATCTGGAGCAGCCTGACGTAGCCGTTTCCCACCACATCGAGCCAGGAAATGGTTTCTTTGAGCGTCGGCGCGTTCGTGCCGTAGGTGCCTTGCAGCACCATGCCGAAGACCACGCCGATCGTGAGGCCCACCAGGACCTTTTTCGAAAGGCTCCACGAGGTGCGTTCCGTCATCGCCAGACCGGCAAGCAATCCGATGAAAACCAGGATATTGAATGTCAATGCGTAGTTCATAGGAATATTCGGATGTGATTCAAAGTTGTTTTGAAGCCTGAATCATAGAAAGGATCGCCAGACAACGCCACGAATTCCTGGTTATATGCAGTTATCTATTCTTTATATGTATTTGTCATCAACAGAGCTTGTCTCTTTCCGTAGCCAAGCAAACCGCGTTTCCAGGACATAGAAAACGGTCAGCTTTTAATTGCATAAGTCATTACAGCAATCCGAGCTGGCGTGCCCTGGCAATGGCCTGTGTGCGGTTGCGTACGTTCAGTTTGCTGAACATCTGCGTCAGGTACCACTTGGTCGTACTGACAGTGATGCCGAGTTTTTCGCCGATTTGCTGATTAGTCAAACCGAGATTGAGGAGCTTGAGAATTTCCCGCTCCATACGGCTCAGGCTTTCTTGCAAGGCGGCGGAAGGCAGTGTTTCTTCGTCCTGGGCGAAGGATTCGAGCAGGCCGTTGACGAAGCCGGGGTCGACATGCCTGATCTCTCCGAGAATCTCCGCGATGGCGCGGCCCTCGTTGAGGAAGGCGCGGCGGTAGCCGCCGGAGGCGGCGAGCGAAACGGCGGATGCGAGATAACGGCCGGCGGCGGCTTTTTCGCCGACAGCTTTCTTGCACAAGGCCTGCAGGATATGGATGACGATCAGGTTGCCATTGAAGCCGTCGGCCTGGGCGCGCTGTTCCAGCGGCGCGAGGATGTTGAGCGCGCGCGTCGGCTGGTGCCGTGCAAGGTGGATGCGCGCGTTGAGCAGGGATTCTTCCTCGCCGCCCGCGCATACCAGCGCGCAGGTTTCTTCGAGCGTCCGCGTGGCTCCGTCAACATTGCCCTCGCGCAGTTGGAGTTCGGCGATGACGAGGGTGATCAGGCGGCGCCGGCGGTCGCTTTCCGGGCGCTGCGCGAGTTCGCTGGCTTCGGCCAGGGTGTTCCAGGCGGCTTCCCGCTCGCCGCAAACGTGCTGCAGTTTGGCCAGCATGCGCAGGCCGAGCAGGGAGAAAAACACCATGCCCAATTGTCGCGACAGTTCGATTCCCGTCAGCAGACGGTAACGCGCCGCCTCAAGGTCGTTCTGTTCATAATCCAGCGCGCCGAGCTGGATGTATAGCAGTGCGGCGACCGGCACCGGCGATCCCTTGGCGTCGGCAAAGCGGTTTATGCCGTTCTGGCACATGGCGCGGGCTTCGCGCAATTTGCCCTGAGCGGCCATCATCTGCACCATTGGCCCCATGGCGTCGACCGTCATGAAGTGATTGTCGAGCTGCTGCCCCAACTGCACGCCCTGGGCGAGCGTTTCGACGGCGGCTTTTCGTTCCCCGACCAGCGCCTGTGCCTGACCGAGCAAGCTGATGGCATATACCCGGAAGAAGGAGGCGCTGTCGCCCAGCCATTCCAGGGCCTGTTTGGCGTGGGTAACGGCATCGCGCGGATCAGTCCAGCTCAAGGCAATGTATGCGTGGATAGTCGCCAGCATGCCGCGTCGCTTGCGTGGTTCGTCCTCGGTTTCCAGTTGTTGGGCCAATTCAGCGTAGGGTTGCGCCTGTGCGGTCTGGCCGCTCAGGCAGAGCATCCAGGCCTTGTAGCCGGAGAGATCGCTGTGCGAACGGACAAAATCATCGGGGAACTCGTCGAGCCAGGCGCGAAGCTTGGAAAGTTCTCCACGCGATAGCACGTCGTCGGCGAAGGTACGGAACAGTCGTACGGTGGCGGCGAAATCCCTGGCAGCCAGGGCGTGGCGGATGGCTTCTTCCTCGAAGCCGTTGGCCTCGTACCATTGGCTGGCCTTGATATGCTGCCGTTGTTGTTCCACGGTATTCGACTCGGCGCGCAGGAATTCCGCGAATAACTGGTGGTAGCGGTACCAGAGCCGCTTTTCGTCGAGCCGCAGTAGAAACATGTTCGCCTGTTCGAGACGGTTCAGCAGGAGGCGGCTATCGTCCCGGCCGGCGACAGCGTCGCACAGCGAAGCGCAGAGGCGGTCCAGGTTCGCCGTGCGGCGCAGGAAGTCTTGTATTTCCACGGGCTGATGGCCGAAGACTTCTTCGGCCAAATAGTCAAGTACGTGGCGATGTCCTCCGCTGAAGGCATTGACGCGCTGCGTGAAGTCGGCCATCGACTGCGCATCGCCGGAATGCTGCAGGGATAATGCCGCCATTTGCAGTCCGGCGATCCAGCCTTCGGTTTTTTTCTCCAGAGCGCATACGAGATCATCGTGCAAGGGTATGCCGATGGCCTGTTCGAGAAACTGTGCGGACTCTTTGGGCAGGAAACGCAAGTCGTCAAGCACGATTTCGCTCAGGAGGTTTTGCATGCGCCATCGTGCCAGCGGCAGATCGGGCACCTTGCGGCTGATGAGCACGAGACGCAGTTGCGGCGGCATGTGTTCGACAATGAAGGCGATGGCGGCATGGATCTCCGCGGAGCCTGCCGCGTGGTAATCGTCCAGCACCAGGACGATCTGTTTTGCTATCTCGGAAACTTCGCTAAGCAGCGAGGTGAGCAACTCAGTGGGCGCGGGCAACTGGAGGCGTTCAATGAGAAATATCGGCGCGCGGCCGATATCGGGTACGACCGATTGCAGCGTGGCGACGAGATGGTACAGAAAACGGATGAGGTGGCTGTCTTCCTGGTCGAGCGAAAGCCAGGCGATGAGGCTCTTGCTGTCCACGAGTTGATTCTCGCCGCCGTTTTCACGCAGGGCATTGGCTACCAGGGTGGTTTTACCGAAGCCGGCCGGCGCGGTGACGATGGTCAACGGCCGTTCCAGGCCTTTGGCGAGTTTAGCCGTGAGCCTTGGCCGGGCGACGATTTGCGGGCCCGGCGCGGGAATGCTGATCTTGGCGTAAATCAGGGCGCGTTGTGGGTTGTTTGCCATGCGCTTTAGCGTGGATCGTCATAAGTGGCGGTCGTGCCATTGTACTCCGGCAAGTGGCGACGGAATTTTCCGAGGGAGAATTTTGGCAATCTTCCCTACCTTGGTCGGGTGATCCCCGAAAACCGTTTCGATAAATTAGCGCCAATCCAAACGAACAATGAACAACTCAGAGACTCACATGGCACCTTTTTCAATCGCAGTCATCGGCGTCGGTTGGTTCGGACGCAAGCATATCGAAATTCTTCAGCAGGAACCGGCTTTGTTCAAGCTGGCCGCTATAGCCGATCCGACTCCAGAAGCAGAAGCGTATGCCGCGGATATCGGCGTGCCGTGCTTCAAGGATTACAGCGAGATGCTCGACCAGGTTCGCCCGCAGGCGGTCATCATCGCCACGCCCAACATACTGCACGTACCGGCGGGGATTGCCTGTGCCGAGCGTCGTATTCCCATGCTGGTCGAAAAACCGATAGCCGATTGCATCGAGGCGGCCATGCAACTGGTGGAGACCGCTGAACGCGCCGATGTACCGATGCTGGTGGGGCACCACCGGCGTTATAACCCGATCATCGCCAAGGCGCGTGAATTGGTTAGAGGGGGCTTGATCGGGCGCGTTACGGCTGTTTCGGCTCAATGGATGCTGTTGAAGGCGGATGAATATTTCACGGCTGTTCACCGGCGCATGCCCGGTGCCGGACCGATCCTGACCAATGCCGTTCATGACATCGACGATCTGCGTTTCATCTGCGGCGACTTGTCCTGTGTTCAGGCGATGGCCTCGAGTGCCGTTCGCCAGTATGCCGTCGAGGATACGGCGGCCATCATGCTGCGCTTTGCCAATGGCGCCCTGGGAACGCTGACTGTTTCGGATACGGCAGTGTCGCCTTGGAGCTGGGAACTGACTTCAGGGGAAAATTCCTTCTATCCGCAATACGATGAGAATTGCTATCTGATTTCCGGAACGGAGGGGGCGCTAACCGTTCCCAGGCTCGAATTATGGCGCTACGGCGAAAAGAAAGCCTGGCAGGCGCCGCTGCTTCGCGAACGCTTCGATGTCGTCAAGGAAGATCCGCTTGTCAGGCAAATCCGGCATTTTCACGCTGTCGTTCGTGGTGAGGCCGAACCGATCATTACCGGCCGCGATGCTGTTCAGACGCTGCAGGCGGTACAGGCCATATTCGAGGCGACGAGAACGGGGTACACCGTCGAGTTCGAACAGGAACACGGGGTGCGATAAGTGTTGCTCTAGCTGTTTGTTCAAAACAAGGTATCCGGAGTTTTAGAAATTCCAATTTGCTGGGCGTGAGTCGACGAGAACACCACTTGCTTGTTGTTTAAGCACGGGCACTTCCTGAATGCCGGGAAGTGCCTATTTTTTATGTTGTCTCCTCCTGCGGAGTGTTTCAACACTAAGAAACTACCGGATAATGTCATATTGACGAAGGCTTTCCCGAGCATAATGTCTTGATTTCCCATAGGAGAAGCGCCCGTTTGTTCAGCTTCAGAGCGCCGATTCGTTGCAGCCTTTGACTTGTCCAAGGCGAAGAGGCGATACTCTGCGACGAATCCTCTTTTTACCTTTGTGATGAAAAGAAAATTGATGCGCATTTCTCTGCGGGTTCTTCTGGGACTGATGGTTGGCCTGCTTGCGGCGATCGCTTTGGGATTTGCCATCCTCGAACAGCGTGACAGCCGGGATGTTTTGCGTCAGGCGGAACAGATGCAGGCACGCAATCACCCGGTCGACGTCTGTCTGGCGGTTGTCAACAATTTCATCGCCGAACGCGGGCGTAGTGTGGCGGGAATGCTGGTTGCCAAGCCTATCGACAGTGTGCACCAGGGGTTTCTCGATGAGCGCCGACAGGCGGTGGACGAGCATATTGACCAGGTTTTTGCCATGGTGCCCGCCGGTAGCCAGGATAAAGCCAGGGAAGTAAAGCTCCTCTGGGAACAGGTGCTTGCCATTCGCCCGGAGCTGGATCGGGCTCTTGCATTGCCCCAGGATCAGCGGGATGCCACCTTGGCCGGGCGCTGGCTGGACTCTGCCAACAATTTCGTGGAAGGCTTGCTAGAGCTGGTATACGTCATGACGGATTATCCCTCGATTGACGATTTTGGCCTGGATTACCTGAATAATCTACGGATCGCCTCGGTTCTTTTCAGTACGATGGTGACGGCTGAATCGGGCATTTTCCGGGCGAATTCCATGTCCGGCCGGGTTTTCAATCAACAGGAAATCACGGCTCTGCGCGTAATACGCCATCAGTCGTCGCTTGTTTGGGAAAGACTGATTCAGGGTGCCCAAAGAATCGATAATGCAGCTACGACAGCCGCATTGGAAAGGCTGAAAAACAGCCCGGTCGATGAATTGCGGGCGCGCCAGGGAGAAATTCTCGAGGCGGCGGAAAAAGGCGGCTTTGTCGCCGATGGCAACAGTCTGCAACGTTATGCCATGGTCTCGATGGCAGTTGCCAAAGAGGCGGGCGATCTGGGGGACAGCCTTGGCCAGTTGAAGGAAAGATACACCCGGGATCGTGTTGAACAGGCACGCGAGCGTACGCGCATGGCCTGGCTGGGAATCGCCGCGGCTTTATTGCTGGGTACGCTGTCCTTCGCTGTGCTCGCCAAGCGCGTCGCCGGGCCGCTACGGGCAATTCAACAACGCATCGACCTGCTGATCAAGAAACAATCCGGGCACTTCCCTCAGACAACCGTGGCGCCGGAAGGCGACGAACTGGATCGCGTCAACATGGCTTTGCAATTGCTCGACGAAGCCATGGACGCTAGAGTACGTAGCGATGAAGCCCTGCTTGCGCATGAGGGGCTCAGCGCCTCGATATTGAGGACGGTGCCGCAAGCTATTATCGTTACGAATGCACAGGGCATCATCGTGATGTTCAGTCCGGGCGCCGAGGCCATGCTGGGCTATTCGGCCGCGGAGGTGATTGGTATTCATTCCCCGTTGTTGTTTCACGATGAAAAAGAAATACAGGAGCGAGCCAGAGAGCTGACTGAAGAATTGGGCGGGACGGTGCAGCCCGATCGGCAGGTTTTTTTTGCCAAATGCAGTGCGACTGGTCTGCAGGAAGAGCATGAGTGGACTTACATCCGCAAGGATGGTTCACGCTTGACGGTGTTGCTGTCAGTTACTGAAGTCACGGGATCGCACGGAAATTTCTACGGTTGCGGTGTGGCAACCGATATCACCGAGCGTTCGCAGTTGGCTGCCGAAATGTCCCGCCTCGCCAATTATGACCCATTGACGCAGCTTCCCAACCGCCGTTTGTTCCAGGACCGGATAAGCATGGCCATCACCCAGGCGAAACGGGAAAATACTCTGCTTGCGCTGATGGTAATCGATATCGACCGTTTCAAGCCTGTAAACGATCAGTATGGCCATTCCGTGGGTGATGTCCTGCTGAAAGCAATTGCCGGACGAATGCATAATTGCCTGCGCGAATCCGACACGCTGGCGCGCGTCGGGGGGGATGAATTCGTCGTAATCCTGCCCATGATTGGCAACAGCCATGATGCTGTGGGCGTAGCGAACAAAATCAGGCAATCGATCAGCCAACCGTTTGATTTGATGGAGGATATTACGGTAAGTGTCGATTGCAGCATCGGCATTGCCATTTACCCGGATCACGGCACGAGCGAGGAAGTTCTTCTGAAGAACGCCGACAACGCGATGTATGTTGCCAAAGCGCTGGGCCGCGCGCAGGTGCATGTGGCCAATGAGGGCGACGGGCAAGGGGATGGGGAGGCCAGAAGCGCCACAAGCCGTATTCAACCGACTGACCGGGGAGGACCCATCACAAGTCTCCTTTGGCGGCGTTCATATCAGTGCGGCAACGCCACGATTGACCAGGAGCACCGGGAGCTTTTCGATTCTGGTAACGCGATTATCCGCGCCATAGCCAACGGCAGTACTCCGCCGGAAAAATTTCCGGAAACGATGGATGCCCTGATAGATTTGGTGATTACGCATTTCAGGAACGAAGAGCACATATTGGCCGAATACGGCTATGGCAAGCTGGAAGAGCATGCTCAGAAACATGAGCAACTGGTTAAACGGGCGCTCGAAATGCGTAGTATGGCGACAGAGGGTAAGCTATCCCTGGAGGATTTGGTGGCTTTCCTGACCCGAGACATCGTGGCAGGCCATATGCTGATTGACGATCGTGACTATTTCAGTATGTTGAGGCAGCATGAAGGGCAAAAGTAAGTCGAAAGAGGGCTCGTGTCCTGAGTTGTTAGTTCGTTGAATAGTGATTGCTGGAGAGAACGCATGAGACAACTGACGAGGCGGGGGGCAGGCAAGGCGCGAAGCGGAGCCGGGTTGAACACCTGGCGAGCATTCGCAACGCCGCATGGCGCTTAGCCTCACCAGTTTTCAGCAACGAATTGGTAACTCAGGACATTAGGTATTTCCGTGATGAATCAAGATCAGGCGCAGGAGAATTGTTATCAGGAGCAGCTTGTCTGGCAGGAAAAGGGTATTCGACATTCCGCCCGCTGGCGCTCCGAATCCGGGATGCCTTTGCCGCGCCGCGTGGTTGTTGCCGACGATTCGATGTCGGCCGATGCCGCCTATCGTATGGCGTGCGAAGGGACCGCCTTGCTGTGGCGCGGCGATTTTCAGAACGCACGGCAGCTTCTACAGGCCATGGCTCGGCGCTATGACCGCAAGTCTAACCGTTCCGGAAAGCCCGCGCCGGGATATCCGGAAGCCTTTCACCTGAAACGCATGGCTCAGGCGCAACGTGTGCGTCTTCTCGGAATGGTTTTGATTCCGTTCGAAGCCGAGCATGTGATCCCGTTGCGGCGGGCTCCAGACGTGCAACAGGCTTGCAGGCAAGCCTACGGTGATGGCGATGGCCCTTATGTTGCTTCGCTTCGCGAGCTTCAGGGGCTGATCGGTGCGCATGAATGGCGCAAGAGAGGCGTCGCCATTGCGGCTTTGGGCGGGAATATTCATCCGCACTATGGCGTTTTTTCTCCCGTGCGTGGCGAATATGTGGCTTTAGTGGCGGAAACTCCATTGCCTGACAGGTGCAGTCAGTCTTTCGATGTCGGCACGGGAACCGGAGTTCTCGCGGCAGTGTTGGCCCGGCGCGGCGTTCGTCGCGTCGTTGCGACGGATACGAATGGGAGAGCTCTGGTCTGCGCCAATGAGAATATAGAGCGGCTTGGCCTGAGCGAGCAGGTTGAAGTAGTCAGGGCGGACCTTTTCCCCGAAGGGCATGCCTCGTTGATTGTCTGCAATCCGCCGTGGCTCCCCGGCAAATCGGGTTCATTGCTCGAGAGTGCGGTGTACGATCCGGACAGTCGCATGCTGCGCGGTTTTCTGGATGGCCTGGCGGCGCATCTGGAACCTGGGGGGGAGGGGTGGCTGATTCTCTCAGATCTGGCGGAACACTTGAAACTCCGGTCCAGGGAAACACTGCTCGAATGGATCGGGAAGGCCGGACTGAAGGTTTTGGGGCGACACGATATGCGGCCAGTGCACGCCAAAGCCTTCGACCCCTCGGATCCGCTGCATGCGGCGCGAGCCGCGGAAATAACCTCGCTGTGGCGCCTGGGCGTTTCATGAGCGGTTTCCAGCCCGGGTGCGATAAGCAAGATATCTGATCAGGCTTTTGTGTCGTCGTCCCAGTCCGCTACCCAGAGAGTGTTTCCTGTCCGCTTCCATTTGGGAGCTCCCTTTCGGCCTACCATCCTTAGGTATCCCCAAATAGTCAAAGTCATGGCGAAAATGAATATCCCCAACAAGGCGTAAACCCATCGTGGATGCGGACCGGCGAAAACCATGGCGCAGATGAGCAGGGCGTTGAAAGCGATCATCGCCAGAGGAAGAAAGAACAGCGTAAGAAAATTTTGGAAATAGGACCAGAAAGCCGCCATGTTGCCGCCCAGCGCATAGCGCACGATGCCAAATAGGATCAACGACAGGAAGAATGTCATGACGCCGCCCGCCGTCAGAAGCGCAATCGATCCGAAACTGAAGTTTGAAAGGCTGTCGCGCTCGCTATCGTAGTAGATGACGTAGATTTCGCCGATGATGGGCTCGGCGCCAGAGCCGGTGTTGCCTTCACGGGTGATGACTTCGCCATTGGGCGCGGTAAAACGGATGATGGGCACAAACATCGGGCCGTCGTCATCACTGCTCGTTTGCTCACGCACGGTGAAGTCGGTGATTGTCGCCTCGATGCGCTCGCCTTGCGTGAAATTTCTCAGTGATTCGTAAAGCAGGAGTGTGCCGCCAAATGCCAGTGATCCAATGCTGAAGATGATCAGCCAGACATAGCCTACCGAAACGCAGCCGAGGCGTTGGCCTTTCCCTATGCGTTTGAGTACCCGGATAGCCGCCCAGAGAGAAAAAAGTACCAGGGCGATCATGACGTAACCGACAGGCTGGATGCGAGAAACGGTTGAGAGCATGAGAAGAATCGATGGAGGGAACTGTTTTGATTGCTATTTTTCAGGGTGGAGAGACTACGCCGAATGACAAAATTATAAAGTAACCCTCATGCATTGGCGCAATGCTGCTTCGTGATCGTCGTTTCCGGGGAAACGGTTGCCAGCGAAGGTCGGTTACAATGCGAAGCGTTATGGGAACCATGCGTTTTGCTTCTCTGGGCAGCGGTAGCCGGGGAAATTCACTGATCGTCGATACGGGCGATACGAAATTGCTGCTGGATGGCGGTTTTTCGATGCGGACAATTTTGGGTCGCCTTGCGCGTTTGTCCATTGCTCCGGAAGACATAGCCGGCATTCTCGTGACCCACGAGCATAGCGACCACATGGCTGGCGTTTACCGGTTCGCCTGCCGCCATGAAATCCCGGTTTATTTGACGCACGGGACCCATGCGGCCATACCGCTTGCCGGCAACCTCACTCCCGTGTGCACCCTGATAGATAGCCACGCCGGATTCTGCATCGGCAATGTGGAAGTCACACCCTTTCCGGTTCCCCACGATGCGCGCGAGCCAGTCCAATACGTTTTTTCCAATGGCGCACATCGATTGGGCGTTCTTACCGATTGCGGAGTGGCCACCCAACATATAGTCAGTGTTCTCAGCGGCTGCCAGGCATTGGTGCTGGAATGCAACCACGATACGAAACTGCTGGCCGATTCAGCCTATCCGGCAATGCTGAAACGCAGGATTTCAGGAGACTGGGGGCATTTGAGCAACAAGCAGTGCGCAGAACTATTGCGGCAGTTGGATACGAAAGCATTGCAGCACGTCGTTGCCGCACATCTGAGTGAGCAGAACAACTCGCCGACGCTGGCTGCCAAGGCGCTGGCGGAAGCTTTGAACTGCGAGGAGAAGTGGATTGGCGTGGCGTCGCAGGACGAAGGGTTCGGCTGGCGTGGCCTGAGTTGAAACGGACGTAAAAAAAGCCGGGACAAAACCGGCTTTTTTGGAGATGGAAAGAATTACTTCTTTTCTTCAGTCGCAGGAGCGGCTTCAGCCGGTTTGGCATCCGCTGCGGGGGCGGCGTCGGCCGGCTTAGCATCGGCGGCCGGGGTTTCAGGAGCGGCGTCGGCCGGTTTTGCATCAGCTGCGGGCGCAGCATCGGCCGGCTTGGCATCGGCAGCAGGTGTCTCAGGAGCGGCATCGGCCGGTTTGGCATCTGCGGGGGCTGGCGCAGCTTCAGCGGGGGCTGGTGCAGGAGCAGCAGCGGGGGCGGCCGGAGCGGGAGCGGGGGCCGGTTCTTCCTTTTTGCCACAGGCAGTTAACGTCAAAGCAACAAGGGCGGCAATGAGGAGCGAGTTTTTCATCTTCAGTTTTCCTTCACAAATAACGGCAAACGATAGAGCAATACAACGAACGAACAAAAAAACAGTTGACTGACAGATACCCTATCAATCAACTCAGGATTTATAGTATAGCAGGATTAACCGGCACTTGAGCCGTAAGGGTCAGAGCCCGAGAGTCATGCTACTGAGCGCGATGACTCCCCCTTTGAGCATTTCTTCAAAGCGCGAGAAGTAAGGACGGCACTCCGACGAATTGTCGATTATGGCCTTCGACCGGACCTGGTCCTTATGAAAACGGATCAATGCATGCTCGTCGTCGACTAGCAACATGGCATCACTAAGCTTGGTGAGCTGCGAATCGCATTCATATACCTCCATTTTTCCCTGGTAGTCGGCAAACAAGCTTGTCAGGCGTGGGCTGTTTCGACGGAATGGTTCGGGATTTCGCAGGACGATTTGCAGTTTGCTTTGATGTTCGCCAGAAAGAAAGCGTCGCAGAAAAAATGCGTTTTCTTTCTTTTCCAGCCCGAGTTCGACCAGATCCTCGTCGAAAATACGGATACGCCGGGTCGCCAGTAAGAGAATCTTTTGTAAATAACTTCTATGCTCAGCCCAACTGGTGATGAGTTCTGGTTTCATGGTGTATGGCTATTGATTGGCGCTCGGTTTGGGAGGGTTGAATCCGCCGAGTTGCTGCCCGGGTTTGATCCCTTTTTCGGAGAACCAACCCTGATTCATCTCCAGCGCATAGCGTGATGGTCCTTTTGAACAATGACTGTCTTCCGTTTGCGGTTTCATATCCTCTATGTTCAGGATCTGGCCTTTTCCATCCAAAAACGCCACGGAAAGAGGTATAAGCGTGTTGCGCATCCACATGCAGTGCTGGCCTTCCTCGGCAAAAACGAAAAGCATCCCATGATTGGCGGGCATGCTTTTGCGCATCATCAGCCCACGTGCCTGGACGGCTTTGTCGATGGCAAGTTCAGCCTCGATGCGATGGAAACCGGCGGTTAATTCAACGACCGGCAATGGCTTCTGTGCAAAAACCGCACCAGCAAACAAGGATAGAATGACTACGGTTATGGCATGAAAAAATCGAGGCATTTTTGGCTCCATCTGCAAAAAACTAAATAAGAGCATCAGTCGGGTTGGTTATTGCATTACTTCGCGCGTTTTCGGTTGGTGGTTTTCTTTGCTTTATCAGTATTCTTACGGACGACTGTCGGTTTGTAAGACCTCGCCTTGGAGCTCGGCTGCAGTTTCCTCTGTGCATCTTGTTTGGCCGGTTTGGCAGCGACTTCCTGTCCATTGGCAACCGAGGCGTTTTCATGCTCGGCGGCCTTGGGCACGGCATGAACGGAAGCATGACCGAACATGAAGAGGGTGACCAGGAAACATTGCACGATTATCTTTTTAAAGTTCATGACTAAAGGCGGCAAATGGTTGTTGGAGGAAAAAAATCAGCGAAAGCCCAATAACGATTCATTTTATTCCAAACTGAGGTGGCAGGTCTTTTTCGATTTGCATCAGAAGACGATTTATCCCAAGGAGAGCCTGGAAAGATGGGAGCTTGGCCGATAGTTCGATGATAGCGGCAAACATGGGAAAACTTCAGCACTTTTCGAGGAAAGCATAGAATACACAGAAATTCGTGTCTCCCTGCCACGTAATGAATTTGACATCTTCCTCCGCTTTTTTCGATTGAGAATAATGAAATCCCAGAAGACACCAGCATCTCCACGCGCCGCGCGAGACAGCGAATCCACTTCCATCGGCTCCCAGGTCCATCGCCAATTGCGGGAGTCCATCATCCGCGGGGAGATCAGCCCGGGCGTCGCGCTTTCCGAATCGGAGATCGCACGCCAATATGCGACCAGCCGGCAGCCCGTACGCGAGGCCTTCATCAAGCTTGCCGAAGAACGCCTTGTCAGCATTCAGCCGCAGCGTGGCACTTTTGTTGTCAAGATTTCGGTGGCTGACGTGCTTGATGCGCGTTTCGTGCGCGAAGCGATCGAAGTCGCCGTTACGCAGGAAGCAGCGCTCTCGGCGCCGCTTTCCGCCATTCGCGAGCTAAGGCAATTGGTGGAGCGGCAAAACGCCTTGGGCTCAGGACACCCCCCGGAGTTCCTGGCCCTTGACGAAGAGTTCCACCGTACGATTGCGCTATCGGTAGGGCGCGCCCATGCCTGGCGCGTCATTGAGGGAATCAAGTCCCAGATGGACCGCATCCGCTATCTAAGCCTCGATGCGGCAACACCGCTTCCCGTCATCATCGATCAGCATAAAAGGATCGTCGATGGCATCGAGGCCGGCGATCCGACCGCGGCAGCGGCGGCAATGCGGACGCATTTGCGGGAAATCACCTTTTCCCTGCCCAACATCGCCGCCAGCTTCCCGGATATATTTGAACAAGAGCCGGACAGATAGTCAGGCGCTTCGTCCGGCCAGAGCCAGCACGTCGGCCCATACGCCGTCGTCGACGACGATTCCGTTGGCGCGGTGCTCCGCGCGGATACGCAGCGTAGACTGCCCGGGATAGAGGACCTCCCTGCTGTTTTCAGCCGGCGTGGAAGAGTTGACGTAGTCGGCCACGCCATCGGCCACTTTCTCGGTAAATTCCTCGCCGCCCAACTGGCGCGGATCGAAAACCATGAATACCTGCGAGCAGCCGGTGCAACTGCCGCGCTGGATCTTGTCGATGTCGTTCGTGGCGATTCCTTCGGAGAGTACCGCTGCCAGCGTATCGAGCAGGATGGCGAACCCCGATCCTTTCCAGTAACCCATGGGCAAAATGCGCATGGATTCCTCGATCGGCCCTGGTTCGGACGTCAGATTGCCGTTTTTGTCGAACCCTCCCGGGTAGGGCAGTTGTGCTCCCTTCAGGCGAGTGACCTGCAGCTTTCCATAGGAATACTGGGACATCGCCATGTCCAGAACGATATGGCCTTTCCGCCGTGGCACGGCCATGACAAAGGGGTTGTTGCCCAGACGGGTATTTTTGCCGCCCCAGGATGGCATGCACGATTCGGTATTGGTCCAGCTGATGGCGACAAAGCCTTTGTCCGCCGCGTACCAGCCGTAAGTGCCGCCACGCATCCAGTGCGTCGTATTGCGCATCGTCACTATGCCCACGCCTTGTTCGGCGGCGATGGCCATGGCACGGTCGGTCGCGTAAAAGGCATTGAGGATGCCGGGGCCACACTGTCCGTCGTAGATTTCGATGACTCCCAGTTTTTTTGCCAGCGACGGCTTGGCCTTTGGATCGACCCAGCCGCGTTGCAAATAGTCAACGAAACGCGCCACACGGTTGAGTCCGTGCGAATAAATGCCGTCGCAGGAGGATTCCGTGTGGATTCGCGCGCATGTCCGCGCATCCTCCTGATTCATCCCCGCTTTGACAAAGGCTTCCGTAACCACTTCATGGACTGTTTCAAATGGAATGCGTGTCATCTCGATACTCCAAAAAACGGGCCAGCGTTTTGACAATACGCTGGCCTCGCCGGTTTGATTCCATTTCTAAGTCGCGAGTGCCTTTGTCGCCTTCGCCTCGCCGTGCTATAGCACTGTCAGCGGCTCGTCTTCGTGTCACTCACGATTTAAAAATGGAATAATCACAAATTCTCTGCAGAAAATCACCAGCTCCAGAGCGTACCGTCCTCAAGGCGGGCTACCGGCAGGTAAGCCGGTTCGTAAGGATACTTGGCGGCAAGTTTTTCGTCGATCTCCACGCCCAAGCCAGGTTTGTCGCCAGGATGCATGTACCCGTCGTCGAAACTCCAGGCACACTGGAATACCTCCATGGCCTGCGCGGGATAGCCCATATACTCCTGAATGCCGAAATTCGGCACCCACAGATCGAAATGCAGCGCGGCTCCCATGCAGACCGGCGACAGATCGGACGGCCCGTGGCTGCCGGTACGCACCTGATACAAAGCGGCCAGATCCGCAATGCGGCGCAGATGGGTAATGCCGCCCGAATGCGTGACGGTCATGCGGATGTAATCGATCAGCTGCTCTTCGATCAGTTCTTTGCAATCCCAGATGCTATTGAATACCTCACCGACCGCGATCGGCGTCACGGTATGCTGGCGGATCAGGCGGAAAGCTTCCTGATTCTCGGCTGGCGTCGGGTCCTCGATCCAGAACAGGCGGTAATCCTCGATCGATTTTCCGAGCCGCGCCGCTTCGATCGGCGTCAGGCGGTGGTGTACGTCATGCAACAGGTGATGTTCGAACCCGAATTTGTCGCGTACCGCCTCGAACAGTTTTGGAACGTAGTCGAGGTATTTTTCCGTCGACCAGGATTGCTCCTCGGGCCAGCCCTTGGAGGCAGGCTCATAGGCCTCCTTGCCTTTGGATACGCCGTAAACCGATTTCATTCCAGGCACGCCGCATTGCACGCGGATTGCCTTGTAACCCTTTTCCTTGTAGCTGGCGAACGCATCGAGCGTTTCCGGGATGTCGCGCCCAGTACCATGGCAGTACACCAGAACGTGTTCCCGCGACGCGCCGCCCAGCAACTGATAGACCGGCATATTGGCAACCTTGCCCTTGATATCCCAGAGCGCCATATCCACCGCGCCAATCGCCGACATGGTAACCGGCCCCCGGCGCCAATACGCACCCTTGTAGAGGTACTGCCAGACATCCTCGATTTTCTGCGGATCGCGGCCGATCAGAAGCGGACAGACATGGTCCTTGAGATACGAGGCTACGGACAGTTCGCGGCCATTCAGTGTCGCATCGCCAAGCCCCGTCACGCCGTCGTCGGTGGTGATTTTCAACGTGACGAAATTCCGTCCTGGGCAACACACAATCACATCTGCGCCAACAATTTTCATTGCCAATTCTCCTCTCAGATTTTCCGTCTACCTTCCAGCTGCTCAAAGTGAATCTTTCATTGATACAAAATACCACAAAATTCGTATCTACCATACAAGTATAAGAAAATAGTTTTTTGTTCTCTACCTCGAAGTGCAAGAAAAATAAGGGGAAACTTCTGTAATAAAGAGCGACGAGTAGTGTCAATCCATAGATGTTGCCATTCCAGGGGAAGGCAAACAACCTCGCCCCAACGGGCTGCGTATCAATTTCCTGACAAAACCCGCCGCTTTATGGGCAGCCTCGCCGCAAGCGGTGGGGAATCAACCCCGAAGAGATTTGACCGTTCATCTCTTAGGAGCAGCCACTTATCACATATTCATGGAAATCTCGCCGTTTTATGTTCAAGATACGTGCCAGTGGTACGATATATGGGATGTATGCTGTTCGCTTGCAAGGCTATGTGAAATTGCATAAGGAAGCCGTGACTGATTCGAGTGGAAAACAGTCGGGCATGTGTTATCGATCGAGAATTCCGAAGGAAAAACTATGCATAGATCTTTGCTCGTTCCACGGAAAAAGGGCTTCTCCATCCCCATGAGTCGTCGTGATCACGGAAGATTCACACGCGGTTTCACGTTGATCGAACTGATGATCGTGGTTGTGATCATCTCCATTCTGGCTGCAATCGCCTATCCCAGCTATACGGAATATGTCAGGCGTGGCATCCTGGTCGAAGCCAGCGAAGCGCTGACAGCTGCCAAGATGTCGATGGACCAGTTTTATTTGTCCAAGCGCAGTTTTGCCACAGCCCAGGATGCGAATGGTCCGTGTACGAAAAACGAACGCAAATCATTCACGATCACCTGCCAATGGAATTCAGCTAATCCGTTGAACTATACCCTGACGGCGACCGGCACGGGAAGAGTTGCTGGCTTTACCTACACAATCGATCAGGCGGGATCGAAAACAACGGCTGTGACAGTCGGCGGCGGCTGGCCTGCAACAAAAAATTGTTGGATTTTCAGCAAAGGTGGCCCATGCGTATGAATGGTCGGTTGCGCCAGATGAATGACGAGCGCGGCTTCACGCTGGTCGAAATTCTGACGGTCATCTTCATTCTGGGAATACTGGCGGCGCTTGCCATCCCCAGCCTGAGCGAATGGATCAACAAATCCCAAGTACGTTCTGGGATCGAGGATGTGCAAAGCGGGCTGCAGCTTGCGCAGTCGGAAGCGGCCAAGCGCAATATGGATGTTGAGTTCTCCCTGCTCGCTAGCCAACCTGTTCCTGCCAGCAACGTTCTCAACACAGCGGCAGCTGCCAACGGGTCATACTGGACCGTGCGTATTTTGCCGACTGGCAGCGGTGTGAATAAAACGTTTGTGCAGGGCGGCGACTTCGGCAGCCGCGGCGTCAATATTACCGGCCCCGCCACATTGATTTTCAGTGGAATTGGCAGGGTGCTGACCAGTGCGGGGACACCGCCAACCTTTCTGACTGTTACTCAGGTCTATCGAGTGGAAACGAAGACCAACAAGTATCCGATGTGTGTTCTGGTGCGCCCCGGCGGCGGCGTCCGCTGGTGCGACCCAAACATAACATCGGCAGGATCGCCGCTTGCCTGCCCAGCGGACATTGTGTGCTAAGCCAAGTATTTTCCAGGATATCGTCATGAAAAATCAACAGCGCGGCGGGATACTCATCGAGGTACTGATCAGTCTGGTCATTTTTGCCTTGGGTATCGTTGGGCTGCTCGGTTCAATGGCAGTTTCGTCGCAGTACTCCAGCGAGAACCGCTTCCGCACCGAAGCCATGACTATGGCCGATGAGCTGTTTGGACAGATGGCGGTATCCAAGGCTTCGACACTGAACACTGACTATGGCCCCGACTCAACCAACTTCAATGATTGGGTGAAAAAGCGCGTGCAAACCCTACCGAACGGGACGGCAGCCATCGTTTTCCCCGGAAATGAAGCGATTGCAGGCGGAACCTTTGCGCAACTGACAATCAGCTGGATTTCTCCCAACGCCAGACCGGACACTCCCCAGGGTGTGTACACCACGACGACGTATTTCCGTTGATATGAAAAAACTTGCTGGAAATTTTGTGAGCCATCGAATGAAACGAGACAGCGCATTTCATGCACCAGTAGGGAACGCGGGGTTTACTCTGGTCGAACTGATGGTCGGCGTGCTGATCGCCATGCTGGCCATGCTGTTGATTACTGAGGTGTACAGCAATGCGATCTGGCGGAAACGTGACATATCGGGTGGCAGCGAAGCGCAGAGAACGGCGTCGATGACGCTGTACCAGATTGCCAATTCGCTCAAGCAGGCGGGAAGCATCGTGGCGCAGTCACAGGAGGCCTGGGGCTGCACTTTGCGTGCCGCCAAGAACGGAACGACCTTGTTGCCACTGCCAAAGGCTTTACCCGTTCCGTTTGAAAATTTACCGACAACGCTGCGCCTTGCTCCTGTCATTGTCCGGGCGGGAGTGGTCGGAGAAAGTTCGCGCGAATCAGATCTGATTCTGGCAATTAGTTCCGGATTGGAGTCATCTGGCATTGCTTTCAAAATACGCGAGGTTTTGGGCAGCGACAAATTTGTTTTGTCCAATTCCAATGGTTTTGTTGCAGGCGATCTATTGTTAACGACAAATTCGGCCAGTGGCAACTGCAACGTTACGCAAATTGCAGCGGATCACGGAGCGACCTACACGGACGGAAAACTGGATAACACGCCACAATCTGTTACGGTTGGGGGAATGTATGCCATGAGCACCGCTCTAGGTTCTCTTGCGATCGGAGACCAAATCTACGGTCTTGGACGTGCCCCGCAATTCAATGTCTTTGGTGTCGCCTCTCAAACCCAATCACTCGAAATGTATGACTTGTTGCAAATGCATGGACTGCAAGCGCCAGCACCGATTGCCGAAAATGTGTTTTTGCTCAAAGCAATATATGGAATAGCTACAGGCACCGGCGGTGTCGTGAATAAATGGGTTTCGCCGACTGACGCGGGATGGACATTCAGTGATCTTCAGAGCAATACGGATACCGTACGTGAAAAACTCGGTCAGATTAAAGCCATTCGTATCGCTCTGATAACGAGGGGCAGTTATCCGGCCGCCACCGAGAGTTTTCAGGACAAACTCGAGCTGTTTGGTTCGACTGGATTGAAACAGACCATCACTCTGACAAAAAGCGAACAACGCTATCGCTATCAGATTTATGAAAGCGTGATTCCTCTGTTCAATACACGAGATATCTGAAATTTGGAGCGAAGCGCGTATGAAGATGCAAAGTACTGTTACATCGCGAGAGCGGCAACAAGGCATGGTATTGGAAATCGTGCTTGTCGTTCTTGTCGCTCTGCTGCTGGCCAGTGTATCCCTGTTCCGTTCAGTTGATACTTCATCGACAGTGTCAGGCAATATCGCGTTTAAAAGTGATGCCAATAATCGCGCACAACTGGCGTTCGATCAGGTGATTGCGTGGACCACCAATGCAAAAAACTTCGATACCTATATCACCAACGGAGTCGACCTTCCAAGCAGGAATTACTCGGCCAGGATGCTGGAGGTTGATGCACAGGGAATCCCTGTGGTGCTCAGAAATCTGGATACTTTTGATGCCAGCTATACCCATGCACCGCCCGCAACCGCGCTTATGAATGCTGAAGGAATGAGGGTTCGCTACTTGGCAGAGCGCATGTGCACGACAAACGGTGCTCTTAACAAGAATCACTGTACGTATGCTTACGAGGCAGATGAAGTTGAAAATGGTCCCATAAAAATAGTCAAAGAACCCGACAAACCCGCTTTGCGCGTCACCGTGCGAGTCGATGGACCGCGCAATACGGTGTCTTTTATTCAGGCCACAGTTCGCCCCTAATTCACATTCAATATGATTATACCGGAGTCATGACATGAAACAAAAAATGCGCGTGCTGTGCAAAAACCTTCCTGGAATTGGGATCAGCGCCGGCATCGTCTGTCTCTCTCTGTCGATGGCCTGTGCTGCCCAGACCCAATTGGCCGATTTGCCTTTCAGTTCTGCGCCACCTGCCCCGGTCAATCTGATTTTTACCCCGTCGGTTGAATTTCCGACAGCGACTGTTTATACGCACAAGGACAGCAGCTATACCGCCAAGAACGAGTATCTCGGCTATTTCGATCCCAACAAATGTTATGACTACAATAAGTCGGAAAAGTATTTCGAGCCGGTGGCAATGGCGGGCACCAATCACAGTTGCTCGGGGAGTTGGAGCGGTAATGCTCTCAATTATGGAACGATGAGCGGCATCGATCCTTTCCGCTGGGCATTGACGGGAGGATTCCGCTCGATCGACACTGCATCGACCGGCAATACGGTTGCCGGCCGTGGTGTTACCGTGCTGCAGCGTGCCTATCAGAACAGCCGCTCCGCGATGGGTAGTCGCACGATCCCCGGCACGAGCGGGAGCAATGTGACGATCACCAATTCTTCATTAGGACTCAACGTAAATATCGGAGGAACCGCTTATCAGGCAGCCGTGCGCGTTTGCGATGACCGTAAAGGCTCAAGCTACCTCGAAGCGAACTGCACTCCCTATAGCACTCCCGACGGTGTAATCACGTTCAAACCCGTCGGGCTGATTCAGCGTTATGAAGACAAGATGCGTTTCGGCGTGTTCAGTTATCTATTTAATGAATACAATCCGGACACCGCACCTATTCTGGACGGTGGCGTGATGCGAAGCCGCCTAAAAAACGTCGGATCATCCAAATGGGATGGAACCAACAATCCAGCCTATGAATGGTCTACAACAACGGGGGTGTTTGTAAACAATCCGGATACAGCTGACGCCGCGGCGAGTGGAGTATCCAACAGCGGGGTTATCAACTACCTGAACAAGTTCGGTTTTACCAGCGGAGGTTATGAAGTCTATGACCAGCCTTCGGAAATGGTGGCGGAAGCCTTGCGCTACCTGATGAAAAAACCGGCTACGGCTTCATATTATCAACGGGCAAATGACGATCCTCGGCGTAAGGACGGTTTTCCGGCCATTACCAACTGGGAGGACCCCATCATCAATGCCTGCCAGCGAAATGCCATTCTCGGCATCGGCGACGTGAACACCCATTATGAATATACCTTCGGAGATTTGCCGTTTGATCCGGTGGCATGGACAAAAAAACTCAATACCTTCGAGGGCACTACGGGCCTGGAAACGGCGCGTTGGAACAATGGCGGGTCAAACATGATGGCTGGCATCGCCTATTATGCGCATACTCAGGACATACGTCCCGATATCGTCAAGTCAGTAAAGATGACACTTGACTTTTTTTGGGTCGACGTCATGGAGCCTTCAGGAAGAGGAGTGTCTGGGCATACGGAATATGTCAACAAAAATCAGTACTGGCTGGCGGCTAAATATGGCGGTTTCAAGGATGAAAATGGTGACGGAGTTTTTACGCCTGGAAAGGATATCTGGAACGGCCAGGGGCGCCAATATGTCGGTTACAACCTACCGGACAATTACTATCCAGCCTCAGATCCAAAGGCCATGGTTAACGGACTTGAAGCTGTCTTCAGTCAGATCGGCAGTTTGAAGGCAACCGGAAGAGGAACAGGAATTATTTGGCAGCAGGAAGGCGGTAACTCGGAAATTTTCAGTGCAAATTACGACACGACCAACTGGTCGGGCGATGTAGTCGCGTTGAAGAGCGTTGCTGTCAACTCAAATGACACCATTGGTGGGACATTTGCCTGGAGTGCCGCAGAAAAAATCGATGCCCAGGACTGGAATACCGGTCGGAAAATTGTTACCGGTAAGGTTGTTGATGGCGTCTTTTCAGCCGTTCCATTCCGTTTGGCGAATCTGACTGCGGCGCAAGCAGCGACATTCGATGCCAATCCCATCAACCAGCAGGCAATCCTTGAGTACTTGCGTGGTAGCCGGAATGGAGAGGGAAGTGTTTTCCGCAAACGCGATCATGTGCTTGGCGATATTGTACATTCGAAACCAGTGAGCGTCGGCGCGCCTAAAGAGCCTTATCTGGAAGTATTGAATCCTGGTTATCTGGCGTTTTGGGAAGCGAAAAAAAATCGTAAGGGAATGATTTATGTGGGCGCCAACGATGGCATGCTGCATGCCATTGAGAGTACGACCACAGGAACGACGGGAGGCCAGGAGCTATGGGCTTACATTCCATCTTTTCTGTACTCCGGGCCGAGCAACCCTTCCACCCCGGAAGTCGATGGGCTGCAAGCGCTGAGTAAATCCAGCTATACCCATCACTATTATGTCGATGCAACGCCCACGGTGGCTGACGTCGATTTCGATCGTATTGGTACGGCGTGGAAGGAGTCGACGGATGCAGAATGGCATACACTGCTGGTAAGTGGCCTGGGTAAAGGGGGGAAAGGATATTTCGCCATCGACATCACCAACCCGGGCTCAGTTGCTACAGAGTCAACTGCCGCCGGCAATGTTCTGTGGGAGTTTTCGCCTCCGGACATGGGTTTTACCTACGGACAGCCCGTAGTGGTCAAAACACCGGCATGGGGTTGGGTGGTCATTGTCACGTCTGGCTACAACAATGCCTCCGGCAAAGGGATTCTGTACATTCTCAATGCCAAGACGGGTGCCTTGATTAAATCGGTCGATACCGGAGCAGGGTCTCTGACGGCTCCGGCCGGGTTTGCCCATATCTCTGCGTTTATTGCGAGAGAGGGCGACTATATGGCTACACAGGTCTATGGTGGCGATTTGTTGGGCAACCTGTGGCGGTTTGATCTGACGGATGCAGATGGCGACGTCAAGGTTCACAAACTGGCCAGGCTTACGGATGCCAAAGGTCAAGCGCAACCGGTGACCGTCTATCCTACGATAGGGAGACCCAAGGGCGGTACCCCCGATCATCGCTGGGTTTTTGCCGCAACGGGGCAGTTTTTGTCAACGAGCGACATTACGGGGGGCTCGGGTACACAAACTCAGACCATGTATGCCATCCGCGATGGTGGGCAATTCTCGACATTGCCCGATTCGGCGGCAACAATTACGAGAGCTGACCTGACGCAATTAACCAATCTTGAAACCGGCCTTACGGGTACTCCGGATAAGGGGTGGTACTACGACATGACTGGTGTGTTGGCTGGAGCCACAGAGCGCGTGTGGACACCGATTACGATGGCATCGGGTTATGTCGTGTGGACCGGAAGCATGCCCTCAGTGCCGGCGGATTCCTGTTCCAACTCCATGCTGGGTGGAATGAGTACCATTTATGCAGTGAATGTCGAATCGGGAGCTTCGGTTCTCACTGACGTTGATGGAAATGCCGTGCGCTCTATCCAAGTCAATTCATTGGTCGTTGAAACGCAGGTCGTGTTTGACGAGAATGGCAAAGCGAGATTAATCATAGATGCCGGCCAGGGGCAGGCCGCAACTGGAGCCGAGGGGGAAACGAGCGATGATGAAAACAACTGCAAGAAGTTAGGTTTTTGTCCAAGCATACCATCAGGTGTTAATCTCCCTCAAGATAAACGAGCGGCGCCTGGCGTGATCAATTGGCGTTTGGCCAATTGATCATAATTTGGCAGTAGTTTGAAAAAGGAATGGTTTTTTTCCCGAAAACGAAAGTTTTGCCGCAGATACCACCCTCCTATAGGGAGGGGGGTATCTTAATCATGTCATCCATGATTCCCGGTATTCGCTCCTTCATTGACCTGAAGTTAACAGCAACCATTCCCTCCAGCGGCGCCGTGCTTCCTCCTTGCTTTCACGTTCTTTGGCGCGGCAAGGGGCGCAACGCCTGGCCGTGGTGAAACGCTCGCCCCTGGCGACTTCGTACCACCAGCGCTGGCGCTTGGCTGTCCATACGCATTCCGTTCCACAATCGATGCAGCGGAACGGCAGATCTTCGTAGTAGCCGCGGCGGACGAACAGTGGATCCCCATAGCTGTTGCTCGGACGAAGCCATGTAGGATCTACAGCAATGGCATTTTTTGGCGGCATGGGCGGAGAATCGTACAGCCAGTGCATTGCCGATTGCTCGTGGCGTGTACGGCGCGCGGTCTTGATTTCCTGTCGCCGCTGTTTTCCGCTTTTGTATGCCTTCATCTTTCTTCCATCCAATAACGTGAAATTCCAGTGAAATGGAGTATCCAGGCATCTCCGCAGGGGAACGCAGGGGGCGTGAGCCCCCTGCGGGAAATGCGTCAGTTCGGCCGGATCTGCACCAGGCCGTTCAGCACCTGATCCAAGCCGCCGAAGACCGAGATGCGGTCGATCCTTTCCGCCACGCGCTCCAGAGTTTCCAACTCCTTCAGGCGCAGGGCGGTCGGGTTGTCTTCCATCACCTTGGCCGTGTTGAGCAGCGAGCGCGTTGCGGCGGTTTCTTCCCGGCGGCGGATGACGTTGGCTTCCGCAGCCTTGCCGGCTTCCACCACCTGCGCGAGGATCGCCTTCATCTCGCCTGGCAGGATGATGTCCTTGACGCCGATGCTGCCGACATCGAGGCCGAAGCCGTCGAGCTTTTGGGCGATATGCGCGCTCACCACTTCGTCGATGAGCAGCTTGTTTTCCAGCAGTTCATCGAGGTTGCGCGTTCCCACCGCTGCCCGCAGGCCGAACTGCAGCTCGCGGTAGAGGTGTTCGACCGGTTTGCTGAGTTTTTCGTAAGCGAGCAGCACGTCCGCGAAGCGCCACGTCGCCGCGAGGTTGACGCGCAGGCCGACTTTGTCGCGGGTCAGGATTTCCTGGCCGCTGACCTCCATCGCCTGCCAGCGGGTGTCGACCTGTTCGACCTGCACGTCGCGGTTGAAGCGCCAGTAGGCTTCAACGCCAGGCTGCAACAGTTCCTGCACGCGGCCATCGACGCGCAGCAGGCCGACGTGGTAGGCAGGCACCTGGGCGACCAGCAGGCCGCTCATGCCCATCAGGGCCTGTCCGCGCAGCGCCGGTTGCAACAGCCGCGAAGCCATTTCGCGGGGCAGGGCGCAGCCCTGGCGCAGATCGACCCGTTCAAGGCGATGTCTGATCAGGCCCAGCCAGAAAAAACGGCGCGATGCAGGCGGCAGTATTTCGACCAGCACGTCGTTCTCGTAACGCAGGCCGGCTTCGTCCTCGGTCAATTCCATGCAGACGAAATACTTCCCGGCGGTTTCCGGTTCGTTCTGACGCAGGTAATCGACGAGAGGGACGTCGAGCATGGGCGCATCCAGCTTCCAGACACTCAGCGTCAGTTCGTTCAACGGATCGAAGAAACAGTGGCGGCCGGCATCCAGAATGCGTTCGAAATCGCCTTTGCGCAGCAGGGCGGCACGTTCGTTCTTTTTGACGATGAATCTTTTCAGCATTTTTTCTCCTTGATTTCCGGCTTTTGTAAGCCATTGTCGTACTTGCCGGTTATCGCCGGTCCGGCGGGCGCTTTGGGCGGCTTACGCGTGAGGGCGTCCGGCGGAGCGCCGTGGATTCCAACTCCTTCCTGGCAGCGCATCGCTGCAGGTCGGCGGTAATCCCTGGCTTCCTGCCGAACGCCTTGCCGCAAAGCGGTCCGAGGCGCCGGGCCGAACCGGCGGCGGGTGCTTGCGCATGCCGCAACCGGCGGGTGCTGCTGGTGGTACTGAACACTGTCGTTACAGGACAGTTGGAACGGGAGTCGAACCCGCGACCCATCGGTTATTAGCCGATCGCTCTACCCGACTGAGCTATCCAGTGGCTGCACGCAGGGAATCGAACCCAGACATTCAAGATGCCCAACCAAGGCATGCAGATATCGCTTTCCCGCGACGGCGGCATACAGCGGAACGACAAACGCCATCTTTCCAGGATGGCATCAGGCTCCGATGCACCGGCGGGGTGGGAACCCCTTGCCCGTCGGCCATTGCCGCAAGTTGGCGACGATCTGTTCATTGCGAAAGGCGTGCCAGAAGTGGGAAAGAATCTGTGCTATTTTTCAACGTATTGAATTTATTTGTGTTTGTTCTCGTTCGAAGGCGGAAGAAAAAACAGTAGTTCCTCAATATGAGATAAAATTGGATAATTATTTATCTGAATTTATATAAACCTTATGAAGAAAATCGTGGTCATCGGTTTCCTTGGTACGCAGTTGGACTATGCGGGAAAAGGCAGCACCCGCTGGGAAAAATGGCGTCCGTCGATCGCGCTCTGCCAGCAGGAGGATCTGGTCGTGCATCGCCTGGAACTGATTCACGATCCGCGCAGCCGCGGCCTGGCCGAGCGCGTCGTCCTGGACGTCGCCAGCGTGTCGCCGGAGACCGAGGTGCGCCGCAATGAGATGGAGCTGCGCAACCCCTGGGATTTCGAGGAGGTTTACACCACGCTGCACGATTTTGCGCGCAACTACCCCTTCGACCCCGAGAACGAGGAATACCTCATCCACATCACCACGGGAACGCACGTCGCGCAGATCTGCTGGTTCCTGCTGGCCGAAGCGCGCTATCTTCCGGCACGGCTGCTGCAAACCTCGCCGCCGCGCAAGAAGGAGATTGCCAACAGCATCGGGTCCTACGAAATCATCGACCTCGACCTCTCGCGCTATAACCAGATCGCGCAGCGCTTTGCCCGCGAGCATGACGACAGCGTGTCCTTCCTCAAGTCCGGCATTGCCACGCGCAACCCTGCCTTCAACCGCATGATAGAACGCATCGAACACGTGGCCGGCCGTTCGCGCGCGCCGATGCTGCTGGTGGGGCCTACCGGCGCAGGCAAGTCCTTCCTGGCGCGCCGGGTGTATGAGCTGAAACGCCAGCGGCAGCGGCTGGCCGGGCGCTTCATCGAGGTCAACTGCGCCACGCTGCGCGGCGATTCGGCGATGTCCAATCTGTTCGGCCATGTCAAAGGGGCGTTTACCGGTGCGCAGAGCGAAAGGCCCGGGCTGCTGCGTTCTGCCGACCTGGGGCTGCTTTTCCTCGACGAAATAGGCGAGCTTGGGCTTGACGAACAGGCCATGTTGCTCAAGGCCATAGAGGAAAAGCGCTTCTTCCCCTTCGGCGGCGACCGCGAGGCGGAAAGCGATTTCCAGCTCATCGCCGGCACGCACCGCGACCTGCGGCAGTGGGTGAGCGAAGGGCGTTTCCGCGAGGATCTTTACGCCCGCATCAATCTGTGGACTTTCATGCTGCCGGGCTTGTCCGAGCGGCCCGAGGATATCGAACCCAACCTCGATTTCGAGTTGGAGCGCTTCGCCCGCGAAGACGGCCAGGTGGTTCGCTTCAACGTCGAGGCCAGGCGCCGCTACCTGTCCTTTGCCGCCTCGCCGCAGGCGCGCTGGCAGGGTAATTTCCGCGAACTCGGAGCCTCGTTGACGCGCCTGGCCACGCTAGCCGAAGCGGGGCGGATTACCGAAGAACTGGTTTCGGAAGAAATCGTCCGCCTGCGTGCAAGCTGGAGCATAGATGGTGAAGAAGATGCCGTGGCATCGCTCGCCAGGCAGTTTCCCGGAGTTTTTTCCGATTCGCTCGATCTCTTCGACCGGTGCCAGTTGAACGCCGTGATCGATGTCTGCCGGAATTCGTCCAGCCTCTCCGAAGCCGGTAGAAAGCTGTTTGCCGTATCGCGGCAGGAGAAAAAACAACCCAACGATGCTGACAGGTTGCGCAAGTACCTGGGCCGCTTCGGGCTGACGTACGAAATCCTGGCTGACGAACAATCCTAGGCGCTACCGCGCCTTGAAAAAACCGAGCACGGCGCCGCACAGTCCTCCGACGATGTGGGCAAAGTGCGATGTGTTGCCTTGCGTGAACAGGGTGTCGTAAAGCTCCTGTCCAAGGTAAAGCACCAGGACCAGGAGGAATGTCATCGGGATCCTGCCGCTACGGAAATTGACGATGGAGGCGAGCAGGATGAGCATGAAGACGATACTGCTGGCGCCGGCCAGGGCGACCTGCGGGAAAAGCATGATGCTGAAAAGCCCGGTGACGGCGGCCGTGACCAGCATCGCCTGCAGCATGAAAGGCGAGCCGTACTTTTCCTCGAGCATCGGTCCGAGGATGAGGATCATCAGGAAGTTGCCGATGAAATGGTTGAAACTGGCGTGGCCGCAGATGTGCGTGATGAGGCGTAGATACTGCAGGGGGTCGTCGAACGAGGTACGGAATACGGTGAAATAGGCCGACATAATCTGCCCGCCCGTCGCGTAACCCAATGCCAGTACGATAGCGCTGATGAAGAAATAGGAAAGGATGACTGGGGAGTTGTAGTCGAGTTTATGCAACATTGTTTTGGTGCGCAATGCAGGTGAAACGAAGCGGACTCTCGTCCGGCTCGAGGAGAAAAATCGCGGGAATTACCGGTTTCGGTTCGGAGCAGGGCGAAGACCGGCGCTACCCGGACTGCCGGTGGTTTGCCGTGGCAAACCACCGGATATCCAGCCGGGCATGTCCGATTTCTTTGTTGTTCCAGCGGCGGGCGGCTCAGCCCTGGCCGCAACACTGCTTGTACTTCTTGCCGCTGCCGCAAGGGCAAGGATCGTTGCGGCCGGTTTTCGGCGCGTCATGGCGGATGGTCTGGGTGCCGCGCTTGGCCAGCCAGAAGCGGTAGACGTCGGTCACCGCCTGCGGCAGGTCCTCTTCGCATTCGCGCTCGATTTCTGCACGCTCGTCACCGTCCGGCCATTCCTCGCCGTGTTCCCGGGCGGCGGCTTCCGCTTCGCCGGTCAGCACCATCAGCGGGAAGAGGCGTTCGTCGAGGTAGTTGATTTCCTCTTCGGTTTCCTCGTCTTCGCTTTCCTCGAAAAACTCGAACCAGTCATCCTCGGCTTGATCGACAGCCGACAGATAGGCTTGGCACCAGGGCAGGTAATCGCTGGGACTATCTTCCCCATCGTCTTTCGGGTAGAGCAACAGGGTCGGCGGGTTGCCGGCGGCCAATTCGGCCTCCAGATTCTGGGCAAAGCGCTGGATCAGGCCGGCGGCTTCGCGGCCGGCGCCGCTGTCGAGCGCGTCCTCGCTGCCCAGGATGTCGAGCAGGCGGTTTTCCACGGATATCGGCCGCGGTCCCGCAAGTGCAGCGCAGAGATAACCCTGTATTTCGTCGAGGCGTAGCGCTTCTTCCAGCGCCGGGTCATCAAGGAGGGCTTCCAGGCGGTCGAGTTGTTCGTCGGCGAGGGAAGCGGTCGGAGAAATCTGCTCAGTCATGATGTTAACCTCGCGTATTGGTTGAAGGTTCGAAATCGGCTAGCGTTACTGTCGGTTGAGGCGTCCATCCCTCGGCGCGGTGTTCCGCGACAACGTTGGTGAAAATGCCGCCGCGCACGAAGAACTTGGCAGTCAGGCGCATGAAGCGCGGTTCGAGCGCCTTGACGAGGTCGTCGAGGATCTGGTTGGTTACCGCTTCATGGAAACAGCCTTCGTTGCGGAAGGACCAGATGTAGAGTTTGAGGCTTTTGAGCTCGACGCATCGCTTTTCGGGGATGTAGTCGAGGGTCAGCGTGGCGAAATCCGGTTGCCCGGTCTTGGGGCACAGGCAGGTGAATTCGGGGATTTCCATATGAATGTGGAAATCGCGGTGCGGAGCGGGATTGGGGAAGGTTTCCAGCGTTTTTGAGGCTTGAGTGGTCATGAAGGTACCAGAATGACAGGATTGGAGCGGTTTAAGCAAACGAAATGATATTATAGGCGTCCTTAAACGCCAGCGTGTTGCCGCGTCACCGCTTACCATACTTTATTTACGCAGCCCTTATGGCTGCGTTCTACTTGATGCGCCTGACAAAACTCAAACTTGCCGGATTCAAATCCTTCGTCGATCCCACGACGGTTGCTTTGCCGGGCCAGCTCGTCGGCGTCGTCGGGCCGAACGGCTGCGGCAAGTCCAATGTGATGGACGCCGTGCGCTGGGTGCTCGGCGAATCGAAAGCGTCCGAGTTGCGCGGCGAATCGATGCAGGACGTGATTTTCAACGGATCCAGCACACGCAAGGCGGTGTCCCGCGCTTCTGTCGAACTGGTTTTCGACAATTCGCTCGGCCGCATCGCCGGCCAGTGGTCGCAGTACACCGAACTGTCGGTAAAAAGGGTGCTGACGCGCAACGGCCAGTCCGAGTATTACATCAACAATCTGCACGTGCGCCGCAAGGACATCACCGACCTGTTTCTCGGCACCGGCCTCGGGCCGCGCGCCTACGCCATCATCGGCCAGGGCACGATTTCGCGCATTATCGAAGCGCGGCCCGACGAACTGCGGGTTTTCCTGGAAGAAGCCGCCGGGGTGACCAAGTACAAGGAACGCCGCAAGGAGACCGAGGGGCGTCTGGCGGACACCCGCGAGAATCTGCTGCGCGTCGAGGACATCCGCGCCGAACTCGGCTCGCAGATGGAGCGCCTGGAAGGGCAGGCGGCGATCGCCCGTCAATACCGCGAATACCACGACGATCTGACGCGCAAGCAGCAGTTGCTCTGGCTGCTGCGGCGCAATGAGGCGCAGGCCGAGCGCACGCGCCTGGGCAGCGAGATCGAACAGGCCGTTACCGGCCTGGAAGGGCAGAACGCGGCGCTGCGGGAAACCGAGCTGCACCTCGAGGAAACGCGCGAGAGCCATTATGCGGCCAACGATGGCCTGCAGAACGCGCAAAGGATGCTGTACGAAGTCAATGCCGAGGTGGCGCGGCTGGAGGCGGAAATCCGCCACCGCCGTGAGTCGCAGCAGGAATATGAGTCGCGGCTCGTGCAACTCACCGACGACAAACAGCACTGGCAGGAGCAGATTGCGAAATTCGCGGCAGATCACGAACGCTGGCTGGAATTGTCGGTGTTGGCCGACGAACGGGTCGAACAGGGCGAAATGCGTCTGGCGGCCCAGCAGGAGCGCTTGCCGGTTGCCGAGGAGGCACACGCGGCGGCGCAGGAGGAAGTCAACCGCCAGCGCGGTGACCTGGCGCAAGCCGACAAACACCTGCAGGTCGAGATCGCCAACCGCGGCCATGCCCAGCGCTCCCTTCAGATCATCGCCGGCCGCCGCGAGCGGCTGCAGCAGGAGCGCGAGGCGCTACCGGTTCCCGACACCGCTGAGTACGAACTCAAGCAGGAAACCTTGGCCGAACTGCGCGAAAGCATTGCCGAGGGGCAGGAGAAAGTGTCCGCCAGCCAGCGCCAGTTGCCGCTGCTCGAACAGCAACGCCGGGATGCGCTGTTGCGGGTGCAGCAGGTGCAGAAGGAGCGCGCCGAGGTGCACGCGCGCCGCTCAGCGCTGGAGCAGTTGCAGAAACGGGTGCAAGGCGACGGCAAACTGGGCGACTGGCTGCACCGGCATCGTCTGGACAATCGGCATCCCTTGTGGAAGTCGCTGCATGTCGAAGCCGGCTGGGAAGACGCCGTCGAGGCCGTCCTGCGCGAGCGGCTCAGTGCGCTGCCGGCCGAAATAGCCGATCCGGCCTGGAGCAAGGATCGGCCGGGCAGCAAGCTGACATTGCTGCTCCCCGGGGAAGAGGCGCTTTCGGCGCTGGAGAAAAAAGGACTGCGTGCGCGCATCCGTTGCGACGACGCAAAGCTCGCGGGCATTCTCGACGAATGGCTGCGCGACGTATTCACCGCCCAGGATCTGGCCGGCGCGCTGGCGCTTCGGGAAAGCCTGGTGGGGTCCGCCTGCTGCGTAACGCCGGGCGGCGACGTGGTGACGCGGCAGAGCGTTACGCTGTTCGCGCCCGATGCGGCCGAACACGGTTTGCTCGAGCGGCAGCGGGAAATCGAACATCTCGGTGAAGTCATCGCCGGCCTGGAAGACCGTGTTGGGCAGGAGCAGGCGCACCTGGCCGAGATCGAGGAAAGCATGGCCGATGCGCAGGAGGTGCTGCAAGCGGCGCGCAAGCATCTGGACGACCAGCAGGAGCAGGCGCATGCCATCCAGGTCGAGACGCTGAAGCTGGCGCAGGCGCTGGAGCGTTTCCGCGAGCGCCAAGCGCAGATCGACGGCAGCCTGGAGGAAATGGCGGCGGAAGAGGAGGGGGAAAACGAGCGCCTGTTCATAGCCGAGGAAGCGATCGAAACCCGGCGCGAAGAAATCCGCGAACTGCAGCAGACCATGAATTCGGCGCTGGCGAGGCTGGAACAGACGGACCGCAGCCTGCGCGACGAACGCGAGCGGGTGAATGCCGTCGAGCGCGAACTGCGCGAAGCGCAGTTTTCGCAACGCGAATGTCGTGGCAAGCTGGAGGAGATCGCCAACAACCGCACGCTGGCGCGCAAGCAGACCGAGCGTATTATCGAGGAACTGGCGCGCTGCGAAGAGAATGCGCTGGCGATACAGGCCGAGGATATGGAGCCGAAGCTGCAGGAGGCGCTCGATCAGCGCGTGGCGCGCGAGCAGGCTCTGGCGGCAGCGCGCGATGCGCTGGAAACGGCGACTGCCGCGCTACGTGGTCTGGAAGAGCAGCGCATGAAAGTCGAACAGAGCCTCGACCCGTTGCGCGAACGGATCAGCGAACTCAAGCTCAAGGAGCAGGCGGCGGCGTTGAACGTGGAGCAGCTGTCAGCGCAACTTCTGGAAGCGAAAGCGAACGAGGAGGTGCTGGCCGGCGATTTGCCCGGTGCGCGCCCCGGCGCACTGCAGAGCGCGATTTCCGGCCTGCAGCGTTCCATCGAGGCATTGGGCGCCGTCAACCTGGCGGCGCTGGAAGAGCTGGAGTCGGCGCGAGAGCGCAAGGGCTTCCTCGACGCGCAGTCGGAAGACCTGACGCAGGCCATGGAAACGTTGGAAAACGCAATCCGCCGCATCGACCGTGAGACGCGCGATCTATTACAATCGACCTATGACGCAGTCAACAAGAGTTTCGGCGAACTGTTCCCGATCCTGTTCGGCGGCGGCGAAGCAAAGCTGATCATGACCGGCGACGAGATTCTCGATGCCGGCGTGCAGGTGATGGCGCAGCCGCCCGGCAAGAAGAACTCGACGATCCATCTCTTGTCCGGTGGCGAAAAGGCGCTGACGGCGATCGCGCTGGTGTTTTCGATGTTCCAGCTGAATCCGGCGCCGTTCTGTCTGCTTGACGAAGTCGACGCTCCGCTGGACGATACGAACACCGAACGTTTCTGTGCGATGGTGCGGCGCATGTCGGCCAACACGCAGTTTTTGTTCATCAGTCACAATAAGATTGCCATGGAAATGGCGCAGCAGCTGGTAGGCGTTACGATGCAGGAATCAGGGGTATCGCGTATCGTCGAGGTGGATATGGAGGAAGCCTTGCGCATGCGAGAACAGATCGTTTAGGACAAAAAATGACCGAATTACAGATGGGTTTGATTGGCCTGGGGGCGTTTGCCGTGATCGGCGTGCTGGCCTACAACAAATGGCAGGAAGTCCGCCAGCGCAAACAAGCGGAACAGGCGCTGCAGGGCAGTCATCCAGATGTTCTGCTGAATGGTGTGAACGGACAGCGGAGCGTCAAGGGCGAGGCCGTCGCAAAGAACAAAAACCAGGACGAGGCGCCGGCGTTTCCGGAAAAGCCGCGCGATGCGATGCCGGCCGGAGAGAGGATAGAGCCGGTGCTGATACTCGATACGGAGCCCGAAGGCGAGTTTCCGGAAGAACGGGAATCTGCGGCGGAGCCGGGTTTCTCAGCCTCCGACGGGGAGAATCGGGAACCCGTGCTTTCTCCATCGGCATCGGTCCGCGACATGGCCTTTGATCCCGAAGCGGCGGATGTGGAGTTTCCCGATTATTCCCCCTTGCTTTCCCCGCAGATCGATTTCATTGCTGCCATCGCCATGGTCGATCCCGTGGCCGCATCGGATATCCGTGTTGCGCAAAGCGACGCGCTGTCGCAGGCGAAGAAACCCGTGCGCTGGATCGGTTATAACGAACACGCCGCGAAGTGGGAGGTCATTTCCGATCGAAGCAGCGGTGAGTTCCGGCATATACGCGCCGGCCTGCAGTTGGCTGATCGACAGGGGCCCGCGAGCGACAACGATCTGGCGGTTTTCTCTACCGCCATGCAGGATTTGGCCGACCAGTTTTCCGGAATCGCCGACCTGCCGTCCCGTCAATCGGCCTTCGAAACGGCAGGCAAACTGGATGAATTCTGTGCCGGTGTCGATATACAGATCGGCATCAACGTCATCAGCCGCGGGCAGGCGTTTCCCGGCACCAAGCTGCGTACGCTGGCCGAAGTGGCCGGCATGGCGCTCGATGCCGACAAGCGTTTCGTGCGCCGCGATGAAGATGGCAACATTCTCTTCGTTCTGCTGAATCAGGATACTGCGGGGTTTACTCCCGAGACGGTGAGAACCCTGAGCACTCACGGCGTGACCTTCCTGCTGGACGTGCCCGGCGTTGCCAATGGCGTGCGGGTGTTCAACCAGATGGTCGATCTGGCGCGGCATTTTGCCGAGGTCTTGCAGGGGGAACTGGTTGATGACAACCAGCGGCCGCTGACCGAGGGGTCGATGGAGCCGATTCGCCAGCAGATCGCGCATTATCAGGCGGTGCTGGCGGAGAGGCATTTGCCGGCCGGAAGTGCCCTGACGCGTCGGCTGTTTTCCTAGAGTGAGGGGTTCCATGAGCGCCAGCGAACGCGCCAGCGAACTGCGCGGCGAGATCGAAAAGCACGATCATCGCTACTATGTGCTCGACGATCCGCTCGTCTCCGATGCCGAGTACGACCAGTTGTTCCGGGAATTGCAGGCGATCGAGGCCGAGCATCCGGAGCTCGTCACACGCGATTCGCCCACGCAACGCGTCGGCGGCAAGGCGCTCGATATGTTCCAGCCGGTACGCCATGCCGTGCCGATGCTGTCGATCCGCACCGAAACCGATATTGAGGCCAGCGGCGCATTCGCCTTCGATGCGCGGGTTCGGCGTGAACTGGGCCTGGGCGAGGGCGATCCCGCAGTCGAGTATGCCGCCGAGCTCAAATTCGATGGTTTGGCGATCAACCTGCGCTACGAAAATGGACTGCTGGTCTGCGCTACCACGCGCGGTGATGGAGAAACCGGCGAGGATGTGACGGACAACGTGCGTACCGTTGCCCAGATTCCACTGCGCCTGCATACGCCGCAGCCACCGGCCGTGCTCGAAGTGCGCGGGGAAATCTACATGAAGCGCACCGATTTCGAGCGTTTCAACCGCAGGGCGCAGGAAAAAGGCGAAAAAACGCTGGTCAATCCGCGCAATGCCGCCGCCGGCAGTATCCGCCAGCTCGATTCGCGCATTGCCGCTAACCGACCGCTTTCCTTTTTCGCCTATGGCCTCGGCGAAGTCGTCGGCTGGGCGATGCCGCCGACGCACAGCGGGATTCTCGACGCGTTGTTCGCCCTGGGGCTGCCGGTCTGCGCGGAACGCGCCGTGTTGAGCGGACCGCAGGCTCTGGCCGATTTTCATGACCGTGTCGGCGAGCGGAAAAGCGGACTGCCCTTCGATATCGACGGCGTGGTGTACAAGGTCAACTCGCTGGCGATCCAGCGGGAACTGGGCTTTGTTTCGCGCGAGCCGCGCTGGGCCGTGGCCCACAAATACCCGGCGGAAGAGGCAATAACCGAGGTCGTGGGCATCGACGTGCAGGTCGGCCGCACGGGCGCGCTGACGCCGGTAGCGCGCCTTACGCCGGTTTTCGTCGGCGGCGTGACGGTGACGAACGCCACGCTGCACAACATGGACGAAGTCAGGCGCAAGGACGTGCGCATCGGCGATACCGTCGTCGTGCGCCGCGCCGGCGATGTGATACCGGAAGTCGTGCGTATCCTGCCGGAAAAACGCCCAATTATGACTCCAGAATTCGCGCTGCCCGAGACCTGTCCCGTTTGCGGCTCCCAGATAGTGCGCGGTGAGGACGAGGCGGTGGCGCGTTGCAGTGGCGGGCTGTTTTGCCCGGCGCAGCGCAAACAGGCGCTGCTGCATTTTGCCTCGCGCCGGGCGATGGATATCGAGGGCCTCGGCGACAAACTGGTCGAACAGCTCGTCGATGGCGACCTTGTTCATACGCCGGCCGATCTCTACACGCTGAACGTTACGGCGCTGGCCAACCTGGAACGGATGGCCGAAAAATCGGCCGCCAATCTGTCGGCCGCCATCGAGAAAAGCAAACAGGCCACGCTGCCGCGCTTTATTTATGCCTTGGGCATTCGCAACGTCGGCGAAACGACAGCCAAGGATCTGGCGCGGCATTTCGGCGCTCTGGATCGGCTGATCGCGGCGGATCAGGATACGCTGATGCAGGTGAACGACGTCGGGCCGATCGTGGCGCAAAGCGTCTGCCAGTTTTTCGGCGAAGCGCACAACCGGCAGGTCATCGCGCAACTGCGTGAAGCCGGCGTGACCTGGGCGGAAAGCGAGGCGCAGCCGGCCGGCGTAGGGGGCAGCCTGTCCGGCAAGACTTTCGTCCTGACCGGAACCCTGCCGGTGCTGACCCGCGATGAGGCCAAGGCGCTGATCGAAGCGGCTGGCGGCAAGGTGAGCGGTTCGGTGTCGAAAAAGACCGATTACGTCGTTGCCGGGGCCGAAGCCGGGTCCAAGCTCGACAAAGCCAGGGATTTACAGATAAATGTTATCGATGAGGCGGAACTGCGCCTCCTTCTTGGAAAGGAGCACGGGTGAAAGAGATCAGGAAGGCCGTTTTCCCGGTGGCGGGCTTGGGCACGCGTTTTTTGCCGGCGACCAAGGCAAGTCCCAAAGAGATGATGCCGATCGTCGATAAACCGCTGATTCAGTACGCAGTCGAGGAGGCGGCGGCGGCAGGCGTGACCGACATGATTTTCGTGACCGGGCGCACCAAACGGGCGATCGAGGATCATTTCGACAAAGCCTACGAGCTTGAAAGCGAGCTGGCGTTGCGCAACAAGACCGAAATGCTGGAGTTCGTCCAGGGGCTGCTGCCCAAGAACATCAACTGCATCTACATCCGACAGCCCGAGGCGCTGGGGCTCGGCCACGCCATCCTGTGCGCCAAGCCGGCGATCGGCGACGAACCGTTCGCCGTGCTGCTGGCCGACGATCTGCTCGACGGCGAACCCCCGGTCATGAAGCAGATGGCGGATGTTTACGACTATTACCGCTGTTCGGTCGTCGGTGTGCTCGACGTGCCGCGCGAAGAAACGCGCAGCTACGGCATCGTTCAATCCACCGGAGTGGCCGAGCGGCTGGAACGGATCGAAGGAATCATCGAAAAACCGAAACCGGAAGAAGCGCCGACGACGCTCGGCGTGGTCGGCCGTTACATTCTGACGCCGCGCATTTTCCATCACCTGGAAAACGTTACGCCAGGTTCCGGCGGCGAAATCCAGCTGACCGACGGCATCGCCTCGCTGCTCCGCGAAGAGCAGATCCTGGCCTACCGCTACCTGGGAACCCGCTACGACTGCGGTTCGAAACTGGGTTATCTGCAGGCCACGGTGGAGTTCGGCCGGCGCCACCCTGAAGTGGGCGCATCATTTACGGATTATTTAACGCATCTGGATCAAGCATGACGGATATTTTGGAGGCGAAGCGCATTCTCGCCGGAGCGGAAATCGTTTATTCGGCGGAGGACGTGGCTGCCGCCGTCAGCCGCCTGGCGGCTGAAATCACGGAAAAACTGGGGGAAAGCAATCCGCTGGTGCTCTGCGTCATGAGCGGCGGCGTGCCGTTTGCCGGCCAATTGATGACGCAGCTGCATTTTCCGCTGGATTTCGACTACATGCATGTGACCCGCTACGGGCAGGAAATTTCCGGCGGCGCGCTGTCGTGGCGCGCGGCTCCAAGAACTTCCGTCGAGGGGCGGACGGTGCTGATCCTGGACGATATTCTCGATGAAGGGCTGACGCTGGCGGCGATCGTTGAACGAATGAAGGAGTTGGGTGCCAAAGCCTGCTATACCGCTGTGGCGACCGATAAGCTGAACGGGAAAATGAAACCGATCCGGGCGGATTTCGTGGCGCTGACGGTTCCTGACCGTTTTGTTTTTGGCTATGGCATGGATGTGCGGGGCAAGTGGCGCAATCTTCCGGCCATTTATGCAATGAAGGAAGAATAAGATGCTGGCAGTGATTGGAGGCAGCGGCCTCACGCAACTGGCAAACCTGGACATATCGCATCGCGAAGTGTTGCGCACCCCGTACGGAGAACCTTCGGGGGCAGTGACGTTCGGGAAAATCTGCGGCTGCCCGGTAGCATTCATGGCACGGCATGGTTATGGGCACACCATTCCGCCTCACGAAATCAACTACAGGGCGAACATCTGGGCGCTCCACCACAGCGGCGCCAAGGCCATCGTGTCCGTGGCGTCGGTCGGCGGCATCCGGCCCGACCTGAAACCCGGCGACGTGATCGTTCCGCACCAGATCATCGACTACACCTGGGGGCGCAAGAATACCTTCTTCGAAGGGCTGGACCGTCCCGTCGTGCATATCGATTTCACCGAGCCTTATGATCCTCCCCTGCGAGCGTCATTGCTCAAGGCCGCCAAAGCCGCCAAGGTACCCGTCAAGGATGCGGCCGTTTACGCCACGATGCAGGGGCCCCGCCTGGAAACGGCAGCGGAGATCGATCGGCTGGAACGCGACGGCGCCGATGTGGTGGGCATGACCGGCATGCCGGAAGCCGTGCTGGCCAGGGAACTGGGCGTTCCCTATGCAGCCATCAATGTCGTGGCCAACCATGCCGCGGGGCGTGGCGACAGCAAGAACAACATCAGTTTCGATATCACCGATGCGATTCTGCAGGGGGCCATGGCCCATGTGCGATCGATCATCGAGAGCCTAGCGGGGTGCGGCGACTGTGGCCATCCGTCCCGTTCTTAAAATGGGCGATCCCCGCCTGTGGCAGCGCTCACAGGAAATCGTCCAGTTCGATACCCCGGGGTTGCACGACCTGATTCACGACATGGAAGATACGATGCACCATCTCGACGGGGCCGGATTGGCCGCGCCGCAGATCGGTGTCGCGTTGCGGGTAGTCATTTTCGGCTTTGATTTCAATCCACGTTACCCCGAAGCGGGCAGTGTCCCTTATACTGTACTGATCAACCCGGTGCTCTGCCGGCTGTCGGACGAAGCCGAGGAGGACTGGGAAGGTTGCCTTTCCGTGCCGGGGCTGCGGGGAAAAGTGCCGCGCTGGCGGCATTTGCGCTACGGGGGCTTCGACCCCTACGGCCAACCCATCGACAGGACGGTGGAAGGGTTCCACGCCCGTGTCGTCCAGCACGAATGCGACCACCTTGATGGCATTCTTTACCCCATGCGTATCAAGGACTTGCGCCACTTCGGCTTCAAGGATGCATTCGAGCTGGCCGAGCAGGGAAGAATGCCGGAAGAATAGGCTTTTCGCTTTTCCCGGCTTGCCAAAACATTCTGTCCGTTAATCCAGGACAGGTCTCGCTTTTAAGAGGAGAAGGCTTGATGGATATGCTGTTTGACCCGGCAATCTGGATTTCGTTGGTGACCCTGGTCGTTCTCGAAGTCGTTCTTGGTATCGATAACCTTGTATTCATAGCAATTCTCGCGGACAAGCTTCCGCCGCATCAGCGCGACAGAGCTCGCTACATCGGTCTCTTTCTTTCGCTTCTGATGCGTATAGGATTGCTGGCCACCGTATCCTGGCTGATCACGCTGACGCAGCCATTGTTCTCACTGGGCCCCGTGAGTTTTTCCGGCAGGGACCTGATCCTGCTCGTCGGCGGCGTGTTCCTGACGTTCAAGGCGACGGTCGAGCTGCACGAGAGGCTGGAAGGGGTGACGCACACTGGTAGCGCCAACCGGGCCTATGCGAGCTTTGGGCTGGTCGTTTCCCAGATCGTCGTTCTGGACGCCGTCTTTTCGCTGGACTCGGTGATTACGGCGGTCGGCATGGCCGATCACCTTGAAGTCATGATCGTGGCGGTGGTCATCGCGATGATCGTCATGGTCGCGGCATCGAAGCCATTGACTTACTTCGTGAGCGCGCACCCGACCGTCGTCATTCTGTGCCTGAGCTTCCTGCTGATGATCGGATTCAGCCTCATGGCCGAAGGCGTGGGCTTTCATATCCCGAAGGGCTATTTGTATGCGGCGATCGGATTCTCCATCTTGATCGAGACGTTCAACCAGGTTTCCCAGCGGAACGTATTGAAGCATGAAGCGAAATTGCCCCTGCGGGACAGAACCGCCGAGGCAATTCTGCGGCTCATGGGCGGTAGGAAGACTCTCGCCGCGAGTAAAGAGGCTGAAAATGCCGCCGAGGAAACTCCCGTCATCGAATCGGTATTTGCCGACGAAGAACGGATGATGATTTCCGGCGTGCTGTCTCTCGCCGGACGCTCCGTACGGCGCATCATGACGCCGCGCAGCGACATTTCCTGGGTCAATTGCGAAAGCAGCCTCGATGCGATAAAGCAGCAACTGCTCGATACGCCACACAGCCTCTTCCCCGTATGCCGGGGCTCGCTTGATGCCGTCGTGGGCGCGGTGCGCGCAAAAGAGCTCCTTGTCGCGATTGGCGAAGGCAAGGATATCTGTTCCTACGCGGGCCAGTTTCCCGCGATGTTCGTTTCAGACCATATCGACAACATGCAACTGCTGCACAAGCTGCGGGAAGCCAAGGGGAGTCTGATCATCGTAATCGACGAGTATGGCGACGTTCAGGGCCTGGTGACGCCGCACGATATCCTCGAAGCTATCGCCGGCGATTTCCCGGACGCGGACGAAGCGCCGGATATTTCGGCCGATGGAGACGGCTGGCTGGTCAAGGGAACGACGGATCTTTACCAACTTGAGCAAACCATTGGCGATTTGTCCGAGGCCAGACAGGATGAGAGCTTTGTAACCGTGGCCGGGCTGATGCTGGCGCAATCGGGCGACTTGCCTGCCCTGGGGGATGAAGTTCTCATCAACGGTTTCGTGTTCAAGGTACTGAAACTGGACAAACACCGCGTCGATCTGGTTCGCATCGTGCGCGAACCGCAAACTCCGCAGCTTAAGGAGGAGGGGTGAACGCTCCATGTCGCCAGCGGCTTGGACTGCTGCTGGTTGCTTTCTCATTAGTGCTGGTTTCTGCGTTTGCAGTAGCTGCCGATGAACCGTGGTTCGCCTTTCACCAGGGCGAATTGATCGGGTTTAAAAATTCACGCGGTAAAGTGATGATTGCGCCGAAATTCAACGAGATTTTCACGGTCGCCAAGCGTTTTGATCACATCATCGCCGCCGGGGACGATGTAGGCGAACAATCGCGCTCCTACTATTTGCTGAAAGACGGCCGCCAGATCGGAGAGGACAGCCTGTACACGTTCGACACGAAACCGGATTGTGAAAGCGAAGGCTCAATCCGGTTTCGGGACAAACAAAGCGGCAAGATCGGCTATTTCGACCGGAACGGCCAAGTCATGATTGCCGCGCAATTCGATGCGGCCGAACCCTTCCGCAACGGCGTGGCCTGGGTGCTGCGCGATGCGACGAGGTTTTGTTATGACGACGTTGCGGCAGTGGAGTGCGAGCATTACGGCTTCAAGGGTGGGCAAAAATTGCTGATCGACCGCCGCGGCGAAGTTCTGGTCGAGGGATTCGCTACCGATAATCTCGACACGCTCGACTGGTATTCGCTGACCGTCGGCGACCAGCCGCCTTCGGACGCGAGGCGGGTGTCGTTCAAGGGCGTGAACGGGCGCTATTACTCGTTCATCGACATTGAAAAGGAGTTCACCGCATGGTTTGCCGAGTCGTTTCTGCCTCATCTGGACACGGCGTCTTTGCAGGCCAACAGTTACCATACGGTCTGGCGCGGGGTTTCGGATCAACCGTTGAATGATTGGGTTCGCGTGCGAGGCAAGTCTGCCGCCGACTACGTGCCGGCTCTGCGCAAGCATCTGGCCGCGTTGCGGATATCGGGAGAGTATGGCGTCATGCTGCTGACCCGGCCGTGGCCGTTCGACGCGAAGCGAAACCCAGGCTACTTCGACGGCTGCGGCAATTTCGCCTACTGGAAAACGCCGCAAGTCTCGGCCATGGAAAATCTCAATCGCGGTGTGTTCGAGCCGGACAAGCACGCCAGTTTCGATTTCGTCCGCACGAAAAACGGTTATCGGCTGGTATCGTTTTCCTTGCCTTAAAAGGAATACTGTTTTTTTACCTGAACGAAAACCACTGAATGGAGTTGTTTATGCTGCAAACACGTTTCCTTGGCGTCATCGTTGCCGTCCTCAGTATCGCTGCATGCACCACGCCCGCGCCCGAAAACAAGGCAGCGGCAGATACGCCCGCTTCTACGGCTCAGCGGCCCGGCTCCGACCGGGATGCGCACGGCTGCATTCCGTCCGCTGGCTATGCATGGTGCGCGCGCACGGATCGTTGCGAGCGTCCCTGGGAACTTGCGCGGGTCGCAGGCTTTGAGAACGAGCATGAAGCCTTCGACAAATACTGTAAGAATCCCACAGTTGTGCGCCAGTAAACGGGGAAAAGTGGCGGACGCAATGGGCCGATCTTTGCCTACAGATAAGCCAGCGGACCAGGACGTATAGATATACGTGGCGATTTCTTCGCCGCTGGCCGATCATCACCGTCGCAGTTCCCCGATTTCCTTTTCCCAGAAGCGAATGGCGTGGTCTATCCATCCTTGCGCACTGGTACCTTGCCCAGTGCCAAACCCGTGAGCAACGTTTGGATATCGGCGGTATTCAACCCGCGTTCCGATACGCCGCAATGCCTCAATGCGTGTTTCCATCAGCGCTGGCGGCGCAATTCGGTCGTCCTCACCTACAACCACGAAGGTGGATGGTTCCGATGTAGTGACCTCCGTATGGCCTGTATAGGCCATAACCACCACAGATGGCTTGGGGTGATGCGGGGCGCCAAACTGGGCTGTGCCGTGCGAGCCTATCGCCGCAGCCATTCGCGCTCCCGCCGAACTGCCCCACAGAGAATAGCTCTGGGTATCCACTTGCAAGGAATGCGCATTCCGGAGGATGTAAGCAATCGCCGCAGCCATATCTTCAGTTGCCGCCCTGCCGCCTCGGCCTACCCTATACTTCAGCACGAAAGCATTGAACCCCCGTTTGTTGATTTCATCGGCATAGGGAAAGCCTTCATGCACCGATCCTACGTAAGAGAAACCACCGCCAGGCGCGATAACAGCGAAGGGGGCTCCTGGTTTTCCACGGAAAAAGAAAAGTCCCGTATTTTTTAGTGTTGGCTGCTTTTGCCGCTGGGCATCCGTGTGGAAGTCATAGAACACGGCATGGCCAGAGTTTGCATCGTCCACCATGCGATTGAGCGACGCAACCACGACGGCAGGCTCCACATGGTTGTGGTATGGCAAAAGTTGTCCAATGTCGTTGAGCGGTATTTCCAAATTGTAGGTCAGCCCATCCCAAGGCAATATATGATGGCTGAAGCCCCGGAAGGCGGAGTGATTCAGCAGATCACCGAGTCGGTCCTCTGGACGTAGAGGAACGTGGCGCCTCTCGTAAGTAGAATCAACCACCGTCTTGTCGACCGGTACAGGATTCGCTTCACCAGCTTCGATAAAGGGCGACGCGAGGAGCATGGGCAACATCTTTACTGTTGCCCTCCATACGTTGAAAAACCAAGCCGCTTTATTCATGGCATCACCTGTAGAAAACCAAGGGTCGGTGGAAGCGCATGATCAGCACTGTCACGGCCGCACCGCCAAGCGTAATTATGCGACGATTCACTTTCTTAATAGAATGTACAATCGACATACGGACTTGAGCTGGATTCAACAATGCCAAGAGACGGTTATACCGATTTGATCGCTTTCATCCATGTGGCCCGCGAGGGGAGTTTCACCCGCGCCGCTGCACGTTTGGGTGTATCCGCGTCCGCTCTGAGCCATTCCGTTAAGGCGCTGGAAACGCATATGGATGTGCGCCTGCTGACCCGCACTACGCGTAGCGTCTCCATGACGGAGGCGGGGGCGCATCTGTACGAGCGCGTGGCCCCGCGTTTCGACGAAATCGATGCCGAGTTGATGGCAACCACTGAACAACGCAAGAAGCCTGCGGGCATGGTACGTATTACGGCCGCCGAACACGCCGCCAACACCGTCCTCTGGCCCAAATTGGCCAAAATCCTCCCTGACTATCCAGACATCACGGTGGAAGTCACCGTGGACTACAACCGTTCCAACATTGTTTCCGAGCGCTACGACGCCGGTGTGCGCTTGGGCGACGAGTTGGCCAAGGACATGATCGCCGTGCGTATCGGACCGGATATGCGCATCGCCGTCGTCGGCTCCCCCGCGTACTTCAACGGCAGGGCGAAACCAAAGACCCCTCACGATCTGGCGGAACACAACTGTATCAACCTGCGCCTACCCACTCACGGCGGGTTGTTGCCTTGGGATTTCCGAAAGGGGAAACGCGAACTCAAGGTGCGCGTGACCGGGCAGTGGATCTACAACAGTCTTTCGCCGATCGTGCGCGCGGCGGTGGCCGGACAAGGTTTGGCATTCGTGCCGGCTGACTCTGTGGCGGAACATATCGCCGAGGGGCGGCTGATGCGCGTGTTGGACGACTGGTGCCAACCCTATACCGGATACCATCTGTACTATCCGAACCGCCGGCAGACCGGTGCATTTGCTGTCATCGTGGAAGCATTGCGCCATCGGGATAAATCTAAAAACGGGTGAAATCTGCGCGCCGTTCTCCCTCGTAGGCTGCTTCCAGGAACGGACAAAGCGTATTGTTGAATTCCGCTCAAAACCGATTGCGGAATATGGGGCTTAATCAAAACAATTCCAGCCGCTACGATCTCCTTCACTGAGTTAGCTTGGATCACACGCATATTCATGCGGTGCCCTGTGGCGTCTGACTCAGGTAAGCCCCCGACGATTGCGAAGAAACAATGACGTTTGAGCATTTATTTGAATCGCATCGCGCTTAACTTTCAGGAGTATTCATATGAAAACCATGGCATTGAACGTCACAGTCGTAGCTGCCATGATCGGTCTCTCAACAGGCTATGCGGCGGCGGCAGACTACAAACAGAACCCGTTTTCGCTGGTTTACGAGGGGGCCATCACACAGAACGATCCGAGCAAGGTCAACATCCACCCAGTCAAGTACAAACTCAATGGCCTGGACATTGTCGCCAACATCTACACCCCAGCGAACTACGATCCGATGAAGAAATATCCGGCGGTCGTCGTCGCGCACCCGAACGGCGGAGTGAAAGAACAGGTCGCGGGCTTGTATTCCCAGCGATTGGCCGAGCAGGGTTATATCACGATCACCGCCGATGCTGCCTATCAGGGAGGAAGCGGTGGTCAGCCACGCAACGTGGACAAGCCCGCAAACCGCATTGAGGACATCCATGGCATGGCGGACTTCATCACACAGTATGCTGGTGTTGACAAAGATCGTCTGGGGGTACTCGGCATTTGTGGCGGCGGCGGGTACACGCTGAGCGCAGCGCAGACCGACAAACGCTTCAAGTCGATTGCCACGCTGAGCATGTTCAATTCCGGCCGGGTTCGTCGCAATGGCTATGCGGATTCAGCACTGAACACGATCCAGTCACGCTTGCAGCAGGCTTCGACTGCCCACGCGCAGGAAGCTGCTGGTGGTCCTGTTCTCTATTCTGGCGATGCCAATCTCTCCGATGAGCAAATCGCCAAATTGCCGTTCGATCTGTATCGACAGGGTTATGAGTATTACTGGAAGACGCATGCTCATCCGAACTCGACCTTCAAGTACACCACGAGCAGCCTGCTGGACTTGATGCGTTGGGATGCCACTAGCCAGATCGAACTGATCGACAAGCCATTGCTGATGATTGCGGGCGGCAAGGCTGACAGCCTTTATTTGAGCGAGGATGCGTTTGCCAAGGCCATCGGCACGAAGGACAAAGAATTGTTCAAAATCGACGGTGCCACGCATATCGAGACCTACTGGGTTCCAGAGTATGTCGATGCCGCAATGCGCAAGCTGACAACCTTCTACGCGAAAACCCTGTGAATCCTGACTGAAGGAGATTTCGTGCGCCACAGTCATAGCAAAAGCGTGCCACTGGCCTTACTAATGCTGCTGATGACGATTCTGGCCAGACTAGTAAACGCCACTGAGTCCGACGGGCAGATTACCGTCTGGCGCAGAGGCACCCAGCCTTCGGTCCAAGGTCCAGGACAGTACTACACCGGCGCCGTTCGGACCGATGAGCCATGGCGAACGGAAACGCCTGCCCGTCTTTCCGGGGAAACCGTCACTTTCGAACCTGGCGCACGTACCGCTTGGCACGACAATCCCGGCGGCCAGTCCATCGTCATCGCTTCCGGACGCGGCTTCTTCCAGGAAGAAAACGGCCCAATCGAAACCGCCTATGCCGGCGACGTGTTGACCTTTCCACCGAAGATCAAGCATTGGTTCGGCGCGGCTCCCGACACCGGCATGTCCGCCATGGTCGTGGCCGCGGTCGTGAACGGCAAGAACGTGAACTGGGGCGAAAAAGTCACCGATACGCAGTATATGACGGCAGCCGCCAACAAAAAGTCCGCGCGCCTTACGATCAATCGCGCTGGGAGCTTGGCATCCGGGAAATCCAACCCGGCCAATTTCACCGGAGAAGCCCGCGTCGACACGCTGTTCAGCGCCACCAGGGACTCCGATGCTTACGGCGCGTATGTCACCTTTGAACCCTGCGGCAGAACCGACTGGCACAGCCACCCCACGGGGCAGACGTTGATCGTCACTGTGGGCCGAGGCTACGTGCAGCGCCAGGGCGGCCCGCTGCATGAAATCCGGCAGGGCGATATCGCCTGGACGCCTGCCGACGTGGTGCATTGGCACGGCGCGGCCTCGGATACGGCTATGACGCATCTTGCCCTTTCCGAACGCGCTCAGGGAAAAGCCGTGGCCTGGGGCGCGAAGGTTACCGATGAGGAGTATGGTGCCGTGCATCCAAACGTAATGCCAGCAAGGTATCAAAAAATAGCCCTTATCACAGCTTTTACCGCCAGCGGCGACATCGACCGCCTCAAGGCTGTGCTGGTGGAAGGCCTGCAGGCTGGGCTGACGGTCAACGAGATCAAGGAAGTTTTGATTCACACCTACGCCTATGCGGGCTTCCCCCGCGCCCTGAACGGCATCAACGCATTCATCGCGGTCATGGATGAACGCGAAAAACAGGGCATCAAGGACGTCATGGGGCCCGAAGCCGACGAGGTGAAAACTGACAAGAGCAAATACGAGTATGGCCACGATACCCTTGCCAGGCTGCGCGACCCCTCGTTCCAACCCGGACCTGCCGGTTCCCTGAAACTCCCTGCCCAGCAGCCCCGATACGAAACATTTGCCCCGACCATCGAAGTGTTCCTCAAAGAACATCTGTTCGCGGACATTTTCATTCGTGACCTTCTGGATTACCGCAGCCGCGAAATAGCGACGGTAGGCATGCTTTTCAATCTGCCCGGCACCAACGCGCAGTTCCGCTCTCACACAGGTTTGGCCATGACGCAGGGTTTTTCCGAACAGCAGATGAAGGACCTTTTCACTGTCATGGGTTCGTATCTTGGCCGCGAGCGGGGTGACAACGCTCTTGCCGTTCTTCAGGAGGCAGTAGACGCTCGGAAAAATAAGCCGTAGCCGGGCAGCTAGGCGCGGGGAACCATAGCCCCCGAGATGCCGGCATCCGGGATCCACCACCCTGTACGACTTGAACTATGGAGTTTTGTATGTACTGCGAACGAATGTTTCTCCGATTGATGTTCGTCGGCATGCTCTTCGTCCCTTTGGGGGCGATGGCCACGGGAAAAAATGAACCGTTGATGATTCAGGAGCAGGGCAGTTTCGCCGCAGGCGGGACCGTCATGGAAAAGCCTGGAACCTTCAACCCGCGCAAGCCCGCCGACCCCGCCGGGCAGACATACCACGGTGATCACGCCTATGTGTTTTTCCAGAAACCGGTAGACGCCCGTAAATACCCATTGGTGTTCCTGCACGGCGCGGGCCAATTCTCCAAGACCTGGGAAAGTACCCCAGACGGCCGCGAGGGGTTCCAGAACATTTTCCTGCGCCGGGGTTTCAGCACTTACCTGGTCGATCAGCCACGGCGCGGTGATGCTGGGCGAAGCACTGTGGAGCAAACCGTCACTCCTACCCCGGACGAACAGATGTGGTTCACGCAGTTTCGTGTGGGCGTCTGGCCTGATTACTTCCCCGGCGTCCAGTTTCTCAAGGACAAAGATACGCTGAACCAGTATTTTCGGCAGATGACGCCGAATACCGGTCCCTTTGACACGGGGGTGATTTCCGATTCTCTTGCCAAGCTTTACGAAAGAATCGGCGATGGCATCCTGATTACCCATTCACAGGGCGGTGGCCCGGGCTGGTACACCGCGATGAAGAGTCCGAAGGTACGCGCCATCGTCGCTTACGAGCCGGGCAGCAATTTCACCTTCCCGGAGGGCGAAGTGCCCACGCCTATTGAAAACGCGTTCGCCACCTTGAGCGCCAACGCTGTACCGGTCGCGGATTTCGAAAAGCTGACCCGGATACCGATCATCATCTACTATGGCGATTTCATCCCGAGCCGGCCCTCCAACATTCCGGCGCAGGACTACTGGAGAGCCTGCCTGGAAATGGCAAAAAAATGGGCCGCTGTCGTCAACAAGCACGGTGGCGACGTGACCGTGGCACACCTGCCTGAAGCCGGCATCAAGGGCAACACCCATTTTCCGTTCTCCGACCTGAACAACATTGAAGTCGCGGATCATCTGTCCGCCTGGCTCAAGGATAAGAAGCTGGATTAGTCTCAGGCATTCAACACATTGATGATCCAGAGGGGCTACCCCTAGACGCTCAATCTTCGCAGAATAGTGGCGGAGGGATCGGCGACCCTCTGTGTTTCCTGATCGATTTGCGGGAAACGCTAAAAGCCGACGACGCCCGGCAGACGAAGGTACTACGAAAAACCGCCGGTATGGTCTGCCGTGTTTACACCCTGAACTTGCTGACGACTTCCTCGTCCAGCTCGATTCCCAGCCCAGGGCCTTCAGGAAGGACCAGGCAGCCGTCGGCAACTTGGATCGGCTGGCGCGCCAGTTTGTCGCGTAGCGGGTTTTCGTCGAGCGTCAGCTCGATCATCGGGATGTTCGGCATGGCTCCGGCCAGGTGCAGGTTGGCCGCCAGCGACACAGCGCCGGCCGAGAAATGCGGGATGCAGCTCATTTTCCAGGCGGAGGCCAGAATGGCGATGTTGCGGGTTTCGCTGATGCCGCCATCCCAGATGGCATCGACCTGTGCAATGTCGACGGCGCGGCGGACAATGAAATCCCGCATCGCATAACGGGTCAGTTCCGTCTCGTAACCGGCGATGGGTATATCAGTGCGTTCGGCGAGGCGGATGCTGTCGTCGATGTTGTCACCGGAGATCGGTTCCTCGAAGAAACAGATGTCCAGCGGTTCAAGCAGGCGGCTCATTTTCAGCGCGGCATTGAAGTCATAGGCATTGTTGGCGTCAACGGCCAGATGCATGTCCTTGCCGATGGCGGCACGGACCGCGCCGACACGCTCTCGGTCGATGTCCATCGGCATGGCGCCGATTTTCATTTTCATGGTGGCGAATCCCATTTTCCGGTAGCCGGCGGCTTCCGACGCCAGATCGTCGATGGTTTTCCCCTTCGCATAGTAGCCGCCGCTGGCGTAGGCCGGAACGCAGTTTTTCGCACCGCCGAGCAGTTTGTAAACCGGTTGGCCGGCGAGTTTGCCGGTGATGTCCCAGAGCGCGATGTCGACGGCGCTCAGCACGCAGGGCATCAATCCTTTGCGGCCATAGCGGTAGGTGTTGTGGTAGACCTTTTCCCAAAGGGCTTCCTTGAGCAGCGGGTCTTCCCCGATCAGCAGCGGCGTGACCGTTTCGTTCAACAGCGTTTCAAGGGAATCCAGGCAACCCAGGGCGAAGCCTTCGCCGATGCCTTCGATGCCGGCATCCGTTTGCACCTTGACCAGGAACACCTCACGGCTGGCGATCGGTGCCAGGCCGTCGGCAAGGCTGTTGGCGGGGGTGAAACGAAGTTTGATGGGTTCGATGGCGGTGATTTTCATGGGTTTTTTCGTGGCTTTGTGTGATTGTCGCTAGCCTTGTTCGCCGCAAGGTCGTCGATTCAGTCGTTCAGGTTGTTCAGCAGGTCCGTTTCCAGCTTGATGCGCTTGGCGGCATCTCCCAGGCACGCTCCGGTGATCAGGAAAGTGTCCTCGACGCGTTCACCCAGCGTGACGATCTTCGCGGTATGCAGGTTGATGCCGTGCGCCGCCAGAACCTTGGCGATGGTGTAGAGCAGGCCGGGGCGGTCTGCCGCACTGACGGAGAGAACGAAATAGGCGCCTTTTTCATCGTCGGCAATGGTGACCTGCGGCTGGATGGGGAAATGCTTGACTTGCCGGGAAACGCGCTTGGAGGCTGGGGCTTCGGGCGGCGCCTGGTGGATGAGGCAATCCTTGAGTTCATGTTCGATGAAGTTGATCATGTTCCGGTCGCTGCCGCGCCCGGTGACGTCGAGCATGATGAAACTGTCCAGCGCGTAGCCGTGCCGTGTCGTGTGGACGCGGGCGTCGAGGATGTTGTAGCCGGCCCGGCTGAAGAAGCCCGCCATGCGCGCGAATAGGTCTTGCTGGTCGCGCGTATAGACCATGACTTCGATGCCGTCGCCGTGAGGATTGAGGCGTGCCTTGACGACCGGTTCCTCGCTGTCGATCCGGTGGTGCAGCAGGCGAGCATGCCAGGCGATTTCTTCAGCCGAATGGCGCAGGAAATACACGGTGTCGAGCTGTCCCCACAGGCGTTCGTGCGCCGATTCGTGGACGCCGTGATAGAGCATCAGGTGCCGCGCTTCGTCCTGGCGCTCCCGGATGAGGCCCTGCGCCGGCACCTGGCCGCCCGCCTGGAGCATGCGCTGCGCCTGCGAGTAGAGGTTTTCGAGCAGTTGCCCCTTCCAGGAATTCCAGACGGTCGGGCTGGTGCCGCGGATGTCGGCGACAGTCAGCAGGTAAAGTGCGGTGAGGTGGCGTTCGTCCTTGACGATTTCGGCGAATGCGGCCACGACGTCCGGGTCGGAAATGTCCTGTTTCTGCGCGATCCCCGACATCAGCAGATGATGGTGGATAAGCCAGACGATCAGCTCCGTGTCCTCTTCGGCGATTCCGTGCGCCTCGCAGAATTCCTGTGCATCGACGGCGCCGAGTTCGGAATGGCCGCCGCCGCGGCCCTTGGCGATGTCATGGAAGAGGGCGGCGATGTAAAGCACCCAGGGACGCTCGAATTCGCTGATCAGCTGGCTGCAGAGCGGATATTCGTGGGCGAACTCGGTGGCCGACAGGCGGCGCAGGTTGCGCAGCACCTGCATGATGTGCTGGTCGACTGTGTAGGCGTGGAACAGGTCGTGCTGCATCTGCCCGACGATGGCGCCGAATTTGGGCAGGTAGCGGCCGAGAATGTCGAACTGGTTCATGCGCCGGAGTTCGTGCAGGATCCCGCGCGGCTGCTTGAAGAGTTCAATGAAGCGCGCCTTGTTGACCGGGTTGTTGCGATAGTCGTCGTCGATCAGCTTGCGCGCCCGCCACAGGGAACGGATTGTCCGCGCCGTCAACCCTTCCAGTTCGGGGTGCTGCTGCATGATCAGGAAGGCTTCCAGTATGGCTTCCGGCGTTTCGGTGAATACCCGTTCGTGGGTTACGTCGAGCATCTGGCGGATTTTCTGGAAACGCTCGTTGATCGGCTGTGGCTCCTGGTCCGGCGACGGGAAGATGACGGCCTTCATATTCTGCAGCATGATCGTGTTGAGCTGCATGATCGTCTTGGCCGTGCGGTAGTATTCCTGCATCAGCTGTTCGCTGGCGCGGAGTTTCGGCGTGGTGCGGTAGCCCAACTGCTCGGCGAGCGCCGTCTGGTAGTCGAAAAGCAGGCGGTCCTCGCGGCGTCCGGCCAGGAAGTGCAGTTGGATGCGCAGGCGCTGCAGGAATTTTTCCCGGCGTTCCAGCCCTTGCTCTTCCTGGTAGGTGATGAAACCGTGCCGTTTCATGTCTTTCCAACTGCTGCCGTAGCCAGCCACCTGAGCAATCCAGAGAACCGTCTGCAAGTCCCGCAGGCCACCGGGGCTATCCTTGCAGTTGGGTTCCAGGCTGTAGGGGGATTCCTGGTACTTGCGGTAGCGTTCTTCCTGCTCGGCCTGCTTCGTGTGGTAGAAGGCCTGTGGGTCCAGGCTTCCCTTGAATTCCCGTGTCATGCGGGTGAACAGCGGATAGCTGCCGATGACGAGCCGTGCTTCCACCAACGCGGTCTGCACGGTCAGGTCGCCGTCGGCTTCGTTCAGGCATTCTTCCACGGTGCGTACGCTGTGGCCGATCTCCAGCCCGATATCCCAGAAAAGCCCCACCAACTGCTCGATCTGCCGGGTCTGCGCCGGGTCTGCCGCCTCGGGCAGCAGAATCAGCAGGTCGATGTCGGAATACGGCCACAGCTCGCCCCGGCCGTAACCGCCGACTGCCGCCAGGGCCATGGATACGGGAAAATGCAGTTCTTCCCACAGATCGCGCAGAATTTCGTCCACCAGGTGGCTGCGTTCATACAGCAGGCGCTCCGGATCGGGATCGGCATCGTACTGCTCGCGTAGCGCGAGCTTGCCTTTCTGGACTCTTGATTTGTATCGGGCGAGAAATTCCCCGCGGTCTGCGGAATCAAGGATCATCTGGTTTTTCCGTTTATCCGGCCCACTCAGGAGGCGGGCGCGTGCCGTCCGAGACGGTCAGCACTTCATAGCCGGTTTCGGTGACGAGGATCGTGTGCTCCCACTGCGCCGAAAGGCTGTGGTCCTTGGTGACGACCGTCCATCCGTCTGCCAGCGAGCGGATGGCGGCCTTGCCGGCGTTGATCATCGGTTCGATGGTGAAAATCATGTTGGGGCGAAGAACGGCTCCCGTTCCCGGTTCGCCGTAGTGAACGACTTGCGGGTCTTCGTGAAAGCGGGCGCCGATGCCGTGGCCGCAGAATTCGCGCACGACTGAGAAACCGGCCGCCTCGGCATACCGCTGCACGGCGTGGCCGATATCGCCGAGGTGCGCGCCGGGGCGAACCTCCATGATCCCTTTCCACAGGCACTCGAAAGTGACTTCGCAGAGCCGGCGGGCCTGGATCGAGGTTTCGCCGATCATGAACATCCGGCTGGTATCGCCGTGGTAGCCGTTTTTGATGGTCGTGATGTCGATGTTGACGATATCGCCGTTCTTGAGCTGGCGTTCGCCGGGAATGCCGTGGCACACCTGGTGATTGACTGACGTGCAGATGGATTTCTGGTAGGGCGTATAGCCGCTGGGAGCATAGTTCAGCGGCGCGGGAATACACCCCTGCACGTTGACCATGTAGTCGTGGCAGAGCCTGTCCAGCTCGCCTGTGCTGACTCCGGGTTTGACGAATGGCGTGATGTAGTCGAGCACTTCGGCGGCGAGGCGGCAGGCCACCCGCATCTTCTCGATTTCATCGGGGGTTTTCAGAACGATACTCATGTTTTTTTGAAAATGATTGGGTAAAAAAGAAAACGTAGCGCTTCAACAATGGGACTCGATTTTTGCGAACAAGTTTTGGCGCATCATGCGTCGGATTTCCACAATGGGATGGGCCAGTCTGTAATACGGGAGAAAGGGCAGTCCATGCCCCGCTCAAGGCAGGCGGGAGCGAGGCATGGGCGGATCATTTGCACTGCGTGTCGACGTAGCTGCGGGTCTTTTCGATTTCCTGCGCGCGTTGCGCATCTTCCATGAAATACCGCTCGCCTTTGTCATTCATCATGGCGACCCGCCGTCCAGATTCGAGGATCTGCAATTGCTTGCGCGCGTTGTCGCAATTTTCTTTCTTCTTGGCGGCTTCGTCTGCTTCCTTTTTCGCCTTTTCCTCTTTCTCCTGCTGTTCCTTCTGGCGCTTACGGAATTCCATGTCGCGGTCAGCCAGCGATTTTTCCTTCGTTTCGCCCGATGCCTTGGGTTCGCCTTTCGGTTTTTGATCGTCCGTCGGCTGTGCGCCGTCGTTTTGCGGCGCGGCTTCGACAGGGGCTTTTTTCTGCACGTTTACCTGGCCGGGCGGTGGTTTGTCGGAAATCACTTTTTTGCCGTTGGCGTCAGTCCATTGATAGATTTCCGCCCCCGCCTGCGGAGCGATGAAAGCGGCCGCGAGGATAGCGGCAAGAAGAGCAATTCGTTTCATGTTCATCCTGGATTTGTTGAGGCCTGCTGTATAATACGTTTTTGTAACATTGGATTATAGGTCATGCGTGTAATTCAAAGGGCACTTACTTTCGACGACGTTCTTCTCGTCCCTGCTCATTCCACTGTTCTGCCTCGCGACGTCAATCTGCAAACCCGTCTGACGCGCCATATTTCCCTCAATATTCCCCTGGCCTCGGCGGCCATGGATACAGTGACCGAAAGCCGCCTGGCCATTACCCTGGCGCAGGAGGGCGGCATCGGGATCGTACACAAAAACCTCTCTCCCAAGGCGCAGGCTGCGGAAGTTGCCAAGGTCAAGCGCTTCGAATCCGGGATACTCAAGGACCCGATCACCGTTCCGCCCACAATGTCGGTGCGCGAGGTCGTCGCGCTGGCACACATGCACAAGATTTCCGGTTTTCCGGTGGTGGAAGGCCGGGTCGTCGTGGGAATCGTGACCAACCGCGATCTGCGCTTCGAAACCAACCTCGATCAGCAGGTGCGCAACATCATGACGCCGCGCGACCGTCTGGTGACGGTCAAGGAGGGTGCCACCGTCGACGAAGGCAAGGCGCTGATCCACAAGCATCGCCTCGAACGTGTTCTGGTCGTCAATGACGCTTTCGAATTGCGCGGCCTGATTACCGTCAAGGACATCATCAAAACCACCGAGCACCCCGATGCCTGCAAGGATCCGCACGGACGCCTGCGCGTCGGCGCGGCCATCGGCGTGGGCGCGGGAACGGAAGAGCGTGCCGAGCTGCTGGCAGAAGCGGGCGTCGACGTCATCGTGGTCGATACGGCCCACGGGCATTCGCAAGGCGTACTGGAGCGCGTGCGCTGGGTCAAGAAAAAATTCCCGGCGATCGACGTCATCGGTGGCAACATCGCCACGGCCGACGCAGCAAAAGCACTCGTCGACCACGGGGCCGACGGTGTCAAGGTTGGTATCGGGCCGGGATCGATCTGTACCACGCGTATTGTCGCCGGTGTAGGAGTACCGCAAGTCACCGCCATTCAGATGGTCGCCGATGCGCTGGCCAGCACGGGCGTTCCGCTGATCGCCGACGGCGGCATCCGTTATTCGGGCGATATCTGCAAGGCCATTGCCGCCGGCGGCTACAGCGTCATGCTTGGCGGCCTGTTTGCCGGTACGGAGGAAGCGCCGGGCGAGGTCGAACTGTACCAGGGGCGCTCTTACAAGTCGTACCGGGGCATGGGGTCCATTGGTGCCATGGCTGACGGCGCTGCCGACCGCTACTTCCAGGACAACAACGGTAACATCGACAAGCTGGTGCCGGAAGGTATCGAAGGCCGCGTTCCCTACAAGGGGTCGGTCATCGCCGTCATCCACCAGCTTCTGGGCGGCCTGCGCTCCTCGATGGGCTATCTTGGCTGCGCTACCATCGGCGACATGCACCAGCGCGCCGCTTTCGTCGAAATTACGGCTGCTGGTGTGCGCGAATCGCACGTGCATGACGTGCAGATCACCAAGGAAGCACCGAACTACCACGTCGATTGATCGATATCCTTCAACGGGGCGGCGATAGCCGCCCTTATTCTTTCAGGGTTTGAACATGGCTCATCAGAAAATCCTCATTCTCGATTTCGGTTCCCAGGTTTCCCAATTGATCGCCCGGCGGGTGCGTGAGCAGCAGGTGTATTGCGAGTTGCATCCCTTCGACGTCAGCGAGGATTTCATCCGCAACTATCAGCCCAAGGGCATCATTCTCTCCGGCGGACCCAACTCGGTGTACGAAGCTGAAGACTGGCACGCGCCGCAGGTCGTTTTCGAGCTTGGCGTGCCGGTGCTCGGCATCTGCTACGGCATGCAGACCATGGCGCAACAGCTGGGCGGCAAGGTCGAAAGTTCGGGCAAGCGTGAGTTCGGATATGCCGAGGTGCGGGCGCAGGGCCATTCGGCGCTGTTCAAGGACATCCAGGATCGCATCGACGGCGACGGGAAAAACTACCTCGACGTCTGGATGAGCCACGGCGACAAGGTCGTCGGGCTGCCCGACGGTTTCAAGGTCATCGCCAGCAACGATTCCTGCCCGATCGCCGCGATGGCCGACGAAGCGCGCGGTTTCTATGCCGTGCAGTTCCACCCGGAAGTCACCCATACCCTGAAGGGCAAGGAAATCATCTCGCGCTTCGTGCACGAAATCTGCGGCTGCGGACACGACTGGAACATGCCGGAATACATCAACGAAGCGGTGGAAAAAATCCGCGCCCAGGTCGGCAAGGAAGAAGTCATCCTCGGCCTCTCAGGCGGCGTCGACTCCTCCGTCGTCGCCGCGCTCCTGCATCGCGCCATCGGCTCGCAGCTCACCTGCGTCTTCGTCGATCACGGCCTGTTGCGCCTGAACGAAGCCGAGCAGGTGATGAAGACCTTCGCCCGCAATCTCGGTGTCAGGGTCATCCACATCGATGCGAGCGAACAGTTCCTGGGCCACCTTAAGGGGGTGACCGATCCGGAAGCCAAACGCAAGATCATCGGCCGCGAATTCGTCGAGGTGTTCCAGGTCGAGGCGAAAAAACTGCCCAATGCCAAATGGCTGGCGCAGGGAACCATCTACCCGGACATCATCGAGTCTGGATCGAAAACCAAGAAAGCGCACACCATCAAGAGCCACCACAACGTCGGCGGCCTGCCCGAAACGCTCAACCTCAAGCTGCTCGAACCCTTGAGCGACCTCTTCAAGGACGAAGTGCGCGAACTCGGCGTCGCACTCGGCCTGCCGCACGAAATGGTCTACCGGCATCCCTTCCCGGGGCCGGGCCTCGGCGTGCGCATCCTCGGCGAAGTCAAAAAGGAATTTGCCGACTTGCTGCGCCGCGCCGACGCCGTCTTCATCGACGAACTGCGCGCCGCCGACTGGTACGACAAAGTCAGCCAGGCCTTCGCCGTCTTCCTCCCCGTGAAATCGGTCGGCGTCATGGGCGACGGCCGCACCTACGAATACGTCGTCGCCCTGCGCGCCGTGCAGACGCAGGACTTCATGACAGCCCACTGGGCCGAACTGCCGCACAGCCTGCTCGGCAAAGTGTCCAACCGGATCATTAATGAAGTGAGAGGTATCAACCGGGTGGTTTACGACATCTCGGGAAAACCGCCGGCGACGATCGAGTGGGAGTGAATGACGTCGTCATGACCGGTTGAAGCGGTAACCATGAGGTAGCCGTGTACAGCGAGCAGACTTGTACGGTATAATTCTGTACAAAAGGAGCCTGCTATGACCACCGCTACCGCACGCCTCGATCTTCGACTTGAATCCCGCGACAAGGACCGTATCGCCAAAGCCGCCGCCTTGCGCGGCATGGCGGTATCGGCCTTCGTTCGCGACGCGGTGCTGCGCGAAGCAGATACCGCTATCGCAGCCGAAACTGTTGTCAGGCTGTCCGAACAGGAGTCGCGGCGCTTTCTTGCCGCGCTGGATGGGCCTTTCCGCCCCAATGATCGTCTGAAGAAGGCGATGAATGCCGCCGAACGCCTGACGCAGCGTTGATATAGATGGCGCTGGCCTTCACCGTCCTTGACGGCAGTTGCCATGACCGTGAAGGTTTCACCTGCGGCGTCGTGGCGCTGGACGACTATCTGCGCCAGCGGGCAGGGCAGCATCAGCGCGATGGCATTGCCGCCACCCATGTCCTGATCGACGATGCTCAGCCAACGAGTATCTTAGGATATTGTGCGCTGTCCGCCGCCCAGCTCTATCTGCATGAGTTGCACGAGAAGGACCGCAAGCGCTTGCCTGAGTACCCGGTGCCTGCGATTCGAGTAGGACGCTTGGCCGTGTCGCAATCTGAGAGAGGCAAGGGCTACGGTCAGTTGTTGCTGGGCCACACGGTCAATCTGGCCCTGTCTGTACGCAAGACCTTGGGTGTGCGCGTACTGGTCGTGGACGCCAAGGATGTGCAGGTGGCTGGGTTTTATGAAGGTTTTGGTTTCCGTCGTACGGCCGGTGCGGCGCTGACTTTGTATTTACCGATTTCGGCGGTATGACAGCGTGAAACGTACACCAATTTACCGACGAATCCGTTACCAAGTGAAAACGCCCGGAAGCCTGCGTAAATGCGGACTTTCTCACCATTAAAGGGCACCATTATGGACGCCATCGTGGACGACGTTCGCCACCAGTTGCAAGAAGCCGGTGACGATAAAACCCGGGAAAGCGCGCAACGTTTTTTCAAGGAGCCGTTGTCTACGCATGGCGTGAAAAGCGCCATGGTGGAAAAAATCGCCAGAGAGGCGCTGGCCAAACTCAAAGGCCAACCGAAGGCAGTGGTTCTGGCATCGTGCGAGCAGCTCTGGCAGTCGGGGTATCTGGAGGAAGGCGGCGTTGCCTGCCACTGGGCGTACAGTCTGCGCCGGCAGTTTACGACGGATGATTTCAGTACCTTTGAGCGCTGGGTGGTGCATTACGTCGGCAATTGGGCTTCCTGCGACACCTTGTGCAACCATACGGTCGGCACGTTCGTCGAAATGTACCCACACTACATTCAGGAACTGAAACGCTGGGCCGTCTCGGACAACCGTTGGCAGAAACGCGCCGCGGCGGTCACATTGATCATCCCGGCGCGCAAGGGGCTGTTTCTGGACGATATCTTCGAGATCGCCGACAAGCTGCTGACGGATTCCGGCGATTTGGTGCAAAAGGGTTACGGCTGGATGCTCAAAGCCGCCAGCGAAGCGTATCCGAAAGAAGTGTTCGATTACCTGATGTCCAGGAAAGAAACGATGCCGCGTACGGCGTTTCGCTATGCGCTGGAGAAGATGCCCGCCGACTGGCGGAAAGAGGCCATGCGGAAGTAAAGCGCATGGTCCGTTCGGCGTTTCGCAGGATTATGCCGGCAGATTGCGATATCGACGAACGCCGGTTGCGCTTCCATCAGTCGACGTGATTGAGCAGTAAATCAAACGCGTCGAAATTGCGCAGACGCCGGGTGCCGTCGATGCCGCCAAGCCTGCGGTTGAAGATCAGCGGTACCTTTTGTTCCGAGATCCCGCCGTGTGAACGCAGCGGCACGGTCAAACCCGACAGGTCGTGCCGGTCAGCAGTGCTTCCAAGCGCGGTCAGGCGCTCACCGAGTACGACGAGGTCGCCGATGCGGTCAGGGGGGAGCTCGAACTGTTTGCAGGCTTCGGCGCGCGTCAATACTGCCTCGACACCCGCGATGTTCTCGATGAAGCTGTTGATTTCGCTTAGTTGTTCGGGGTTGCTCACGTAGACCGTGGCGTATGAACCCAGCGCACCGTGATGCACGACATACGGATCGGTGATGGGCAGGATCACTCGCGTGCGTTGCGCGCCGAACCGCGCATCGAGCCTGTCCTGCAGGTAAACGATATTTGGCCGGCCTGCCGCGTCGGTCTTCGCGTTCATGCCGTGATCGGCGGTGATCGCGAACACGGCGCCCATTTCGTGATACTTCGCGAAGTAGCCGTCCATCATCGCGTAGAAGTCGTTCGCCTCGGGCGTGCCGGGGGCGTGCTTGTGTTGCACGTAGTCAGTGGTCGACAGGTACATCAGGTCCGGGCGTTCGTTGCGCAGTAATTCCAGGCCTGCCGCCAGGACGAATTCCGAGAGCTGCGCGCTGTACACCGATGGCACGGGCATGCCGACGCGTTCGACGATCCGTTCGATGCCGTGCGTGTCCAGTTGCGCTTCGTCCGCTTTTTCGGCGGAGAAGCAGATGCCGCGCAAGCCATACCCGAGCAGCCCGCGCAGCTTGTCTTTCGCGGTAACGACTGCGACGCGCTGGCCGATGCGTGCCATCTCCGCAAGGATCGTCGGAGCACGCAGGTATTTCGGGTCGTTCATGAGGACTTCGGCGCCGCATTCTTCGTCGAAGAAGAAATTGCCGCAGATACCATGTACCGAGGGTGGCGCGCCGGTGACGATCGAAAGGTTGTTCGGGTTGGTGAACGATGGCATGACGCAGTCGCCCGTCAGCACGGTGCCGGATTCGCGCAGGCTCGCAAGAAAGGGGGCCATGTCGGCGAGAATCGCTTGGTTGATGTATTCCGGTTCGCAGCCGTCGACGCAAACGACGATCGCGGGAGCGGAGGGCATCCGATAGTTTCGGGAATTGACAACAAGAGGTTCTGACATGGAGGAGTGCTTTCTGGTTAAGTGATTCCCAGCGTATAGTGATTATTTTTCGCACACAATCGATAAAATTTATCGATATCTATGAAAAAAACTGACAGATAGGCCATCAGGATGCGACACAAACTTCCTCCGCTGAACGCGCTGCGCATTTTCGAGGTCGCCGCGCGTGCGGGCAGCTATTCGGCAGCGGCGCGCGAGCTGAATCTGACGCACGGGGCGGTCAGCCGGCATATCGCGATCCTTGAGGACTGGCTGGGCCAGCCTCTCTTTGCGAAGGAAGGCACGAGCATGATGGCGACACCCCATGCACGGGCATTTGCCCGCGAAATCAGCGCAGCCTTCGACCATGTCGCAGATTCGGCTGAACGCTACGGAAAGAGCCAAGATATCAAGGTGATCCGCGTCAGCGCGTCGGCAACGGTCGCCATGCGCTGGTTGATTCCACGGTTGGCGCGCTTTGCCGAAATTCGCCCGGACGTCGATGTACGCGTATCGACAGCGATGTCGACCGAGCCGGCGTTACGCGGCAGCTTCGATCTGGCGATCCGGCGCTATGTTCCGGCGGGCGGGCAGTTTCAAAGCTGGCTGCTGCTGGAAGAGCAGAATACCGTTATCGCGAGTCCGGCGCTGATAGCGCGTACAAAGCTCGAACGGGTCGAGCAGCTCGCAACACTGACCTGGTTGACCACCGAAACACGCCCAGGCGACTGGGAGGCCTGGCTGGAGACTATCGGCCAAGCGGGATTGCGCCCGATCCGCATGCTAAGGTTTGATCATTTCTTCGTAACGCTGCAAGCGGCGGTTGACGGCCTGGGAGTCGGCATCGGGCCGTTTCCAACGCTGGAAACCGATTGCGAGGCGGCTCGCCTGCAGGCGCCGTTTCCGGAATTGCGCGCCAAGGGGGCGAGGTACTATGCGCTCGTGCCTTTGGATGCGGATAAGCCCAGGCATCTGAAGGACTTTCTCGATTGGCTGCGCACAGACGCCGCACATGTTCACGATGTGTCGCTGGCGCGGTGACCGTACGATCGGTGATGCTGAATGACGGAAGGCCTCGGCGTGGCTGACATTACCGTGATAGCCTTCGTTCCTGCCGCATTCTCGTCTATCGGACAGCGCCAGTGCGGCAGCCCCACTTAGCACATCGAGGACCCATGCAATCGAATCACGTTTTTCCCGCTTTGCCGAACGGCTATTCGGCTGTTGAACCGGGCCATGTGGCCACCGTCGTAACCTGCCTGGAAATGCTGGAGCGCCCGGAACTGCGCCCATCTCAGCCTTACCCGGCGAACTTTCGGCTTCAGTCTCTCAGCCGCCCCGGTTCTGAAAGATACCGGAAGCTCTTCAAGACAATCGGCGAGGACTGGCTTTGGTATTCCCGGCTAGTCATGCCCGATCAAGAACTCCGGTCGATTCTCGACGATTCCCGCGTCGAGATCTTTGCTCTCCAGCAAGGGGATAGCGACGTTGGCATTCTGGAGCTGGACTTTCGCCAGCCGGTCGCTTGCGAACTCGCCTTTTTCGGCCTGGCCGGGGAGGCGTTGGGCAAAGGCATTGGCCGAACCCTGATGAACGAAGCGATCGAGCGGGCCTGGTCGCGGCCGATTGAACGATTCTGGGTACATACTTGTACCTTGGATCATCCATCGGCTCTTGGCTTCTACACGCGATCAGGTTTCACGCCCTATGCCATCCAAATCGAAGTGCAGCCCGATCCGCGCTTGACCGGGGCGATGCCTCGGGACTGCGCCCCGCACGTCCCGTTGATCGTTCCTGGTTAACCTGGGGGGGAATGCTTCATCTCCTGGTCAGGTGGGCACGCCGATTTTCCCTATCGTTTCCTTGACGTAGCGTATCCACGCAGCCACCTGCATGCCGTTCTCGGCCAGGTTGTCACCGGAAATTCCCAGATAGGACGCCCGCGCGCCTGCCAGCACGGGGCGATGCATTTCCGGCAGGCGTTCAAGCGCCCATGCGGCGGCGACATCTTTGGGGGCGATCCCGCCCGTGGCGACACTGAACCAGATGCGCGCCAGCGTAAGCACCACGTTCCGTTCGTCCCCCTGCCAATCTGCTTCAACGTTCCACTGCGCAAGGGCGTCGGAAAACGCCTTCGCCAGATCGTTCCGGGGAACCGGATCGAACAGCTCGGAGGCTGGCCCGCCTATCAACGTGACGCTGTTTCGCCGTACCTGCGTCAGCAACACGGCAAGATCAGGATCGAGGATGGCGGGTTGGATACAGCCAGCCTCCAACTCGTCCCGGAGCCATTCCCCGAATTGGAGTTCGCGTAGCGGGGGGTAGCGCCAGGGCACCACCTCGTCTCGAAGGACAACCGTCACTTCAAGCGGGCGATCGGAACCGCTGTTGCCGGGGAGCGCCGAGACCGAAAGCAGGTCCATCATCAACGAACGCCGAACCGGTTTGGTCAGCGTAGTCCCCACGGTCGCCAGCAAATCGATGTCGCTATCCGGCTTGAGGCCGCCGTCAACCGCCGAGCCGAACAAGTGTATGGCCTGAAGCGTTCCGGCGAAGTTGCGCTCAAGCGCGGCGCAGGCTTTCGCCAATTGCCGGGCAATTTCAACGGGAGGCGACGGGTTCATAGCAGAGAGTCTCTTTCATCAACGTGCCTGCGGATTCCACCACAAACAGCCGTTCTGGTGTGCGAGATTCGTTGCGCCCTCAATGCGTCGGCGATAGGTTCTCGTTGATCCTGCAGGAAAATATTCCGGAGGTGGTTCGTTGCAGAAAAGCCGTATAAAGTGGCGGAACGTGATGGTATATAAGGGGGGGATATGAAAAAAACAATCGTTCTGTTCGTTTTGGCCTTCTTCGCGCAGCTGGCCTTGGCAGGAAACACGCCATGCTCGGGAAAGAAGGGTGGAGTCGCTCACTGCAGCGGAGAGACGTTCGTCTGTAAAGACGGTTCGACCAGCAAGTCGAAACGGAAGTGTCCAGTCGGCGTTCATGGCAGCGGTAAAAAGGTTGAGCAGGGCAAACCACCGGTAAAGACTGGAAAATAGCCCCCGATGGCCTGTGCGACTTCCCGGTCGCAGCCGGCGAAGTCGGCTGTAAGCTTTGCGGGCGTGCAGGGAAAAGGTAAAGTTGGTTGCCCTGGGAACCGACGTGGGGCTGGCCTTGTCCGTACGGCAGGCAATGGAGGGCTTTGAAGGGATGAACAAGGAATGACAACATGTCGCTGACGGATGCTGCTTACACGTTCATGTCGTGTTTTCTGGCACTGTTTCCGGTGCTCAATCCGATCGGCAACGGTTTCATCGTCAACGATTTTTTGAAGGGGCTGGACGATGCGCAGCGAAAGGCGATCGTCAAGAAAATCACCGTCAATTGCCTGTTGATAGGCCTTTACAGTCTGATCGTAGGAAAACTCGTTCTGCTGCTTTTCAATCTGGCAACTCCGGTCATCCAGCTGGCTGGTGGAATCCTGATATGCAAAACCGGTTTCGAGTGGCTTTCCGACCCGAAAACAAGCGCTACGTCCGAAGGCAAGCAGGCGATCGACACGATCCATCTCGGCAGCGTCGAAGAAAAGGTGTTCTATCCGATTTCATTCCCTATCTGCTTCGGCCCCGGAAGCATCTCGGTCGTTTTTACCCTGATGGCCATGACGCCTGCGAAGGATGGACTGCCGCGCATGGCGATCAACTACGTGATCATCGCCCTGGTGATTGCCGTGCTCTGCGGCATTCTTCATCTCGTTTTTTCTCAGGGAAACAGGCTGTTGAACCGCCTGGACCATTCTTCGAGCCTCATCATAAACAAGCTGGTGGCATTCCTTACCTTTTGCATAGGCCTGCAGATCATCATTACTGGTCTGTCCGATATCTTCCATCTGTCCGTTTTTTGAGTACGGAAAATAACAAGTGACGAAAAACCATGCAAAGGAAAGACATCGTATCGAGTGCCGCTGCACACGATACGTTCCGGCACATGGCGATTCCTGTCAGGGCTTCTCGTATGAGAAGCCCCAAAACGCGTTACATCTGCCGCAAGCGCTTCATTTAGCAGCGAAGCAGTAGAATCGCCCGTTGCCGCCGGTACTGCGCAGGGAGTCTACGTCGCATCCGCGCGATGGGTGTGATTGATTCCATGACTTTGCCGGCGGTAGTTCGTCAAGACCCACGCGGTCATGATGCCCAACCAGCGCCGACCCTCCGGTGCTTTGCGTCCAGTTGCCGCAGGTCGTGTCCAATCCGGCCGGAAATGCCATGCCTTGGGAATCCGATCCTGTCAGGATGTCGTGCTGGTTCGGATTGTCGCCGCGGCCGTTGACGATTTCGCCTTTTTCGGTGAGCGCGGTCTGCTTGTTGATCCGGTTGTCGCGGTGCAAATTATCGATATTGCGGGCGATGAGTTCGCCTTTGGCGTTGTACCAGGGCCCTTTGCCGATGCGGCTGCGTGCGTTGACGGCGCGGGAGGTGGGAGTCGCAGTCGTACTCAAATAGGCATGCCAGGTGCGTTTGCCTGCGCCGACGGATTCGGCCAGGGTTTGGCAGCGCCTGTCTGCACCGGCGAGACCACCCAGGTCGCCGCCTTTCCCCGATCCTTCGCTGGTAACGAAAAAGCTCATTTTGGGATCAGCGGCGTATGAAGGGGCAGACCCCGCAAACACGAGAGCGGCGAGCAAAGCCGAAGCGGATACACGCAATGTCGTATTCATAGAATTTCTCCTTGCCTGAATATGGTCAGTTGGGCAATCTCTCTCTCTCTCAGGGTCTGGCGGCGCGCCAGACATTGTTGAATCCGTCACCGGTCTTGTCGCCCGGCTTCGCGTCCTTGGACCAGAAATAGAGCGGTTTGCCTTTGTAGGCCCATTGCCTGCTGCCGTCGTCACGCGTGACGATGCTGTATGCGCCACGGGCTTCACCTTCTATACCGACCAACAGCGGCGGCCAGTTTTTGGCGCACATGTCGTTGCAGACGCTCTTGTTGTTGCCGGATACATCGCGGTCGAAAGTGTATAGCGTCATACCGTTGCCGCCGGTGAGCACGCCGTTGGCCACCCTTGCCGGAGTTCCCGTTGCCGCATGGTCGCCGTAGCTTGAACATGCCGAAAGAATTACGGAAAACAGGGCGAGGCTGGCGAGATTTCGTGTTTTCATGAAAATCCTCCTGACTGATGGGAATGAAGGCAGCGGGGTGGAACAGGGAACCGTATTTACCCTCTACCCGAAATGGATATTCCGTTGTGGAGAGCGTGCTGTTTTCGAGTGGTAAAGGAGGGTGAGGTTCCCGGCAGATCCTTGTTTTCTTTCGATTCGTGCCGGATTCCCATCGGCGTGTCATGCGGACTGGCAAAAAGCCACTTAACGGCTAGAGGGTGGAGGGGAATGCGTGGCTTGCAGGGTAAAATAGCCGTATGAAGATTCTTGCACTTGAAACGGCGACCGACCCGGGATCCATTGCGCTTTGGCTGGATGGGAAAGTCATCGCCCGCAATTGTCCGGATAAAATCGCCAATTCCGCCGCGTTGCTGCCTGCCGCTGAAATTGCCTTGAAAGAGGCAGGCCTGGGATTCGGCGATCTTGATGGTATTGCCTTTGGCATGGGGCCAGGGTCGTTTACCGGACTGCGCGTCGCCTGCGGCGTGGCACAGGGGCTAGCTTTTGCTCGTGATTTGCCGCTTCTGGGAGTCGGCACGCTTGATGCCATGGCGCTGGCGAGCGGCGCGGAACGGGTGGTCGTGGCGCTGGATGCGCGCATGGGAGAAGTGTATTGCGGGGTGTTCAGTCATGGCCTTTTGCAGGGCGCTATTGGCGTGTATGCGCCGGAAGCCGTGCCTGTGCCGGATTCCGGCGGATGGACGGCTTGTGGCAACGGGTTTGTTGCCTATCCTGAGTTGCGCGAGCGTCTGTCCAGCGTCGTTACGGGTTGGCAGCCGAATATATTGCCGCATGCGGAATTTGTCGTCCGGTTGGCTGCGCCGCGTCTGGAACAGGGTGAGCGGATCGATCCCGCCGACGCTGCGCCGCTTTATGTCCGCGACAAGGTGGCCAAAACGGTGGCCGAACGTCTGGCAGAGGGGGGCAAAGCCTAATGAACGCCATCTCTGAGCCGCTCGTCGAGATGCTTCCCATGGCAGAGCATGATCTTGATGATGTACTACGGATTGAATACCGGGTTTATTCGCACCCCTGGAGCCGGGCGAATTTTGCCGATTCAATCCGTAGTGGCTACAGTTGCTGGGTTTGCAGGCTTGGTGGCGAATTGATCGGTTATTTTGTGCTCATGGTGGCAGTCGACGAAGCGCATCTGCTCAACATCAGCGTGGCGGAAAGACGCCATGGCATGGGCTTCGGCGCGCGTTTGTTGCATAAGGCCATGGTGGTTGCGCGACAGTCGGGGGCACTGGGTATGTTGCTGGAAGTCAGGCCATCCAACGACAAGGCGCTGTCCCTTTATCGTCAGTATGGGTTTGCGCAGATCGGTGTCCGGCGAGGTTATTACCCGGCAGCCGAAGGACGCGAGGATGCGCTGGTGCTGACTCGAAAACTGGAGGAGATTCGGGCATGAGCCTATCGCGTCACGAAATGCTGAAGGAAATGGGCCTGTCGCCACACTGGGTGTTGCGCGCACAGCCTTCTGCGGCGCGAAATGAAGCCGCATCGAATGCCGTTGAATCAGAACATGTGCAGTCTGAAAGCGGGGCGCAACCGGTAGAGCTGCTTGGCCCGTCAAACGCCAAGAAGGCGGAGCAGACGCCGGTTTCCGGCATGAACTGGGATGAACTGCGCCAGAATATTCGCGACTGCCGTGCATGCGGTTTGTGCCAAGGGCGCAAGCAAGCGGTTCCCGGCGTGGGGGACGAGGAGGCCGATTGGTTGTTCATCGGCGAAGGCCCCGGCGCGGAGGAGGATGCGCGCGGCGAACCGTTCGTCGGGCAAGCCGGCAGATTGCTTGATGCCATGCTGGAAGCTGTCGATCTCAAACGCGGCGAGAATGTCTACATTGCCAATGCGGTGAAATGCCGGCCGCCAGGCAACCGCACGCCGGAGGCGGCGGAGATGGCTGCCTGCCTTCCGTACCTGCAGCGTCAGATCGTCCTGCTTCAGCCAAAACTGATTGTTCTGCTCGGTCGAGCGGCGGTCAATTCGGTGTTGGGACAGGAGGGCTCGCTTGCCAGCCTGCGCGGCAAAACCCTGACCTACCGCGAGAGCGGGCAGGAAATTCCGGCAGTGGTGACCTATCACCCGGCCTATCTCTTGCGCAATCTGCCCGACAAGGCGAAGGCTTGGGAAGATCTGTGCCGGGCGCGGGCGATGATGCGGGAGTTAAGTTAACGACGGCTACCTAGTGATGCCCGGCGGTGTCGTCCAGATGCGCGACGTCGTTATGTTCACTCTGGTTGCGCGCGTGCCGGCGTTTGACGAGCAACATGCTGGCGCTGACGAACAGGCCGAACAGCGTGATGACCCAATGAATCGAGATGTCTGCTCTTATCATCACATAATAAAAGCCGGTCATGATCAGGATCGACAGGTTTTCGTTGAAATTCTGTACGGCAATCGAATGGCCCGCTCCCATCAGGATATGTCCGCGGTGCTGGAGCAGGGCATTCATCGGTACGACGAAGTAGCCGGAAATGCAGCCGATAAGGATCAGCAAGGGGATGGCCAGCTCCCGGGTCGGCACGAAATTCATTATCAGCACGATGATGCCCATGGCGATGCCGAGCGGGATGACCTTGACCGACTTGCGCAAGGTGATGGTCCGGGCAGCTCCTGCGGCGCCGATGGCCACGCCGATGGCCACCACGCCTTGAAGCAGGCTGGATTGGGAAAGATCCAGGTGAAGAGAGACTTCCGCCCATTTGATCACGATGAATTGCAGCGTCGCGCCGGCTCCCCAGAACAGGGTAGTGACCGCCAGTGAAACCTGCCCGAGGCGGTCCCGCCAGAGCAGCATCAGGCAGTGGTTGAATTCGCGCAGCAGATACCAGGGATTGCGGTGCAGAACCTTATGATCGGCCTGTGTTTCCGGGATGTAGCAATTTAGGATCGAGGCCAGAATATAGAATCCGCCGACGAAACACAGCGCCATTTCGTCAACGGTATCGATACCGGTATCGATCAAAGGCAAGTCGAAGCCCAGCAAGGCTTGGGCAACGTTGGGTTTGATGAGGGTGCCGCCGATCACGACGCCAAGAATGATGGCGCCCACCGTCAGGCCTTCGATCCAGCCATTGGCAACGACCAGCAGGCGGTGCGGTAGGTATTCGGTAAGGATGCCGTATTTGGCCGGCGAATAGGCGGCCGCTCCCAGTCCGACCACGGCATAGGCGATCAACGGGTGAACATGGTAAAACATCATGGCGCAGCCAACGATCTTGATCGCGTTGCTGATGAACATGACCCGCCATTTGGGCATCGAGTCAGCAAATGCGCCGACAAACGCGGCGAGGGCAACGTATGAGACCGTGAAAAAGGTTTTCAGCAGCGGTTCATAGGCCTGCGGTGCGTGCATTTCGCGCAAAACGGATATGGCAACAATCAGAAGCGCATTGTCGGCCAGCGCGGAAAAAAATTGCGCCGCCATGATGATGTAGAAGCCAAAGGGCATCGATACCCCAACACTCTTTTATTTAAGTGCGCGTTTATACCATGAAACGCGAGCGTTGATAAATTGGTTATTCCTTATTTCGACAACGCACGATTCGGTGAAAATCGTGCGTTGTCGCTAGTGTATTTCGTGGAAAGTGAAAAATTCGTCAAGCCCGAATTTCGATCTGGGTTTCTGGGTCAGTTCTCGCTCTTCTCCCAGTCCCGAGAGCGTTTCACCGCTTTTTTCCAGCCTTCGTATCTGATTTCACGGACTATTTCAGTCATTATTGGATTGAAGGTTCGGTCAACATTCCTTTGAGCGGTAATTTCGGCCTTGTCTTTCCAGAATCCGACGGCAAGGCCGGCTAGGAAGGCGGCGCCCATGGCAGTCGTTTCGGTGACTACCGGGCGATCAACGGACACGCCGAGAATATCGGACTGAAACTGCATCAGGAAATTGTTGGCGACTGCGCCGCCGTCTACCTTGAGCGATTTGAGGGTGATGCCGGAATCTTCTTCCATGGCCATCAAAACGTCTTTCGTCTGAAAGGCGATCGACTCGAGCGTGGCGCGTACGATGTGGTTGCGGTTGGCGCCGCGGGTCAGCCCGACGATGGCGCCACGCGCGTACATGTCCCAATAAGGGGCGCCCAGCCCCGTAAATGCCGGGACGACATAGACGCCGTTGGTGTCGGCAACGGCGTTTGCCAGTTCTTCGGATTGGGCGGCGTTGTCGAGCAACTTCAACTCATCGCGTAACCACTGAATGGCCGCGCCTGCTACGAAGATGCTGCCCTCCAGCGCATACTCGACCTTGCCATCGACCCCCCAGGCGATGGTCGTCAGCAGGCCGTTCTTCGAAGGGACGAGTTTTTCGCCAGTATTCATCAGCATGAAACAGCCTGTGCCGTAGGTGTTTTTGGCCATGCCGTCGTTGAAGCAGGCCTGACCGAAAAGCGCGGCTTGCTGGTCGCCGGCGTCACCTGTGATCGGGATGGCCACTACACCGCCGAATGTGGTGGCATCGGTATGGCCGTAAACGCCGCTGGAAGGATGGACTTCGGGCAGCATCGCCGGTGGGATGTCCAGAGCGGCGAGAATCGTCTGGTCCCACTGAAGGGTGCGGATACTGAACAGCATCGTGCGCGAGGCGTTGGAGTAATCGGTGACGTGCGCCTCGCCGCGCGTCAGGTTCCATATCAGCCACGAGTCGACCGTGCCGAACAGGAGTTCCCCCTTGGCCGCACGGGCGCGGGCGCCTTCGACGTTGTCGAGAATCCACTTGAGCTTCGTTCCGGAGAAATAGGCGTCGATGACCAGTCCGGTGTTTTCCCGGATATATTCCTCGAGCCCCTGCGCCTTGAGCGCATCGCAACTATCCGCGGTGCGCCGGCATTGCCAGACGATGGCGTTGTAAACGGGTTTGCCGGTCGCTTTCTCCCAGACGATGGTCGTTTCTCGCTGGTTGGCAATGCCGATGGCGGCAATGGCTTCAGGGGGCACGCGCAGCCTTTCCAGCAGCTCGCGGGCGACGCCGATCTGCGTTCCCCAGATTTCCATTGGATCGTGCTCGACCCAGCCGGGTTGGGGATAGATCTGCACGAACTCCTTTTGCGCCGCGCCGGCAATGCGTCCCGCATGGTCGAACAGAATGGCGCGCGAACTGGTGGTGCCCTGATCGAGGGCCAGTACGAATTTTGAGTTCATGTCATCGATCCGATTTTTGCCGCCAGCGGTTCGGGATTACTTTTCGCCCACGGCGGCGATATTTTCCAGAGCGATGGGAGAGTCCGGTCGGACGATCAGTTTGAACGCACCGTCGCCGGCCATGCCTTCCAGAATCACCGCCAGCCCGTCGTAACCGCCGCCGGGGGACGGCGCGGCATTGGCAATCGTGCCGCAGGGCGGTTCCGCGTTTTCTGGTGCGTGAATCGGCATGCCGGCGGCGACCGGGCCGTTGGCATGGAAGCGGTAAAGATGCCGTTTGACCTTGCCCAGATATTGGGTGCGCGCAACGACTTCCTGGCCAGGGTAGCAGCCCTTGTGGAAGCTAACGCCGCCGATCTTGTCGATGTTGGCCATCTGCGGCACGAAGGCTTCCTTTGTTGCCTCGGCGATCCGCGGAATCCCCGCCCGAATGTCCAGCCAGTGCCAGACCGGGGTGCCGGCGGGCTTTGCCAGGGCGGAGAGGCTTTGCCAGATATCCGCCACCACGCCGTTGCCGGCGATGATGATGAAGCGCGTATCGTCCAGCCGGATCAGCTTGCCGTCCGCAATATCGGTAGCGCGCATTGCTTCCGGGGGAACCGGCAAGCCGGCTTCCCGCAACGCGGCTTCCGCCTGCGGCCCGGAGAGGCCGATAAGCCTGCAGTCTTCGGTGCGGCCAACGATTTTTACCTTGGAACGCAGCACGTACATTTGCAGGCGCTTCTGGACGAACTCCTGCAGGTCGGCGGACAGCAACGCAAGGTAGCCCAGGTTGCCGCGGCAGAGGATGAAGCTGGCCAGCATCCGGCCCTTCGGCGAGCACCAGGAGGAATGCTGGGCAGCGTCGGCGGCCAGATGGTTGACATCGCTGGTCAGTTGATTCTGAAGGAAAGTCTTGGCGTCGTCGCCGGAGCACTCGATCACCCCCAGATGAGAAAGCGGCGCGATGATCGTGCCATCGCGCGCGGCGGCGAGTTCTGCGCCGGCATTGCCGAAATCCGAAACCGTTGAGCCGTCGATGCGGCCGCCCTTTGCTTTTAAAAATTCCTGCCAATCAGGATTCATGTTTCATTTCCCCTGGAATTCATTGGTTCATCGTTGATCTGGTGTCTGAGACCGTTTTCCGGAATGCTTGTTCAG
>JAVBSG010000105.1:0-30775 GCA_031547245.1 Propionivibrio sp.
CAAGCCTTCACAGTATTCACCTCTAACCGGCCTCGGCCGGTTCTTTTTTGCTTCGATTGTAATTTTTACTTGTTTAATGTTAGAAATAATTGTCTAATCACAATTACGCGATTCAAGCAAAGATTGAACCCCCATTTCCATTCCCCTGAACCACGCCCGGCATGGCCCCCAACCTCGACCTCACCCTCACCTGCGATCTCGGCGATCTCGGGCACGCCGTCGACATCGAATTCACCGCGCATTACGCCCCCGCCATCCCCGCCAGCGGCTACCTCGCCCCGCCTGAAAACTTCGACCCCGGCGCCGAAGAAGAACTCACCCTGCTCTCCGCCGCCGCCCGCCTCGGCCGGCAAACCCTAGACCTCACCCCGCTCTTCGCCCACCTCGGCCTCGCGCCGCCGCTCGCCCAGGAACTGGCCGAAGCCTACCGGAGCCGCAGCAAAGCGGACGCTTCCGGCACCGGGGATCAGCCATTATCAGTTTCAGACTAGTTTCTGGGACTAGGTCAGATGGGCTTGAACCTCATATCACGAACGGCTCAACTCGATTCGAAACAACCAACTCCGAGTTTCAGGCAACAGTTATTCACTCGCCTAAAACTGTGCCCTCAGTCCGCGAACTCGATATCGATTATGACTCCGTTCTCCCACCTTCAGTGGCACTTCGTTGTCGTCGGCCAAGTAACCGAGTTGAAGGGCAGCGATGATTTGCCAAGCCACACTAATATCCTCCCTGCGCATGCCGGTATATTCAGCGATTTTCTCGTAACTGATCCGAGTAACGTTTGATCTTTGGTCTCTAAAAACTAAAAGCAAAATGTACAACTTCATTGCATACAAACTCGAACGCCTCCTGAGACTCTCTCGGATTCCTTGCAGCTTTTGCAGATAAGTAGTACCGCTTAGAAGATATTCTTGGGGAGCCGAACACCATCCTCCGTTACGTTCAACACCGAGTAGTTCGTAGGCGCAAGCATTCCCAATTCTCACAGTATTGATTACCTGCAACTCTTCCAGGAGTCGCAGCGATCGAGAAATTAACAGCCGTGATAAACCTGTCATTTCCTCCAGATTTGTATAGCTAGCGAGGACCAGATTGGTGTTGGCGGCCGGTCTGTTCTTTTGACTTTGGTTTAACAGAATCGATAGTGCGAGGAGGACTATCAGTCCTGCTGCACCGGTGCTTTTATGGCTTCGCCATGAGATACCCCGAAGTCCGTGACTTTTGTCTGGATTCTCCCCCAATACGGTTCCATCGACCGGAATTCGAGCCCAGGTCGACGGCATCTTTGCCCATGCGTAAGCCATGTACTAGCCCTTCCCTTTTTGTTTAACAGTAACAATAAGCGCGTATATCGCCCAAGCGACAAGAGCGAGGGCGCCAAGAGCAAAGAGACCAAGTAGAGCCAGTGGATTGTCCGCCAAGCGGGTGAAGATTTTCAAAATTTCAAGGATCGAGTCCATTTCAACTGCTCCTAAAAGTAGGTATGGAAGCAATTATATTGAATGGCGAATAGCTAGTTCTAGAAATAGTTCCATATAAGTTAGTTTTATTTTTATGCTATTTAACATAAAAATCAATATATTATAGTTATTTTTTATGGTTCATATCAATAATTTGTCAGTTCATGAAAACGGTTTTACGGGCTTTACAGCCGGAGTGTTTTTAGTAAAATTTACGAAAACATCTCATAAAGCGATGATCTTGGTTCACGAAATTCTAAAACCAAACAAGTTCGATCTTGCTGTGTCCAATTTATGCGTTGCTCTGTAGTTGCCATGTAACACATAAAGGCAACGCCATGAGTGAAACGACTTTTACTTTTCGTGTCGACAACTCTCTGAAAGCCAAATTCTTCATTGCGGGGAAATTGACCACCTTTTGACGCTGCAGCGCCCGCCCCCGGTGATTCGTGCAGGTGCTTTCATGTCTTCGCTTGTCCGCCCAGCGCTAAAGGAAGCGATTGATCGTTGTCTGCCGCCCGATCCGCGCAACGAGCAGCCGACGCCGGGCGGCCGCTGACTCACGCTTTGCACAGGCGTAAGCACACCCATCCTCGGGGAACATAAAACATGTTCGCCAAGGTGAGTCGATTTACCGAATACCCCAACTTACCCCTGCACCACAATCCGCGTCGTGGCAGCAATGACGTCGCGGCGGGCTTCGGCTTTGGGTTGTTTCTGGGTGAAGTAGACGGCCAGCACGATGGGCGCGGCTGACGGTGGCCAGATGACGCCGATGTCGTTGGTGGTGCCGTAAGCGCCGCTGCCGGTTTTATCGCCGACGACCCAGCCTTTGGGCACGCCGGCGCGAATGGTGGCGTCACCCGTGGTATTGCCTTTCAGCCAGTCGATGTACATGGTCCGTTGCGGTGCGGCCAGTACGTCATCGAACACCAGCCGTTGCAGCGAACCGGCCATGGCCGCCGGGGTGGTGGTGTCGCGCGCGTCGCCGGGAATGGCGCTGTTCAGTGCCAGCTCCCAACGGTCGAGGCGGAATTTCCGATCGCCGATTGAACGGGCGAAGCGGGTAATAGCCTCCGGGCCGCCCAGCATCTTCGTCAGCACGGTTACTGCGGTGTTGTCGCTGTATTGCACGGCGGCCGCGCATAACTCGGCAACCGTCAATCCGTCGGGCACATGTTTTTCCGTGATCGGCGACCAGCTGAGCAGATCCGCCTGACGCCAGTTCAACCGGCGTTGCAGCAGGCTGCCGTCGCCCATGCTTTTCTTGAGCACGGCGGCGGCAACCATGGCTTTGAAGGTGCTGCAGAAGGCAAACCGCTCATCCGCCCGGTAGAGGATGCGGCTGCCGTCGGCGCGGTTGATGGCGCACACACCCAACCGGCCGCCGGAGGCGCGTTCCAGTTCCGCCAGCCGCCGGCGAATTGCCTGCGCCGCCGAATCCTCCTGCCTGCCCGGCGCGCACAGCCCGGCCAGCGGCCAGGCCAATGCGCCTAATAACAATGAACGTCTGAGTGGGGAATGCGCCATGTCTGCTCCATGATGACGGTTTGCTGAAATTAAAAGGGCGAGTGTACGCCGGCGAGCAGGTTTTTGTTTCTGCTGGAATGGAACCTGGGCGGTCGTGATCACCCTGCTGACTCAATCAGCATTCTTTGAGGCAGCTGATCGGCCAATCCGGCCACTGGCCCGTCTGTCGGCATCGGGCAGCAGTGACGGATGACCTGCCATTCAGTCTTTCATGTCCCCGAATGGCAGCTTCTTCATTCAGTGAATTCGTGCTCCCGACCCGTTGCTGTCGTTGCCGAAATGCGAAAGCGGACGCTCAGGACGGCGAAGAAGTTCGGCTGCCGCTTTGGTAAGTTGGCGCTCCGTGAGCAGATTCCATGTCGGCACGGGCCAACGAGAGCCCTCTAGCGATGCTGGATATACGACTGCATGCGCTTCCTACCTGCCATCCTTATCGATTAGTTTCTTTGCTTTTAGGGGAAGCCCAAATACGCAGGGTTAGCTTTGATCACCGCTTTATCAGACTACTTTGGCAGCGAACACGCACCTCAATGGCAATATCATTGGCAGCACTTTGTACTGCCTGCTGGATATAAGCGGTCGTGCTGTCGTTCATATACTTTTTCAAAGATTCCCGAACCCGGCAGAAAAAATACCGCCAATGCAAACGAAATAAAAAAACAGAGAAAGAAACCGGCCAGAAACTGCTCGCGACGCGGAAAATCTTTCCGGTCTTCGCCATAACGGCGCAATTTCCGGATATTCGAGTTATGAAACATCGACAAATAAACCTAAAAACCGCAGTTGACTGCGCGATTTGGGCTGTAAACCTTGTGCCGCAAGGCTTTTGGCGAATTCGTTTCAACTACTCCGCAGATAGCATCGATTCGCTGTAACCCTTGCCAAATAAAGTGTTCAGCCTGCCACCCCATTTCAACTACGGTTTTTAGGATAAAACCTGACGGGCAAACTTGGATCGTTGGTGCTCTGTTTTTTCGATGACAACCATCCTCCAAGCAATCCAATGGGAATTGATATGCCTAGTGCGAGCAATTCACGGGTAAATGGATCCACGCAATTCTCCTATTGTTCTTCTCTAACGTTGGAGGTAAGGGGCTACAGCACAAGGGCGATTGAGGAAACCAGCCACGCCGGTTCCGCAATCCCTCTTGGCAGAAGAGATTGACACTGGTCTCAACTGGAGGCCACCATTGCTTTGAACGTCCGGTAAAAATGAGAGATAGATTCACTTTCGCCAAGCGAAAATCGCTTATCCACTTTTGCTAGTGGATGGGCAACGTGATTGCCAACAGCAACTCCCAAACCAGATTCGGTTTGTACCCATCGCCCCTTCAGGGTGTGCCTCATCGCTTCCCCAAGAAAGCAACCCCATACCTGGATCGTTTGGCTGTTCACTGTCCCGACACTCCAACCCTTTGAAATTAAGGCATCTATTTTAAAAATTGATGGCTCATCGAAATCCAGGGTCGAATTCATGGTCCCTGCAGCGGCGTTTTGACACACAGCGGCGGACTCTTCTATTACCTGCAAAGTATCTTTGGAAACCTCGTTCATTGTGGTGGCCTATCTGTGTACGTGCCTAACGATAAAGTTCAGCGGCCGCCGAAGGCGGTCCACTGGAGAGCAATGTTAGGCTAAGTGCCAGGAGAAACAACGTGAACAAATATGCACCGCCTACAACTGAAACACCTACTTCGATGTCAAAGAGAACTACCGGCCAATTCCTGCCCTTCACCTGAGCGGCCGTAAAGCAGCCACTGGTGTGGCTAGTAGCGATGCGCAAAGCAGCTAACGTTGAATTTCTCTGTGAAAAAAGACAGAAGACCACGGTGAATTCACTGTCCGTACGATTAGAAATTGATAGGGAGACCCACATAGGATAATCTTCACGTCATTCGATACATTACGTAGAGTTAGGCCGTATTATTAGCAATAACCCGGACGTTTTTGCGTCTGACTAACTGTTAGCTTTTCGCTCCAGATACTTATGAACGTAATCCGATTTGCGACAGCAATTACGCTGCTGACAATATATGGTTTCGCGCATGCGAACACTGAAGAAATTGACTACATCAAAGAAATGATAGTCATGATGGGTACTACCCAAACGATGGAGGCAGAGATAAAGAACACAGTTTATAGCTTGAAAGCTCGCGACCCCAAAAATTTCGCATACTACCAATGCTTGGAGGACAAATTATCCTCCGATGCGATCATCGATAAGCTCAGGCCGTATTACAAACAGATTTTTTCTGAACAAGATTTGCAGAACTGGTATGAACTGCTAAGAACAGAAACAGGAAAAAAAGTCATTCAACTTGTAAAGGCTGGCCCTCCATTCGAAAACGCGCGAACGACGCTAACTCAAGAGGAGATTCGCGAAATCGAAACGGTTTCTAAAGCTACAGAGGGCTTGGATAGCGATAGCCGCTAACATCAGTCAAGTGAACGCCGAGAATACGCCCCTGCTTTTACCATGCCGCCTTGCACGGGGACGCTTACTTATCACGTTTGAGCGCAAATGAATAGTGACCGCTGGTTCTCCGTCCTCATTGCAGTTTTCGGCTTCATCTTCTTATTCCGATGCCTGATTATTGCTCCGGCTTTAGTGCCAATTCCTCCTGGCAGTTGGCCTCCGCCTGAGTTGGTTGCAGAGGCGGAGTCTGCTCAACGTCTTCTCACAATTGCCCTTGCAATTAACCTCGTTTTTTCGGTTACTGCATTCGTTTCTGCTGTTGGCATATTTCTCGGCAGGAATTGGGCCGCTTGGCTATGGGTTGGCACATGTGTAGCGCTTCTTCTAACAATCTCGATCGAAATGCTAGCCTTGAGCCTTGAGTGGTGGGAGTATCTTTCCGAATTTCTGATAGCTATTGGTTCACTGCTTCATTATCGTCGCCGCATTGCGTTGTGGAGAAGCAATGCACGCTAACTTGATAGTCAACCGGACCGCCGACAACCGTCATCGCTTAGGCTGGTCACCCCGCGCGACGTCCGGTTACTTTCACTGTTCTGACCGCCCGCTTTCCTAAGCTGGCTACTTCCGCTTAGGGTCGGGAGCACGAATTCGCGGAATGAGGAAGCCGCCATTCGAGGACATCAAAGGCTGAATGGCAGTTTCTCGCTCCACTGCTGCCCGACGCCGACCGATTGACCAACTGCCGTTTCGGCCGAACAGCACTCAGTCAATTGCGCCATGTGTAACCGCTTCAACCAACTTCACTGCTTCGCAATGCAACTCATCTAGTGGTCGTTACCGACAGAATCACCAAGGCGCCGGGCCGTTTTCGTCGGAGAACATGCCTGTCGGACCGTCATTACCGATCAGGGCCAGTCGCACAGGCCCACGCGCGGCTTCCTCAACGCTACGGGTACCGTTGAAGTTGTTGAGCGCTGTGGAGGTAAAGCCGGGGCACGCGGCATTGACCTTGATGTTCGTGTCTCCAATGGCAAGTGCAAAGGCCAACATGACCGCATGGGCCGCTGTCTTCGACATGGAGTAGTTGCCGAACATCTTGCGGTGAGGGCCTGCGGGGTCCGAGTTCAGCGTCAGCGACGCCCCCGAGCTGCCGGTGATAACGATCCGCCCGCCTGGAATTTGTACGCCGTATGCCGAACGGGTTACGCAAAAGCAGGGTTTGCGTGTCGGCACTCGGTGATAACTACCCTTCAGCGCTTCCAGAAAAAGAGTGAAGCCGGGAAGTCCGTGCAATTGCCGCCTCGAATCGGCGCAAACGCACGCTAGCCGACTGCAACGAGGGCGCGGATTTCGCGCAGCTTCGCCTTGATCGCCGCGGCGTTCTCGCGCCCCATGCGCAGCAGGATCTTCTGCCCCGCCGAGCGCTTCGCGAGGTCGTCGTCGGCAAACTCGTAGAAGACTTTCGGCTGCGTCAGCGCGAGTTGCCCGCCCACTTCAGGCGTGGCGAGCAGGTCGTCGATCGCGGCAACGAGGCGGTCGTTGAACTGGCCCTGCGGATAGCCGAGGTCGATGTAGGCGCGTTCGAAGAGCGGATAGAACTTGCGGTAAACGGCGACGAGCTGCGCCGCGTCAAGCGCACGCACGAGCTTCACATAAGGAAGATAGCGCGCCGGGTTGCTGGCGGCGATCGCCAGCGTCTCGTCCTTGCCGGTAACCTCGAACGCTCCGGCGACGCGCTTCACGGGAACGATCGCCGCGGGCAACTCCTTCCGCGGCAGGTTGTCGACGGTCACAACGAAGCGGCGAATGATCTCTTCGGGCAGGATCAGCGCCAGCCACGGCTTGCCCAGCGCTGCCATGAGGGCCTCACGGAACGGCGCGTCGCTGTTGGCAAGGTCGGGGAGCGGCTCGCTGAGTGTTTCGGCTTCGATCGGGTGAACGGGCGACGGCGCCGCCGCGGCCGGCGCCTCGATGGGCGCTACGGGTGGCAGCGATATAGCAACGTCGGTCCCTGGCGCCGGCGCCTCGCTCGGCGCATTCAGCCAGAAATAGGCGCCGATGCCGAGCACGACCGCGGCGACCGCCAGTAAGTAGCCATATTTTCTTCGCACGACCTTGCCTCCATCCGGCGTGGGCATCTCGTTCCACGCTTCCATCACCATCGAGGATAGCACGCTGCGTTCGCTAATGTGAACTCGCGAAACCGCTCGCGCCGATGAGAACTCCGAGGTCGGCACCCAAGTGCGCCTGCTGCACGCCATCGACGTAGAGCTTGTACCAGCCGCACTCGGGCGATTTCGGCGCGGCCCACTCGCCGCGCCTAGCCGAACGCCGGCTAATCGATCCATTGTCGACCGAATCTGGACAAGGTTTCTGGGTTGGTTTTGGTCGGCTTTGGGTTATCGGCCTTTGCTGCCGCTGGTCACGCTGTCTGCATCGGACAACAGTAGAACGAGAACCTGCCATTCAGCCTTTGATGTCCCTGAATGGCAGCTTCCTCATTCGGTGAATTCGTGCTGCCGACCCTAAGCGGAAGTTGCGGGGTTGCGAAAGCAGACCTTCAACGTTTGCTTTAAGCGCCGCTGTTAAGCGTCCGTCTGAAAGAAGGTTAGGGGCTCTATAGCCCCGGTATTGAAGCGGTTGAACGAGCGACAGTGATTTGCTGTGCGTTCGCGTTGTTATATCAGTCGGTTTCCATCTCGGGATCATCCCGCTGACTTGATTGGCAGTCGTGGAAGCAATAGACCAGCCTCCGGTCAGACTTTTTATGACGTATTTCTGAACCAGTTAAGTTCCTGCTACATCATTTTTTGGACTGCAACGGAAAAAAAAGTTGCCATGTCTGGCCTTGATCTATCGATGAATACAAGGTGCCCCAGCCTTGCAGCATGATCTCCTGGTCATCAGCAAAAATAACTCGCCCTGGGTAGTGCTTGGTTTCAAACGTGTTCCCAAAACGCTCCCATGTAAGACCACCATCAGCCGTTTTTACCGGAACATCGGTTACGTTGACAATCCCCATTTTCCAATCCATTGCCACTGCACGGTTTGCATCTAACCAATAGCTACTGAATGGGGCAGATTTATCAGTATGCTCCCAAGTTTTCAATCCATCACTGGAAGAAGACCAACTAAAACCAAACCCGCTTTGCCTTATCAGCATTACGCGGCCATCGGGCAAGAGAGACCATTCGAACAATTGAAATTTCTCGGGTTGCGTACTAACTGCTAGTGTCTGTTTGTTTATTCGCGTGATGGTACTGCCGCCTTTTATAGCATAAATAAATATCTCAGTGCCACTGGCCAACACGTTGTCTGGCGGAGTTGCCACTGTTGCAATCTTTGTTGGAATCTCAGTGGAGTCTTCTAATGATTTCTTCAGCCACACCCAACTCTGGCTCAAATCCCCGGTAATGAAGATTGTCCCTCCATTGGTAAGCGGTTCGATGTAAGCCACCCGCCCGATTTCTCTTCCCAAGTTATAGTCGTGCCAAATACCTTGGCGATTTTTGACGAAATATCTACCGTATGCGCTACCCGCTATCAATTGACCATCGGCTGTTTGCGCAATGGAATACACAGTCTCAAGTGTATCCAGACTTTCCTGATTCCAAGCTTGAGGACCGGAACGATGGAGTACTAGGCCCAAATGAGACCCTGCCATTACCTTTCCATTCATGTTTCTGAGATTTAGCATGGAAACAAGTGATCGGGCTTGTGACAACACAATAGTTTCGCTTTCGGCAGAGGCCGGCTTGTCCCATCCCCCCGCCTCAGTCAAGGACAAAGTAACTCGATTGGATTCGGCCAACAGCGCATCCAATGCTGCTTTCTTCCCTACCGAGCCTTGCAGCAGGATCATTTGTTCCGGTCGCACGCTATCCAGTGCTGGCTCGTACACTATGGTCCCCAAGTTCGCTAGCCGTCCCGCCTCGACTTTAAAACCAGGCAGTTTTTGACTGGCATTCGCGTGGTCACTCATCACGGCAGCAAGAAGCAGGCCTGGGCCAGGGCCCACGCTTCCAAGACCTGTAACTTCATATTGCCCTGCCGGAAGCTTGGCAAAATATAGAGATTCTGTCGGAACGTGACGGCTCATGAGCATGTTGTAGAGCTGGGTAATGTCATTCATGGAATAACTTCCCCCACTGGAACGAACGTCTACTCCTGCCCACTTGGGATTAAGTAAGCTGATAGGCCGCATTGAGATGACCTTGAGTACCGCGAACCCTTCGCTGCCTTTGACTGCCAAATCCAGTTCTAGCTTCCCGGTACTGGTGCGGTTAGCTGCAGTGGTTGCGCAGCCAGCAAGAACCATCAAGACTACCGCCCATAAGGCCAATAGACCAATTCTAAAAACTCGCAAGATCATTCTCCCTTGTCGAACATGCCTCGGCATGATCGCCGGAGCGTTTATATTTGTTTTAACAAATAACACATTTCTCTATGGCGGTGACCACGAAACATCAGCAAGGTAGGCCATATCAGCCGACATTATGCATGCCGAATCCCTTACCCAGCAAGAAGGTTTGTTTGGCGCTTCTGCAAAACAACTTCAATAATACGGACGTGAGGAAACCTGCTAGGCCAGGGATTTGCCGTGCATAATGGGCGCTGCATGTATATCAATTCATATACGGACCTGGCGGGTCCGCTTAATAACTGTTAGTTATGTTCCCCTTCGGTTCCTTGGCATGCAATTTTGTGGCTGGCTTCCTTCCAGTATTTTCGGACACTTACGATTGTTCAATCGGGTTTGTGGGCGCAATGACAGGCTCCTGTGTAGCCGCCATGCTTTGCCGATACAGATTATTCTCTCGTATCAAATCATTATTGTGTGGGTTCGTTTGCTATTTCGCCTGCCTGATCGGAGTGGCATTCTCGACTGAAGGAGTGCCAAGCCCAGACAGTCTATTCTGGATGTTGATTCCCCTCATTCTATTGATTCCTCGGGCAATATTTTCTACGTTGATTGGGTTGGCGCTTTGGGAAATATTTTTGCTGTGCCATCGATGTTCACGAGGTGGGCGAAATGGCCAATCTGTCGTATATGGACTTACCCAAAAAGCAGGGAAACTAACCGATAGGAGCACGGAATAGGGGACGGCCCCATTCAATGCGGTTCTACAGTTTCATTGCGATGCAGCGCAGGATTCCTCATCCGAGCGGCCGAATTCGTGGCTCTCGCCCGTCTGAGGAATTACAAACATCGTATCGACAAGATACTCTTTAACGGTTCTGCGGCAGACAAGCGTCGGATTCATTGGCCATACCTTCAGGACTCCGCGGCCATCTTCCGACGGAACGGGCGCTAATGGCTCGGCGTGGAAGCTGCTCATGCTTGGCGTTGTCCGCAACCAGACTCGAAGAGCCGTTCTCTCGTACACACCCCACTTAAGCTTCACAAAGTCGCCAAGGAGAATGTCATTGGAACCGAGGTCGCGGCTTTCGGGCGGCACAAAGAATCCGTACCTGTTGGCGTAGTAGGTCGATAGCGTCAAGTCTTCCTTTGCAGGCGAGAAGTTTCTTTCGAGCTTCCAGCCACGCATTTGAATGGTAAGGAACTGCCCATGGTTTCCGTACTCCGAGCACTCTTCCCGCAGGTCGCTTCGGTCAGCGCAGCGATTTACCAAGTACACGGTTCTTTGATTCTCCAGGTCTGCAATTGGAATTACCTGGAACCGCGTGATCGTTTCAGTGCGCGAAACGTATGGCAGGACGAGGCAGGAGCTAAGCGCCGGGACGGCAATGACAGCAAGAATGCTTCTACGTTTCATACGGAATCCAGGGTTCGGGATCGGCAAAAAGCGAGCGATTTGACGGGGCCTCGTCAACTGACGCTCAACAATCAATCATCGGCAAAAACATCCAGACTATTGCCAATAATACGGACACGGCCTGAGGCCACGTAAGTCCCCATCGAATGACTCGAAGATTCTCCTATGTAGGCCGCCTGATCGAATTCTAGCCGTAGGGACGGAAAGTTCGCTGTAGTCTTTTGTCTCTTTTTTACAGAGAGATTCAATGTCAGCCGCTTTGCTCACCGTTCCGGCCATACCGGTGTCTGCCTTGCGCCGCAAAAGTTTTACAAAAATTTGACCCTTTTCGCGTCCTGTTACGTTTCAATCTCCAGAAGCATATTTTTCCGGACTTTTTCAATCACTCGCATACAGGACCCATCATGACTATCCGTCTCTTAAAAAAAGCCGTTGCGGCTACGTTGATTTCTTCGCTGCTGTTGGGAGCGGCCGTTGCACATGCGCAAGCGGCTACGGCCATCAAGCCTGCCGATGCGGAACCCAAGGTCATTGAAATGACCTTTGTCCTGGACACCACGGGTTCCATGGGGGGCTTGATCGAAGGGGCGAAAACGAAGATCTGGCATATTATCAACGACGTCATGCAGAAACAGGGGAAGGCGGCGGCCACTACCGTAAAGGTTGGGCTGGTGGCCTATCGCGACCGCGGCGATGAGTATGTCACCAAGGTAACGCCTTTGAGCGAGAATCTGGACGAGGTCTATCGCGTGCTGATGGATTACCGGGCCGCAGGCGGCGGCGATACTCCGGAGGATGTGCGCATGGCGCTCCGCGACGGCGTGGAAAAGGCCGGCTGGTCGAAGCCTGGCAATAATGTTTCGCAGATCATTTTTCTCGTAGGCGATGCGCCGCCGCACGATGACTACAAGGATGTTCCCCCCGCGCTGGAGTCGGTAAAAAAAGCGCGCCAGCGCAGCATGGTGGTCAACACGATTCAGGCGGGTGTCGACAGGACCACGGCTACTGTCTGGCGCGGCATCGCCCAGCATGGCGGCGGCGAATATTTCGCCATTGCCCAGGATGGCGGCGTGCGGGCCGTCGCCACGCCATATGACGCTGAATTGAGCGATCTGGGCAGCAGAATGGGCTCGACCTTTGTCGCTTACGGTTCCGCCGGCGCACGGGCGAGCAAGAAGGAGGCGCAGGTCAGCATGGAAGCGAAAGTCACCGCGGCCGCGCCCGCTGCCGCGCAGGCGGACCGGGCGGTGAACAAGGCCATCAACAGCAAGGCCTATGACGATGCGGACCTGATACAGTCGGTCGAAAATGATTCCGTCAAGCTCGAAAGCATCAAGACCGAAGAGCTGCCGGACGAAATGCAGAAGATGACCGCGGCGGAGCGCAAGGCCTATGTCGATAAACGGATTGCCGTACGCAAGGCTATCCGGGAACGCATCGTCGATCTATCGCACAAGCGCGATGCCTACATCGCCGAGCAGAACAGGAAAAGCGCCGGGAAAGCGGACGGCTTCGATGCCGCCGTATCGACGGCATTGGGCAAGCAGATCAAATAACTCCATTTGCAAATAGTCAGTGGCTCTGCCGCCTTCGCTTTCGGGCATTATTCCGCGCCCGGAAGCGAGGGCTTTCCCGCAAGGTCAGGCAGCATTCGCCGATTTGCCGCGTGCCGGAATGGTCATTGCCGCCACGCCGGCTATGACACAGGCGAGGCCGATCCATGCCGTCGGGTTCAGGCTCTCGCCGAGGAAGAGAATGCCAATGGCGACGCCTATCGGGACGCGCAGATAGGCTTGCGCCGTTGTGCCGACCGATCCCAGCGTTTGTATCAGCCGAAAGTAGATGACGAAGGCAAGTGCGGTGGAGAAAACCGCCAGCGCTAGCAGCGCCAGGATGGATGCCATGGAAGGGGCGAGCGTCCATGGGCGGTCGACGACGATGCTGACGGGGATGAGAATCGCCGCGCCGCTGATGAGCGAGCCGGCCGCAGGCATCATCGGATCGAGATTCTTGAAGTTTTTTCCGAAGACTGCCGCACCGGCATAGCAGACGGTGGCGGCAACGATGGCAAGCTGTGCCGACAGCTCGTGCCCAAGCCCGTGCAGGGCCTGTACGCCGACGATGAGGCAGGTTCCAAGTAACCCGGCGGCTATGCCGAACAGCCTGCGGCCGGTCACCGTTTCGTGATGGGTGATAAGAGCCGTCAGCAGAAATGTGAAAATCGGAACAGTGGAATTGAGGATTACCGCCAGACCCGCATCGGTACTCTTCTCGGCCCAGGCAATCAAGGTGAACGGGATGACGCTGTTAAGGCCGGCCTGGAACAGGAAACGCCGCCATGTTGCCCGGTCTTTCGGGAGCTGAAGACGGCGCCACCGGAGGATGCCGACCAGGATCAACCCGGCGACGAGCGTCCGCGCGGCGATCAGCGAGACGGGCGGAATGGTTTGAACGCCGATCTTGATGAACGTATAGGATGCCCCCCACAGAGTGGACAGCGCCAGCAGCAGCCACAATTCTTTCGTCATATTCGACTTGTTCATGATCGGTATTTTTGTTCAAGCCAAAAATCAAGCCAATGAATCGGAGTTTATCCGGCGCCTTGAGTATACCGTTGAACACCCGGCGTTGCCGTAGGCGCGGCAAAGAACAAAAGAGGAATGCCAGGTTCTTGCGCTACTGCCGCCCGGCGCCGAAGATGGCCGGCAGCCAGGAGCCGCGCCCCGAAGAAGCGTTTCCCCCAGCCGCCCGTATTGATGTCTTCGTCATTTCTTGCCGGCATTTGCATCCGGAATGGCCATGAATGGACCGCTTGCGCCGAGTTGAACCTCGACGCGATGCCTGATGTACTGGTCCGGGTGCGCTCTCGCGATCACGATTGCCTTCGCGGCAAAGGGCCGAACGTCTTCCGGATACTTCGATTCGTCGAGGACGAGCATTGGAATGATCCGCCGACGCACCTCCAGATCGTCGTTGTTCACAAACTCGCGCAGCATTTGGCAGCGAATTTTCTGCCGCAACTCCGCATCGGGGTCGATGCCGGGCTGCCGCGGCACCCAATAGAGCGCGCTCGCGGCGCCGGCCTTTTCCGCATCGGTTCCCGACTGGAGATACTCGAGAAGCGCGCAGAGTACGCGCGTGGCTCCGAAAGACTTGACACATGGTTCGACGAAGCTTCGATTGAAGCTCGGATTCTTCTCGAGCACCCCGGCGCGCAGCATTCGATCGGCCAGCTCCTTTGGCACAGGCTGCGCCTTGAAAACCGCAGCCGTGAACCACTTCCGCTCCTCATCATGGAGAGAACGCTCAAACCAATCCCATCCGCCTGCGCCGATCGACGAGCACAGGCGCCGCGCTGACCGGACGCTGTCCTCCATCGCCGCCACGTCGCCAGCCGCGCGTGCCGATCGCCACGAATCGAAAAGTCGATCGAAATCCATAATCCTCTCAGCCTGACATAAAGCCGACCGTCCCCGCGCGAGGCGAGCGGAGAAAGCCCGCACGACAGCCGATCCGGTGCACCCGGTTGCCGGTAAGACTCACTTGACCTCCAGCCGCCCGGAACCGGTGGTGTAAACGATGAACGTTTTTCTGGAGTAATGGCCCACCTGCTGCGAGACGGTCACCTCGCAGCGGTACAGGTAGCCATGCATGTCAGCGGTGGCGCCCGGTACGCTCAGTGCGGCCTTCGTTGCGCCGGCTATGGCAGACCAGTTCTCGCCGCCGTCCGTGGACCGCTGCCACTGATAGGCCAATCCCGGATTGCTCCGTTGCTTGCCGGGCGGCCAGCTTTTGCCGCCGTCGGGGGACTCCAGCCATGGGTAGGCCGCTTGAGTGCTGTTGGCGGTATCGGTTCCGGCAGTCGCCACGGCGATGCCGAATGTGGCGCTGCCGCCTGCGGCCACCGCCGCGTCGGCAGGCTTTTCGATAGGGCCGATGCCCGCGCCTGACGTGTATCCGCCGTTGGCGTTGACCGTGCCGCCGTTGATGACGACCGCGCCATCCGCGCCGCCGCCGATACCCGCGCTCCTCTCGCCGCCTTTGGCCGTCAACCGGCCCTTGACGGAAGGCCCGGCGGAATCGGCGGACTGCGCCCAGATCGTCAGGCGGCTGTTGGCGCCGAGGATGCGGATACCGGCCTCGTCCCCGCGGCCGGTCACATGCATGTCGCAGCGGTTGCCCAGAATCAGATTGACCTCGCCTTCGACGGTGACGGGGCGGGCATAGGCGAGCCGCCTGTCGCACACGTGCCAGCCCTTGTTGGCTCCCGAACCGTTCAGCATCGCCGTACGGGGGCCGGCCAGCAGGGCGGCTATAACGGGCGACGCCTGCCGCCTGCCATCCGCATCCGCGTACCACGTCTTCGCCAGCGCGGGCTGAATGCTCAAGGCCAACAGGCCAGGCACCAGGGCAAGCCGCAGCAAGGCCGAATATTCGCTTCCCCACTCCGCAACATGACTATTGCCCATTTCGATTTATATGAAGGCCGCCAGCCTTCAAGACCTCTCATAAAGATAAGCAGTGCATTCCATTTGTATCATTTGCCGCCGATCCTGAGAACACTTGCGGGCGAAATGGGCGGATGAGCGCAGCGCCATCCGCCGAATGGGAACTCACGACTATGACGCACCCGACAGAATCCCGTAAAGCACCCGGTTGACGTAATAAACATTGCGTCCGACCCTGTGTTTCTGCACGAATCCCCCTTCCGTCAGGGCATCCATGTATTTGCTCGCCGTCAGGCGCGTGACGCCCAAATCGCGCTGCACGAACTCGATTTTCGTGTAGGGGCGCGTAAACAGATTGTTGATCAGGTCCTGGCTGTAGAACCTGAACTCGGCCCGGATGCGGTGTTTGTAGTCAAACAGGGCATCCTTGATGGCATGGATCGTGACGATCGTCTGCGCGGCGGTGTGTTCGACGGCTTCCAGCAGATATAGCACCCAATCCTCCCAGGCATCGGCATCGCGTACGGCCTGCAGCAGGCGGTAGTAATCCGCCTTGGTGCGCACGATGTGGCTGGAGAGGTAGAGCACCGGCGCGTCGAGCAGCCCTTCCTTGACGAGGTACAGAACGTTGATGATCCGCCCGGTGCGGCCGTTGCCGTCGTAAAACGGGTGGATACTCTCGAACTGGTGATGCGCCAGCGCCATCTTGATCAGCGGATCGGCGGGGAACGCCTCGGCATCGTTGAGGAAGCGCTCCAGGTCGCGCATGAGTTCGACGATCGTGGCGGGGTCTTGCGGCGGAGTGTAGACCGTGTGCCCCTCGCCATTCTTGAGCGCCGTACCGGGCAGCTTGCGAAATCCGGCGTTGTTCCGCTCGAGTTCGGCCTGGATCTCGATGATGTGATTGGCGGTGATCAATCCACTTTCCTTGACCATGCCATAGCCGAGCATCAGCGCCTGCCGGTAGCGTTGCACCTCCTTGGCGGCAAGGCTTTGCGAAGCCTCCGGCAAAACGTCTTCCTTGAAGAGCTCGTCATGGGTAGTGACGATGTTCTCAATCTCCGAACTGTCCTTCGCTTCCTGGAAACCCAGTGCGCTGATCAGGATGTTCTGGTTGGGAATGGCCGCGGCGATGCCCTTGAGTTCAGCCAGTTTACGGCTGCTGCTGGCCAGGCGCTTCAGGATGGCCGGGCTGTCGAAGCGGCTGGCATCGAGTCGGTCGAGTGGGAGCATGCAAGGAGCCTTTTCGTTATCCTCTGTTCAATTAACCAGAATTTCTATACACATCGAACGCGACATGTATAGAAAACGGCATTTTCTATACATATTAAACATGACGTGTATAAAAAACAGCATTTTCTATACACGTTTGCCGAATTGTTTAAAAATAGTGGTTTTTGCCACAGGAACAGGGACAACAACGGGGAAAACCCCCCTACCCCTCGATCCGCCACTGCCTGACCCTTGCCGTCAGCCCATGCTCCGGGTCCCAGCAGGCATCCATCTCGAGGCTGAACTCATCATCGCTTTCGACATAAATACCGCGCTTCTTGCCGAACAGCTTCCAGATATCGCCCGGAGCATCGATCTTAGGATAGCAGCCGGCCCATTCCGCCTTCTCGCCATCCGGCATCGCCGCGAACTCGGGATACATCGTCCCGGTATAGAGCCTGAACACATAATCCTCGAACACCGGCTTGAACGCGGCGTTGCCGACGACCTCCCTGACGAAGGCGAGGCGCGAGGCGGTCAGCGCATCCTCCTTGCCGTCCACATGCAACTCGAAAGGCAATTCGCTCCATGCCGGCGTCACCTTTTTCTTCAGCTTCCACTTGTAGGTGGCATCGAACGCAAAAGTGCCGACGCCCTTGACCCGCGCATCGTCGATCGCCGCGCCGTAGCGGCGCAGCATGGTCCATCCGCCGTTGCCGCGGTGGAGCAGATACTCCTCCTTCAGCCGGTTGCCGTCGCCGACCAGGCTTTCCACCGCCACCAGCACATAACCGTGTTCTTTCCGATTCAAGGCTTGGCTGCGGTCGAATGCCTGCGCCGCGCCGATCGCGATCTCGCGGCGCAACAGCGGCGGCGGTGCGTGCAGGGGATTGCTCGGCAGTTTCGTCGCATACCAGTCGGCCTTCGCCGCGAACTCCGCCGCGTTCTCGATGCGCTGCCCATTGACGCGGTACTGGTACTCCACGTTATGCGCGCCGTCGAAAATCATCTCGCCGGGGCGCTCGAAAAAAGACATGATCAGCGTTTCGGGGTCAGCCGCCGTCGTCGGCGCGATGCCGGCCGCGGCAAGATAATCCGCCATCAGGCGTTCGAACAGCGCCTCGTTGTTCCCTTCGGCCGCATGGCGATGCTCCCGGTTCGAACCGATCCTCTCCAGAAAAGCCGCCATGTCACTGGCGATTTCGAGCGGCGGCGACGGGTTCTGGTCATCATGGAACCCGATCGTTCGCACCGCCCAGATCGACCCGAAGTTCTCATCGTTCAGGCTGACCAGCAGACGCAACGCGACCTGCGGATTGCCGCCCTTGATCTGCCCGAACGGGAAATAGCGCTTGCCGTCATGAGGCAGCAGACCGCCCTCCTGGCCCTCGGCAAACGCCTCATAGCCCCTCAACGCAAATACCTCGTCTTCGGCGGCCTCGAAATGCAGATCGTGCAGATAGCCGCCGCGTCTGACCAATATACTTCGATAGTCGAAGTCGATTTTCCGCCAGCCGACATTGGCCAGATACCAGCGAAAATCCTCCGGAAACCGCCTGCCGATTCTTTCCTCCAGTTTTTCTATCGTCGCCGCGGAATACTGAAATGGCGCGTACAGGTCCTGATCATAGGGCATTGCTGCCACAACGGTTTCGATTCTCAAATCACAACTCCTTTGCAGTCCGATGTTCGGTCCGGGAAAAACTCCCCCCGACAAAATACCGCAAAGCGCCCGGTCGACGTAACGGATGTTGCGCCCGGCCCCGTGTTTTTTTCGTGAAGCGCCGCTCACTATAATGAATATGAAACCATCGCCGCCGGGGCGGAGGGGCATCACATGAACAGGAAGGAAAACTGAAGCAATAGAGCGGCCGCCGCTCCGCTTTGCCATCTACAAGGAGAGAAGCATGAACGCGCAAGAGTTCTACGAAAACAAGCTGGCGCACGAGACGGACTCCTGGGACCTCTACACCGCCATCAACGAGGGCCAGCGCATCGTCGTCATCGACGCGCGCTCGGCCGAATCCTTCGAGCGCGAGCACATACCCGGCGCAGTGAGCCTCCCGCACCGCGCGATGAACGAAACCAGCGTGGCCCGGCTCGACCGCGAGGCGCTCTACGTCACCTACTGCGACGGCATCGGCTGCAACGCCTCCACCAAGGGCGCGCTAAAGCTCGCCACGCTCGGCTTCCAGGTCAAGGAACTGCTGGGCGGCCTGGACTGGTGGAAACGCGACGGCTACGCCACCGACGGCACGTATGCCTGCGAAGGCCGCGAACTGGAGTGCGGGAGCGACTGCGGTTGCTGAGCGCGACTTGCTTTTCAATACACGCCGGGTGATTTTTTCCTGGACTGCCGCCCGCCAAACAGAGAAATCAAAACGGCTATTCCCTGTACATAATTTTTCTTCCTGCGTATGCTTCCTGTATTGGACGCAATGACCGCTTTTGGGCTGCCCGGGCAACTTGGGGATAAAAAGTTGCCGGCATTCGAAATAAAAAACCGAGAAGATCAATCTGACGGAACCGACTCAGTCATGCCCCTCCCCTTCGCAAACCGCGAACACGCCGTAGCGGGCGCGCTCCGCCTGTTGGACGCCGAGACATGGACCCGCTGAGCGACTGGGAAATGTTCGGCTCCTACGAAGAGCGCAACGCCGCCCTGGTTCTTTGCGAACAACTGAAGGCCGGCGGCTGCCCCGCCATGTTCGAACCCCGCACCCTGGCCAACGCCATCGACGCCACCTACTGCGTCTTCGTCCCGAAAAGCCTGGCGCACCGCGCCCGCTGGATCGTCGCGCAGCTCCCGGTCTCGGACGCGGAGCTTGAGTATCTGGCCACCGGCAAACTCCCCGGGGAAGGAGGCAGCGATGCCGGCTGACATCCCGGGCGGACGCATGCCATCGGCTGTTGCCCGCCTCCGCGCACCGCGCCCATCAAACACCGGACTCCGCATATGAAACTCAGCCCCGTTGTCACGTTCAGGATCCTGGCCGTGGTGATCGCCCTCTACGGCGCTCTCAGCCTGTGGGCAATGTTCTGGTACGGGACGGCATCGCTTCTCGTCTGGATTATCCCCAGCTTCACCGCGGCGGCGGGGCTTTTCATGTCCCGCTCCTGGGCGCAGTACATCTACTACGCCGTCGCCTTCTGCACCGCGGCGGGCTGGGCGTGGTACGTTTATCTGATGTGGCCCTGGCTGACCGAGCAGCACATTACCCGGCTCTTCATTTTCGGGGCGATCATGGTCCCCTTCTGCGCCATCTCCAGCGTCATCCTGTTCCGCAGCTTTCGCCGCCATGCGGCGCAGGCCGGACAAGCGCGGCAAGCCGACGGTTCCACCTCCGGCTGGCCTCTGGCCTAAGCTCGAAGTCAGATGACCACCGGCAAATCCCCACGAGTTACAGAGAGCAGTGAATCGTTGATATTCCATTCGGTTCACGACAAGATTCGTTTCATGAAAATGCGCTTTCTATAGCTTCGTCAGATAGCATGGAGCCCAGGTTTATCGAGCCCACAACGGCAGGCCGGCTGAAGCTTGCGCTTCTCGCCGCCGTCGGCATTGCTTTCTCTGTCGCCGGGGACATTTGGTGGCAGCCGTTCATGGACTATGTGCGAGCCCTCACAACCTGCGAATCTCTGCCTTGGCTAAGAGGCATTATTATCGGACTCTTCTTCGTCTTTTGGCTGACGGCCTATGTAACTGGTCGCACTGCACTGCTCATTCTTCGCTCAGGCCAGTTGCCACCTCCAGGCGCCTGGGTATGGTCGCGCACCAAAGTGCAAACTGGCTGGCGGGCGAAACTTGCCGGTTCGTTGTTTGCAGTGCTTGCAGCCTTCTTCCTTGCCGCTCCAATCGTTACTGGGTACGTGGTCCAGGTAAACATCATCTTCTGCTTACCTGAATCATGCGGGTGTTAGTGCATATCGAAACCTGGAAAACTCACTTTTTTCACAGCTTCTTTAGGAAACTCATTGCTAGAAATGCCGCACGGATGAGCCAAACGTAATCCGCCGAAACTCGGACGCTCCGGGCGCCTCATGCACGCCACCAAACCATCGGTTTTCGAGAATAATTTCATTGCACCCCTTGAGCCGGAATTTATAATCAATACCTAATTCGAATACTACTCAGGGAAATACAGATGAAGCGCAGGACCATAGTTGCGCGAACGGGGCTGTTTGTCTTCGCCATCCTATCGGCGGGATGCAATTTCCAAGGCTCCTTCTCGTTTGCATCGGAAGACAAGATCAACTCCGCATTCCCAATCTCCGAGGCCGTGAGCATTACAAAGGCCTCGGTACTGGAACTGGCGACCGATGCGCAACGCAAGGAAATCGAGTCGCAGTACGACGCCCGCCTCAAATTGCGGGCACTCGGGTGCGCCAAAGGTTATTCCCCGTCCTGGCATACCTCGGTGGCCGATATCAAAAACAAGCTGGACAACCGCGCCTGCTTTACCGAGGCCGACGACGAAATTGCCCGATGGCTTGGCTTTCGCAGAGTGGGTCTGCTACTTGCCAAACCGCCGCTGAAACCCGTTCCGGCGAAAACCCCTTCTTTGATTGCGGCGGATGGATTCATTCAGACGGTGCGTTTCGCCAGCGCTGCTGGGATTGCACTGATCGAAACCCAACAGTCAATCGAAATCGCCGACTTCGAAACAACAAAACTTCTTTTCCGGGAAGTGAAACGGTCAAAAGCAATCGGTTACCCCTCTCCCAATGGGCGTCTTTTTACGGTCGGAGAGAGCGACCAGTTGAAAATCAGGGATGCGGAATCGGGTTCGGTCATCGCCGAGATTCCTTACGTCCGTGCCTACGAATTCCACTGGCTCGACGAGCAAACCGCGCTCTACACCTCATCGGAATCGGGCAAGGCGTTTCTCATCGACTTCCTCAGCGGCAACGATATCCCGCTGGAGCTGATAAAGCGCGGCGTGCAACGGGCGGTCAGCGTACCGGACACCCGGAATCAGTATGTCCTGTTTTCCCACGGAACCGTAACGAAGATCGAATTGAACCGAAGCAAGGTCGTTCCAGAAGTCAGGCTGCTTGCCGAAAAACAGGCCAGCGGCATCGCATGGTCCAGCCAGTCCGATGTAACAGCCGACGGCACCCGCTTTTTCGGCGCGAGCCGCGGGCTCGTTTTCGTGGATCTGACATCGCTCGAAATAGAAACCATCCCATTCGAGCCATTCGTACTTCAGAACGGAATCGCAACTCCAAAGCCGGACGAAATTATCCTCACCGGTTTTATACAGCCGCCTGACGGTAAAGGATCGCCGGATTTCCTCTACTCGATCAGCGGCAACACGGTGAGACCGATCGAGCGCGAAAAGAATTCGTCGCGGCGCTACACGTACATACGATCGATACAGAAGCTCGCCGTAATTAATAACAACCAGATTTCGGTCGTGGATAAACTCGCGGCGCTCGAAGCGGTTCCACTGGAAAAATTCGCCTCGGACGTGCTGATGGCATCAAACCAGCGCAAGCTCGAAGCCTTCGAAAGGCAGCAACGGCTGACGGCGACGGCGGTATCCAGCACGGCAACCGCCCCGTCACCCGATGCAAGACAAGATGCGGCGACTCCCTATCCCGACAACCCGATTGCGCGGCTGGCTCGCAATGCGCAAATCGAGGCTGTCGGCGTTTACCAGGGCGAAACAGGCGCAATGCGAGCGGAGGCCGGCCGCAGAACAGGCAATGTCCTGGTACACGTCCGCCGCTCGGCAAAACCCTTGGTTCTGGTGCTGAGTTCCTATGAACCCGTCCGATGGTCGCTAGTCATGGAGCCGGGCGCAAAACTCTCGGCGGTGCTCGTTTCCGGGTACTACCAGTCGCAAGTCGTCGGCGCCGGGAGCGCACGCGTAGTCATGGCCGGAAGCAGATACGCGTACAAGGCCGGAAGCCAGGAACACAGAGCCCTCAACCAGGAAACGTTCAAATGGACCGGGAAAGATATCGACCTCTTCCAAGGCCGTTATGAAGGGAAGTCGTTCAGTGTCGGAGGATGAGAACAAATGCTCGATTCACGCCGCGTGAAAAGCGTCAGCCAGGGCCTGGATAAGGAATAATAGCCATTTGCCGCGCGTGCCGCCCGTTTTGGAACAGTCGAACACACCCGCTCAACACTCCCTCCCCCACCAAGGCCCCCCATGATATCCACCCGCAACCTAACCCTTCTCCCCCCTCCGGACGACCTCCGCCGACTGCTGCAGGCCATGGCGATGCTCGACGCGATCGTGGAGCCGGAATGGGAATACCGCTGCTACTCCTTCAACGCCGCGTGGTCCGGGTCGGAACAGATGGGGTCGATGCGTAACGGCTCCGGGGACGATTTTTTCGCGCTTTTCGACGCCTCGGGGTGCATTCTCAGAGGCTCCGACCACGAAGCGGCCATGTTCCCCTGGCGCGGCGATCCTCCTCCGGGAATCTGGCCGGGAGTGCTTGACGGCGTGCCGCCCGAGTTCGAAAACCCGGCGAGGGAACCGGCGTTCCACATGGAAGACACGACCTTCTGCATCTGGCGGCTTGCCGGCGACCCGGAGTGGTCGCGCGGGCGGATCGAATTCCCCGGTGCGGACGACCCGGACGGATCGCAATGGATGCTGTCGGAACTGGACGGCGACCCCGCCACCTACCTGGCCTACGCAAAGGAATATTTTGAACTGGACCTGCCCTTGCGCGCCATAGCGCGAGTGTATGCCCACGAACCCCTCTCGCAGGAGCTGTTGAACGAATTCCCATCCCCCCGCCCGCTGGAAACGGTCCTCGCCGATGCCAAAGAAATCGGCTACCCGGTCAAGCCCTGACCCTGTACTGCGCTTACCCGCCCTTGTGTCCCGAAGTCCAAATTCCCAGTAGACAACATTCATTCGAGTTGCAAATCATCCGCAACTTGCGTATATTTGTTACATGAAAGCCTTGTTTGTCGAACTCCCGGCATTTGCCAGATACCGGTCGGATTATATGGACGATGAAGGATTCCGGGGATTACAGCAATCGATGCTGATGCACCCGGAGGCAGGCGATGTGATCGAAGGAACAGGCGGATTGCGCAAGCTGCGCCACGGCGATCCGCGTCGCGGCAAAGGCAGGCGTGGCGGACTGCGTGTGATTTATTACTGGTGGGATGGGGGGCGGCAGTTTTGGCTGTTCACTTTGTACGACAAGGATGAAATGGAGAATTTGAGCGCCGACGAGAAAAAAGCGCTAAAACGCATGTTGAAGACGGAGCTGGAGGAAAGGCGATGAAAAAACGTAACTTGTTTGCTGAGATTACCGAAGGCTTTGACGCCTTGGCCGATGCACGTGCCGGCAAGCGCACCTTGCGGACGCACAAAGTTGAAATGCAACCGGCACCAGACATCACCGCCGAGGAACTGCTCGCGCTACGCGAGCGCCTTCACCTGTCGCGTCCGGTATTTGCCAACTACCTGCGCACCAACCCCAGGACACTGGAGAATTGGGAACAGGGTCGGGCCAAGCCAAATGCCCAGGCCGCGCTTTTGATTCGCCTCGTCGAGAAATTCCCGGATACCGTCGAGCGGCTGGCGACGGTCTGATAGCGTTTCGAGGAAAACGCATTGACTTGGCCGAGGCTACCCAAGTCCTGCAGGTGTTAGATCCAGACGGACAAGCACAGCGCCATCCGCCGAATGCCCCCGTCCGCCACCGCCGCCGCCATTGAGACCGCCCCGTGCCGAATAAGCCCAACAAACCGAACAAATGGATCGCCGCCCTGCTCGGCCTGTTCGCCCAGCCGCTGGCGCTGATGTACGTCGGCCAGTTGCGCTGGGCCGCAGTCTATTTCCTGGTCATTTTGGCCGCGGGCGTGCTTGGCGTGTTTTTCCTTCACCAAACGCTCGTTGCGGCGGCGATTTCGTTCGCTTTCATCGTCGCCTGCGCCGTCCACGCCTACCACTTCGCCCGCAGGTATCCCGACGACCGTCCGCGCCCCGCGTACAGCCGGTGGTACGGGCTGCTCGGCGCCGCCGCCGCATGGCTCCTCATCGTCTTCGGCGTCCGCGCCTTCATCGCCGAACCGTTCATCGCGCCTTCCGGTTCGATGCTGCCAGCCATCCCGCTGCGGGCGCACCTGATCGTTCAGAAGTGGGGCTACGGCGACTACGGCACCTACGGCCTGTCCCTCATCCGCTCGCCGATATCCGCGCGGCTCAATCGCGGCGACATCATCGTCTTCGAGCTCCCGCAGGACAGATCGCAGCATTACGTCAAACGGCTGGTCGGCCTTCCCGGCGACACAATCGAATACCGCGGAAAAAAGCTGACGATAAACGGCGAACCGGTCCCCCGCCGCCAGACCACGGACTACTTCGCCGCGCAGCCCCGCTCCTACGTGCCGGCGTTCATCGAAACCCTGCCGGGCGCCGAGTACGCCGTCATCGTCGAAAACAACGCGCCTGCGCATATCGCCGCGCCCCTCGCCTTCCCGTTCCGCGGCCAATGCGCCTACGATTCGCGGGGCGTCGCCTGCACCGTCCCCGCCGGCCACTACTTCACCCTCGGCGACAACCGCGACAACAGCTACGACAGCCGCATGTGGGGCTTCGTCCCGGCCGACCACATCACGGGCAAAGTCATCTACATCGTCCCGTGAAACACCCCGGCGACGGCTATTTCCATTGCCGGCGAGCGCATGGTCTATCTTGATGTAAAGAGCCTGAAGAAAGCGCCTCTCCGTTAGACTGTGACCGCATTTCGCAATCCAGAAACAACATGGACCATATCGACGCCCTGCTCCCCCAGCTCGAACACTACCGCATGCTCGGCTACTGGCTGGTTTTTCTCGTCGCCTTCCTGGAAGCGGTGGCCCTCATCGGCGTAATCGTCCCTGGCAGCACGCTGATCGTCTTTGCCGGCGCCCTCGCCGCCCGCGGGGTTTTCAATCCCGTCGACCTGATCTGCTTCGCCATCGCCGGCGCCATTCTCGGGGACGGCCTGAGCTTCTGGCTCGGGCAGCACGGCGCCGATTTCTTCAAGGAAAGCAACAAAGTCTTCAAACCCGATCTGCTGGAAGCGGGCACCCGGTTTTTCCGGAAGCACGGAGCAAAAAGCGTATTCCTCGGGCGCTTCGTCGGCGTCGTCCGGATGGTCGTGCCGCTCGTGGCCGGCCTCTCCCACATGGAACCCAAGCGCTTCTACTTCTGGAACATAACCAGCGCCTTCGCCTGGGCCATCTCCCATATCCTTGCCGGCTACCTTCTCGGACACGCCTGGCGAGTGTTCGAAGTCTGGACCAGCCGCGTCGGCATTTTTCTCGGCATCCTGCTCGTGGCCGTCTTTTGCGCCTACTGGCTCAAACGCCTCGCGGCCAGGCGCGGCGAGCCCTTGCTCGAACTGGCCGGCGGCGCGTGGCGCTCGCTCCGGCAAGGCTTTTCGGGCAATCCCCGCGTGATCGCGTGGAAGGGCCGCCACCCCGGCCTTGTCGGCTTCATCGAAAAGCGGTTCGATGGCGGCAGATTCTCCGGCCTGCCCCTGACCTTCCTGGCCCTGGCCTTCGTCTACATCCTCTTCCTGCTCGGCGGCATCATCGAGAGCCTCCTGGCCGCCGACCCCATCGTCGCCCTCGACCTGCGCCTCGCCGACCTGTTCCACTTCTACCGTGATGACACCCTCGTCCGCCCGTTTCTCTGGATAAGCCAACTGGGAACCGCGAAAGTCGTGGTCAGCGCCGGCGTGCTCTTCGCCCTCTGGCTGTGGATGCAGAAAAAAACCGCCTACATCCTGCCCTTCTGGATCACCCTCGGCGCCAGCAGCGCCGTCTGCGCGCTGGGCAAAACAGCCTTCCAGCGCTCCCGGCCGGCCTACGGCATCATCGCCGAATCGTCATTCTCGTTTCCAAGCGGGCACGCCACCATCGCCATGGCACTGTACGGCTTTCTCATCTACTACGCATGCCGCCGGACGACAAGCCTCTCCACCAGATTGAACGCCCTGTTCGCCGGCGGCATGCTCATCGCCGCCATCGGCCTCAGCCGGCTGTACCTGGGCGCGCATTTCCTCAGCGACGTACTGGGCGGCTACCTGCTGGGAGCGCTGTGGCTGATAATCGGCATCAGCCTCGCCGAACTGCGCCTGCTCCGCTTCGCCGCGCCCTCGCCAAAGCTCTCCCCGGCCCGGTCCGCAACGGCAATGGCCGTGCTGCTCATCGCCTGGATGGCCATCTACATCCCAAGCGGCCTGCATCGCCAACAGCAGCTCCCCGCTCCCGTCACCGCGGAAATCGCGCTGCCCGCCGGCGGCGACATCATCGGCAACTTCGGCGAGCGCAAGCTGCCGCGCCTCACCGAATCCATCGCCGGCAATCCGCGCCCCCCCTTGAATTTCATTCTCGTCGCCAAAGACGAAGCCTCGCTGTCGCGGGCCTTCCAGGCCGCCGGCTGGCACCCGGCGGACCCGGTCGGCATCGGCAGCCTCGCCCACGCCCAGAAAGCCGCCCTGGCCAACGAAAGCTACCCCACCGCGCCGATATCCCCCTCATTCTGGAACGGCAAAACCAACGACATCGGCTTCGAAAAACCCACCCCCGCCGCCACCGTCCGCCAACGCTACCAGATCAGACTATGGAAAACCGCCCTCGTCACCGCCGACAGACAGCCGGTTTTCGTAGGCCAGGCCAGCCTGTCGAACAACCTCGAATGGGGCGTGTTCCACAAACTGGACCCCGACCTCGACGCCGCGCGCGAAAGCCTGTACCAGGACCTCATCCAGGGAGGCCTGGTTGAAAACCACGCCAAAAAAGAATTCGCCCACCCCCTGCGCGGCCACCACTCCACCGGAGACCCATTTTTCACGGACGGCCAGCTCTACGTAATTACCCTCAGATAACGACGGCGGAATTGTAGGGCGGATAAGCAAAGCGCCATCCGCCGTATGGCGGTTTATCCCCGCAGCCACGTTTCAAAGAAATGCCATCCGCGATAAGCGAAATTACGCGGCGCATGAAAATCATGCCAAATACAACCCTCCGAAACATCGATTGCCAAGACAACTCATCGGCCCGCCCCACCCGGTATTCCGCCATGACGCAGGGCAAGGAAACCATCCGGCGGATAACGCTTTGCTCATCCGCCCTACAGAACCATGACCATCTCGTGCCAGGCCATGCCGCCGTGGTCGGAAAGCGACGGCCGCACGTATTGGTAGCCCAGCTTCGCGTAAAGGGCGACATGGCGTTCCTTGCACATGAGATGGATGGTGGCTTTCCCCATCTCCCGGCAACGCTCGACGAAACGGCGCATCATTTCGGTCGCGTATCCCTTCCCCTGATGGCGCTGGTCGATCACCACCGACATGATGACGACATTGAGCGCATCCGGATCGTGCCCGACCAGCTCCTTGAACTCCTCGTCGGACATGGCCACTTTTTCCGCGCAGCCGCTGTTGATGAATCCGATCGGATGGCCGTCCAGTTCCATGACGAGGAAACCATCGGGATACTGGCCGATACGTTTGGCTATTTTTTCCCTGGTCGCGGCCTCATCGCCTTCATAGGAAGAGCTTTCGATTTCGTAGCAGCGGTCCAGGTCACCCGCGATGGCGGTGCGAAAATTCAAAAGGGGCATTGGGTCAATCTTCCGGCTGTGAATATGGTAATAACCGTATTTTACCGGCACTGGCAAGTGCATGGGTAACGCCTTAGCCGATCGGTATAATTGCGCTCCCGCGCCAATACACCGCCATCGACCTATCCTGAAGCCATCCCATCGTGACGTTCCTCAAATCCCTTGCCGTCTGGATGCTGATCATCCCGCTCGCTATCTTCAATGGCCTCCTACGCGACACGGTTCTTGCCCCAGAGCTCGGAAAACACGTGGCGCTGCCGGCGAGCGGCGTGCTGCTGTGCCTGCTGATTCTGTTGGTTGCCACCTTGATTCTGCCGCGCATGGTTCACGGCACGGCGAAGGTTTTCTGGCGGATCGGCCTGCTTTGGATGGCGTTGACGATTGCCTTCGAATTCACATTCGGCCTGGCAACCGGAGCCGGTTTCGACAAAATGCTTACCGCATATGACGTCACCACCGGCAATCTCTGGTCGCTGGTTGTGTTGTTCACCGCCATTGCCCCGTGGCTCGGCGCAAAAATCAAAGGAACAATCTGAATCCGTTATTTTTTGAATTGAATTGCTCTGTCGTTGGGATTCGGTGGATAACGCTCCGCTCATCCACCCTGCGGATGGCGGCCCGTTTTCGCCTCAACGGTAGCATGTAGGCGGCGGGTAGGGTGGGCAAAGCGCAGTGCTGTAGGAATTGTAGGGCGGATAAGCGTAGCGCCATCCGCCGCATGACTTCCCATCACCCCCTGCGGCAGCGTTCTGGAGAACATGCCATCCGCAATAATCGGAATTACGCGGCGCATAAAAATCATGCCAAATACAAGCTTTGGAAACGTCGATTTCCAAGACAACTCATCGGCCCGCCCCACCCGGTATTCCGCCATGACCCAAGGCAAGGAAACCATCCGGCGGATAACGCTTTGCTCATCCCTTTCGGCGGATAACGCTTCGCTCATCCGCCCTACCGGACCTGGATGATCGCGACGAGCTTTTCGAGAAAATCGCCGGCGTAGGACATTTTGCGTTCCCGGTCCTCGAGGCGGTGATTGGCATTGGGGTAGATCAGCAGCAGCAGGTTTTTCCTGCCGGCTTGCTCGAACGCCGCCTGCAGGCGGCGCGCGGCATCGACTGGCACGGCTTCATCCTTTTCCCCCATGGCGGCGACAATCGGGATGTCGAGCCTGATCAACTCGTTGCCGATATCGATATCCAGGAGGGAAGCCCAGTACTTGTAGCTGTGGCCCCAGATCTGCGCGTCGGTGTTGTTGGGATCCCCAGCGATTTCCGCAAATCCCTTCTCCGGATTGCGCAAGTACCACGTGGAACGAGACAGCGCCTTCAGATTCTCCCGAACCGTCGCGCCACCACCGCCGATCAGCCCGAGATGGGTGATCCGTCGATCCGCGTTCGCGATCCTGGCCGCGACGACGGCGCCTTCCGAGGCCCCCAGGAGCACGACCGCCTTCGGCTTGACCGAGAGCTTGGCCAGTTGGGTATCGATGAATTCGCGCTGGTCGGCAACCGACTGTCCGATGAAATCCGTCTTGTGGAACGCCGCGGAACAAGCGCTGCCTGTACGGTTCTCTTCGTCGATGGCGCGCTTCTGGAGCGCGAAAACCGTTGCATTGACCTTGCCGCGGATCGGCTCGAAGAAGGGACTCAAGCGATGTTTGATGCTGGCGCACCCGGAGCCGCTGATGAAAAATACCGCGATGTCAGATGAATTCTCATTGCCAAGTTGCAGACGGTAGGATGGCGCATACGCTTTGTCCCGAAAATGGATGGCCTCGGCGCGCACCGGCAGCGGATGTTCAACAACGGTGTCGGGCATGGTGGAACAGCCCGCCAGATAAACGGCCGCGGCAGCAGCCCAGTAGCGCAAGAAGGCCCCGGCGGCAGGGCGGCGGCGAAATAGACTATCGAGTCGATCCACGAAAAACCTCTGTTCCTTTTATTGATGGGGTGGCGCCCGCGAAATTCCGAGGGATTTCATTGAGCAGGGCGAGGCCGGGTGATATCTCAACAGCATTATCCGTACGGATAAGCGCAGCGCCATCCGCCGAATGGAGTACCCACTAAATTCCCCGTCACCGCGTTTTAGACGGAAGGGCAAAGCGAAGCGCACCCACCCGCCCCGCGTCAATGAAAAGCCCGCCGGGGCCGGATTGCTCCGGTCTCGGCGGGCCTTATCTCAGGCATGCAAATTACTTGGTGTCGACGATTTCCTGGACCAGCTTCTTCAGTTCCGGGGTCGGGGAGAACTTGTCCCACACCGGCTTGACGGCGGTAACGAACTCGGCCTTGTTCACGTCGGTGACGTACTTCGACCCGGCCTTGATCGT
>JAVBSG010000178.1:0-10872 GCA_031547245.1 Propionivibrio sp.
CAGCAGCTTTTTTCACGGCGGGCTTGGCAGCGGCCTTGGGTGCAACAGCTTTTTTCACGGCGGGCTTGGCGGCAGCCTTGGGTGCAGCAGCTTTTTTCACGGCGGGCTTGGCAGCGGCCTTGGGCACAGCAGCTTTTTTCACGGCGGGCTTGGCGGCAGCCTTGGGCGCAGCAGCTTTTTTCACGGCGGGCTTGGCGGCAGCCTTAGGCGCAGCAGCTTTCTTTACAGCGGGTTTAGCGGCAGGTTTTGCAGTTGCCGCAGGTTTTTTTGCACTTGTTGCCATGGTCAACTCTCCTAATGGGAATCAAGGAATACATCTAGCTCTAAACGCGACGAAACACGATCCGGGCGAACCGGACCATCCAACAGACACGCGTAGCGCGCGCTGATTGAATCTTTTGATGACAATGAGTTATGTGCGGCGGGTGAATGTCCGAACGCCGGATGGCGGGGAAAAACAAAAGTGACGAAAGGGTCGCCGGATCTGGAATATGCCGGAAAAAAATCGAGGCTGTGTAAGTTTTGCGAGTATGCAATCCGATTGTTCCGTTACATGTGCGTCACTTCATGTTGAATGGCTGATTCATCCGGATGGATCCCAATAGGATATCTGGCCAAAAACAAACAGAAATACTACATATTGTGTCGCTAACCAAAATCCTGACTAATTGTAGTAATCGAATATACTTGACGCAAGAAGTTTTTTATGCATTCTTGCATTTTGTCATAACAATTGTCTCAATTGCGTCACGTTGCGGCTGAGATCGTGGCTAATTCCACTTCCAAATCGCGGGTGGCTTTGTTGTCCTTGCCTTGCCGTGCTGCAGCACGGTCTACAGCTCGCCTCCGTATCGCTCACGATTTATAAATGGAATAACGTGAAACGCGAGTCGCGCCGAGTATGCCAGAATGCATAGCATCGCTCGTGGATATATCCGGAACTATTTCACGAAAAGGCGAGAATATTCTCTGCAAGTTGCCGCCAGGAAAAACAGGGGCCTGGATCGGTTTTCCGATTGGGGGCGATGTCCGAGTGGCCGGCGACGGATGTGATGGGGTAGTGCCGGCACAGGATTCTGATCAGCGCGCCGAGCCGTTCATACTGGGCCTTTTCGAAAGGCAGGCGGTCGCAGCCCTCGAGCTCTATGCCAATCGAGAAGTCATTGCAGCGTTCGCGATTGTTCCAGCAAGAGGCTCCTGCATGCCAGGCGCGCTGATCGCAAGAGACGAATTGAATCGTCTCACCAGTCCGGCGGACCAGGAAGTGCGCCGACACTCTCAAGGAACTGATGCCGGCGAAATAGGGGTGCGCTTCCGGGTCCAGAGTGTTGGTGAACAGACGCGCGATATCTTCGGTGCCGAATTGTGACGGCGGTAGGCTGATCGCATGGACGACGATCAGCGAGACAGTTTCTCCCGCCGGGCGGCTGTCATGGTTTGGAGAGGGAATCCTGCGAATGTCATTGGCCCAGCCATTTGCCATCCCATCCGAAAGAGTCATTCCAGCTGCTCTTCTATGCCAAGCCGTTCTATACGGTAGCGTAGCGAACGGAAAGTGATTCCCAGCAGACGCGCTGCGGCCGTTCTATTGAAACCGGTTTTAGCAAGCGCGTCGAGAATGGCCTGTTTTTCCACGCGGTTGATGTGGTCATCGAGGGTTTCGCCAGACACGCTTTCTTCGGATTCGATCAGTGGGTCGCTGATCAGTTGCAGGTCGTCGACTTCGATTTTGTCATCAAAACAAAGCGCGGTGGCGCGTTCAAGGATGTTCTCGAGTTCCCGGACATTGCCCGGGTAAGCGTAGTGGCAAAGCGCCTGCACGGCCGCTTCGCTCAATTGCGGGCTTCTGTCGCCGCCAATACGCGTAAGCATGGCTTCGACCAGCAGCGGTATATCTTCCTGACGTTCGCGCAGGACGGGCATTTTCAGCTCGATGACATTCAGGCGGTAGTAAAGATCCTGGCGAAATGAACCGGCCTCGACACAGTCTTTGAGTTTCTTGTGTGTTGCCGAAACGATTCGCACATCGACGGGTTCTTCCACCGTGCTGCCCACCTTGCGGACCTTCTTCTCCTGGATGGCGCGCAGGAGCTTGACCTGCATCGCCAGGGGAAGATCGGCCACTTCGTCAAAGAAAAGCGTACCGCCGTTTGCCGCCTGGAAAAAACCGTCGCGATCGCCGTCGGCACCGGTGAATGAGCCTTTGCGATAGCCAAAAAATTCGCTTTCCATCAGATTTTCCGGAATGGCGCCGCAGTTAACGGGAACAAACGGCGCCAGGTGGCGTGAGCTTTGCTGATGGATCAGCCGGGCCGCTAGCTCCTTGCCGCTGCCGGACTCCCCGGAGATGTAGACCGGCGCCTGGCTGCGGGCGAGCTTGCCGATCATTTCACGTACGGCGTTGATGGCGGGGGATATGCCGATGAGCTGTCCCTTGCCGGCCGCGGCGTTTTGGGTTGTTCCCTTGGCAGCGTTGGATCGCGGCAGGCTGATGGCCGATTTGATCAACGACCGGAGCTGATCGAGAGCCACGGGTTTTGCCAGATAGTCGAAGGCTCCCGCCTTGAGCGCCGCAACGGCATTGTCGGTGCTGCCGAATGCGGTAATGACGGCCACAGGCGTCTCGCCGTATTGACTGCCTATCAGGCGGACAATTTCCAGGCCCTCGCCGTCCGGCAAACGCATGTCCGTCAGGCACAGGCTGTAATGCTCCTTTTCGAGAAACTGCTTGGCTTCCGCCACGGTTCCGGCGCAATCTGCCGGTAAACCCATGCGGGCCAATGTCATGTCGAGAAGCTCGCGGATGTCTTCTTCGTCATCAATGACCAGGACACGCGGTACAGTCCCGCGCCGTTTGTCGGATCCGTCCATTCTGTCTGCCATTATTCGACAGCCCTCCCGGTAATACAGAAATCAGTTCCACCCGAACTGGGTAATAATTCAATCTGAGCGTTGTTGGCGTCACAAAGTTCGCGCGCGATGTAAAGTCCCAGGCCCGTTCCGCGGCTATGGGTAGTAAAGAAAGGTTCGAAAATCTGCTCGCGGAGATCTTCGTCAATACCCTTGCCGTCATCAATGACATGCAGGTTGACGCGATTGCCGCGCGCTTCATCTTCCACTTTCAGGAGAATACTCGCCGCTTTCTTCTGCGAATAGCGCAACGCATTGCCGACCAGATTCCACAGTATCTGGTGAAAGTGCGAACGGTCGAAGGAAAGCGTGGCTTTCCCGGAAATATCGATCTTTACCGTTTCGGCCGGCAGTTCTTCCTTGATGCAGAATTCGTCGACGAAAGCCGGCAGCGCCTGATGCAGGTCGATTAGTTCACGATGGCTGCGGTCCCGCCGCCCCAATTCGAGAATGTCGCTCACGATGCGTTCGACGCGCTGGGTATTGTCGAGAACGATACGCAGAAGGCGGTCGTTAGCCTGGTTGGTCGAGTCTTCGCGCAACAATTCCCCGGCATGTTTTATGGCCGATAACGGGTTGCGTATTTCGTGGGCGATACTGGCGGTCAATCGCCCGAGTGCGGCCAGCTTGAGCTGCCGGGCCTGTTCCTGCAGGCGACCGAGATCTTCGAGCAGAACCAGGACATCGCCTTCCGAACTCTGCGTGGCGATGAAACGCGCCCGCAGATGCATGCCGCTGGCAGGCGCCCTGACCATGACCGGCTCATCGCCGCCGCGGGAGGTCCAAAGCGCAAAACGCTGTGCGAGTTCCGTTGCGTAGCTGGACAGTTTGCGGTCGCTGGCATCGCCGAGTCCGAGCAAGTGTTCCGTACTTGGGTTGTGCTGCTTGATCCGGCCCTCCCGGTCCAGCACCAGTACGCCGTCCTGCATTTCCTCGATGATGTGCTGGCTGATGATCGTCTGATTCCTTAATTCTTCACCGCGTTTGCGGGCCAGTTCTTCGTTGACCAGGACGCGGTTTGCCAGCAGGCGGGCTGAAATGGCGACGACGAAGAATCCGGTGCCGAACAGTCCAACCTCGAAGAAATCCCCTACGTCGAAGGGGGCCGTCATCGCCCGCAAGGTCTGCTCTGACAGCAGGCCGATGGTGGCTATGGCGGCGTAGAAGAGGACCAGTTGCTTTTGTCCGATCAGCCCGGCCTCGGTCAGCGTCACCAGCAGCATGATGCCCAGGCCGCTGCGCATGCCGCCGCCCAGATAGGAGAGCAACGCAACCAGCAGGACATCGATGAAAACCTGGAGGCTCAACTGCCAGTTGAAATGCCTGCGGTGGAAATGCATGACCACCAGGGAAGTCGCGGTAGCCAGAAGATAGGCGCTGGCAATGGTGATCGGGTAAGGGGACGATTTATGTTGGCCGAATACGAAGAAAATCGGCAGGTTGAGCCATAGCGAGGCGAAAAACAGGATGGCGACGCACAGCCGGTAGATGCTGAAGTAGCGTAGTGTTCTCCAATGCAGTTCCGAGAAATGGCCGTTATGGGTATGTTCTGGCTCGTGCATGGTCGTCAGTTCTTTCGGGAAAGCGCTGCGTGCCGGTGTTCGCTACTGCAAAAATACCGCTCTTCGTCCGAAATGCTTTCGCTCACGGGGAGATTCAAACCGCAGTAGGCGCATGTCACCATTCGCTCCGGTTCACGGGGAGGCTGGGGGCGGTGCGATTTTGCCGCCTGCTTGCCGGGTTTTCGCAAAAACCAATAAATGAGTAAGAAAATTCCGATCCAGAACAAATATTTCATGACTTTTACAAGCCGTAAAAATTCGTCAGAGCATAGCAGAAGCTTGCGTGATTAGAAGAGAAAATGACGTCTTTGCCAGTTTTTCCCGAAACAGTATGAAGGATGCAGAAAAAGTATCGCTGCGAGACATTCGTTTTGGCTATTTCATTTCCCGCCACACACGGGGAAGAATCGATGGATAATCCTGCTTTTGATCCAAGGAGTTGTCATGCGAATCATGAAAATCGGGAAATCGGGCGTGGAGGCGTCGGTCGTCGGGATCGGCGCCTGGGCAATCGGCGGCGACAGCATGTGGGGGGCGAGCGACGATGCGGAATCGGTTCGGACGATCCACCGCGCCCGCGAACTGGGTGTGACGCTTCTGGATACGGCGCCGGGATACGGATTGGGGCACAGTGAAGTCGTCGTCGGCAAGGCACTGGCCGGCCGCCGGGGTGATTATGTGCTGTCTACCAAATGCGGCCTGCGCTGGGATATTCAGGAAGGGGCCTTCATGATGGAGCGCGACGGCGTGCGCATCGTTCGCAATACGCGGCCGGAAAGAATTGCCGAGGAAATCGAGATGAGCCTGCGCCGCCTAGGCACGGACTACATCGATATTTATATCGTGCACTGGCAGGCCTTGCCGGAGTTCCCCTGCCCGATTGCGGACACGATGGGATGCCTGAACGATCTGAAAAAACAGGGCAAGATCCGGGCGATCGGCGCTTCCAATCTCGGCGACGAGCAGTTTCTTGAATACGTGCAGGCCGGGCAGCTCGATCTGATCCAGGAAAAGTACAGCATGCTCGACCGCGGTGTCGGTGATCGGCTGTTCGGTCTGTGCGACAGGCACGGTGTCACCTTCCAGGCCTATTCGCCGCTCGAGCGGGGCATCCTGACCGGAAAGATTACACCAGGGGTTCAGGTGGCAATGGGAGCCGCCAGGCAGCGGGTCAAGTGGTTCGAGCCGGAAAATCTCCCGAAGATCGCCGCGCTTACCGAGAAATGGGCGCCGTTGTGCCGGAAATATGCCTGTACGATGACGCAGCTGGTGATCGGCTGGACGGCGGCGCAGGGTAACGGCAGCAATGTCAATGTATTGTGCGGAGCGCGTAAACTGCACCAGATCGAAGATAACGCCAAAGGGGGCGATATCGTGCCGGATGCGGACGATATTGCGTCGATGCGTCGGGATGCCGAAGCGATCAGCTAGGAACAATCCCTTGGTCTGACTTCAGAGCCGGCGGATTTTTTCGAGCAGCGCGGTCGTTGATTTCTGGTGGATGAAGGGAATCGAGACGGTTTTTCCGCCCCATGCGGCGATCTCGCTATTGCCGACGATTTTTTCCACCGGCCAATCGCCGCCCTTGACCAGCACGTCCGGACGACAGTCGACGATGCGCTGCAGCGGCGTATCCTCATCGAACCAGGTGGCGAACGTCACGCTTTCCAAGGCGGCGACGACGGCGAGCCGGTCGGCCAGGGCGTTGACCGGCCGGTCGTCTCCTTTGCCAAGGCGTTTGACCGAGGCATCCGTATTGAGCGCCACGACCATCGAGGCGCCCAGAGCGCGTGCCTGCGCCAGCAGGGTGGCGTGGCCGCGGTGCAGAATGTCGAAGCAGCCATTGGTAAAGACGAGTGGCCGAGGCAAGCCGCGGAGGCGGCTTGCCAATTCGCCCGGCGGGACGATCTTGGCCTCAAATGCGGGGGCAGGCGGGCAATCCATCAGCGGCAAGCCCTTACTGATTGACTGTGGGTTCGAGGTCTGAAACCGGTTTCTTCTTCGCCTGGGCGTTATCCAGTTCGCGCGCCTTGGCTGGCTGGATGACTTCCATCAGCGGAACGACCTTTTTGACGCCGGATGTGGTGCGGGCCACCTGGATGGCCGAATCGTATTCGGCCTGAGTGACGAGGCCGAGCAGGAAAACGGTGCCGGCTTCGGTGACGACTTTGACGTGCACCGGGTTGAACTTGCCGGAATCGACCGAGCGGCTCTTTACCTTGGTGGTGATGTAGGAATCGTTGGTGCGGTCGGTCACGGACGACGACGGGCCGACGACCAGCTCGTTGTAAACGCCTTGCACGTTGGGGATGGCGGCAACGATGCGTCCGGCCTCGGCCTTGGCCTCTTCGGAAACGATCTCGCCGCTGATCAGCACTTTGCGGTTGTAGCCCGTGAAGTTGAAATGGCCGCGGTCCTTGAGCTTGTCGCCGACACGGGAACTGGCCTTCCATTCGAGGGATTCGTCTTCGGTCATGGTGCCGACGGAGCGCCGGTCGACGGCGGCAACCACGCCGGTTCCGACGCCGGCGGCAACGACCGGGAAACAACCTTGCAGAGCGGGTATGACAGTAGCGCCGAGCAACAGCGCGGCGGCGATTTTCCTTTTCATTCTTCAACTCCTAAAAGCAAGCAGTCAATGCCATCGCACAGACAATGGATGGCCAACAGGTGAACTTCCTGGATGCGGGCGGTGCGGTCCGCCGGCACGCAAATGTGAATATCCGTGTCGAGCAGAATTTCGCCGATCCTGCCGCCGCCCTTCCCGGTTAACGCGATAACGTGCAGATCGTTGTCATGCGCCGCCTGGATCGCCTCGATGACGCTGGCAGAGTTTCCCGAGGTCGAAATGGCCAGCAGGGCATCGCCTGGCTGGCCGAGCGCGCGCACCTGCTTGGCGAACACGGCATCGTAACCGTAGTCGTTGGACAAGGCGGTCATGATGGAACTGTCGGTGGTCAGGGCGATGGCGGCAAGTCCCTGGCGTTCGCGCTCGAAGCGGCCGACCAGTTCTGCGGCGAAGTGCTGGGCGTCGGCGGCGGAACCGCCATTGCCGCAGGCCAGAATCTTGCCGTTGCCGACCAGCACCGTGACCAACAGCTCCGCAGCCTTGGACAGCGGTGCGGCGAGCAGTTCGGCGGCATCGAGCTTGGTCTGCACGCTGTCGGTGAAATGCTGGCTGATGCGGGAAGTCAAATCCATGATTTAGCGTATACCCATGCGGGCCTGGTGGAAAACGTCTAGTCTAACATTATAGAATCGGATAGACCGCAAACCCGGCGCGACGCAATGCGGCGGAGCTGTATGGCAGTTCGGGCCGGCCCGGCATCGGCCGTCTCGTCGGGAAAAGAAAGTCGGACTAATCGGCGGAAAACGCGTTTTGCAGCCACTCGATATGCCGTTCGCTCATGCCGTCGAGCAGCAGGCAGTCGAACCGGCAATCGCAGTTGTGCTGCCTGCTTGCCAGCAGGTAATGCTGGGCAGCCAGAACGATCCGCCGCTGCTTGACCGGCGTGATGCTGCCGCTTGCGCCGCCGAAGCCGGCATGGCGGCGCAGGCGAACCTCGGCGAAGACCAGCGTTTTCCCCGCGCGGCAGATCAGGTCGATTTCCCCGCCGCGGCAACGGTAGTTGCGGACGAGTACTGTCATTCCGCGTTTTTCGAGAAAGCGCGCCGCCAGCTCTTCGGCGGATTGCCCGGTGCTGGTCGTGGTATCGTTATCGCTCATTACTTGAATCGCCGAAATGACTGAAGAATCCCCCGCATTATATGTAGTCCCCACGCCGCTCGGGAATCTGGCCGATATGACGCCGCGCGCGGTCGATGTGCTGCGCCGCGTGGCCTGGGTGGCGGCCGAGGATACGCGCCACACGGCGCCGCTGCTCGGTCATTTCGGCGTGTCGGCGCGCCTGCTGGCGGCACATGAACACAATGAGGAAGCGGCGGCGCAACAGATCATTGGCAAACTGCGCGCCGGTGAATCCGTGGCGCTCGTTTCCGATGCCGGTACGCCCGGCGTCTCCGATCCGGGGGCGCGCCTCGTTGCCCGGGTGCGCGAGGCAGGCTTTCGCATCGTTCCGCTGCCCGGCCCGTGCGCAGCGGTGACAGCGCTGTCGGCCTCCGGTCTGAGCGAAGCGCATTTTCTGTTCTACGGATTCCTGCCGGCCAAGGCGAAACAGCGGCAGGATGCGTTGAGTGAACTGGCTGATCTGCCTTACGCGCTGGTGTTCTATGAAGCGCCGCACCGGATCCTGGAGACCGTCGAGGCGTTGTGCGCTGTGTTGGGCAGCGAACGAACGCTGGTGATCGCGCGGGAACTGACCAAACTTTTCGAGACGATACACTCCTGCCCGCTGGGCGAGGCCCTGGCCTGGCTGCGCGCGGATCACAACCGCCAGCGCGGCGAATTCGTGCTGCTGGTTTCGCAGGCGCCGTCCTCGCCAGCGAAGGAGTCCGCCGAGGGCGAGCGCGTACTGAAATTGCTGCTTGCCGAAGGATTGCCGGTCAAGCAGTCCGCCAAATTGGCGCAAGCGATCACCGGCGCCGGCAGGAATGCCCTGTACGAACTGGCGCTGAAGCTCAAGCAACCGTGACCGTTTTTCAACTAGAATTGTTCGCATGCCGAATGGAACCGCAAACATGCAGATCACGATAACCCGTCCCGACGACTGGCATTTGCACCTGCGCGACGGCGAGGCGCTGCGGGCCGTCCTGCCGCACAGCGCGCGCCAGTTCGCGCGAGCCATCATCATGCCCAACCTGCGTCCGCCGGTCACGACGGTCGCCGCCGCCGCAGAATACCGCCGCCGCATCCTGGCTGCCCTGCCGGCGGGCATGGCGTTCGAACCGCTGATGACCCTGTACCTGACCGACAACACCTCGGCGGACGAAATCCGGCGCGCGGCCGGCAGCGGTTTCGTCAGGGCAGTCAAGCTTTATCCGGCGGGCGCGACGACCAATTCCGATGCCGGGGTGACCGATCTCGCCAGGTGCGACGCGGCGCTGTCTGCGATGGAAGAGGCTGGTATGCCGCTGCTGATGCACGGTGAAGTGACCGACCCGGCCATTGACCTGTTCGACCGCGAGAAGGCCTTCATCGATACCGTGCTGCTGCCGCTGCTTGCGCGCTACCCGGGACTGCGAGTGGTATTCGAACACATCACCACAAAGGATGCCGCCGACTTCGTCGCCGCGTCCGGCGAAAACGTGGCGGCAACGATCACGGCGCATCACCTGCTGTACAACCGCAATGCCATCTTCATCGGCGGAATACGCCCGCACTACTACTGTCTGCCGGTGTTGAAGCGTGAAACGCACCGGGCGGCGCTGGTGCGCGCAGTTGCTTCCGGCAGCCCGAAGTTTTTCCTGGGGTCCGATTCGGCGCCGCACGCGCGCCATGCCAAGGAGGCAGCCTGCGGCTGCGCAGGATGCTATACGGCCCTGTCGGCGCTCGAACTTTATGCCGAAGCGTTCGACCAGGCCGGGGCGCTGGACCGCCTGGAAGCTTTCGCCAGCTTCAACGGCGCGGATTTCTACCGGCTGCCGCGCAATACCGGCACCGTGACCCTGGAGCGGCAGGCATGGCGCCTTCCGGAATCGCTGCCCTATGCCGACGGCGACCTGTTGGTGCCGTTGCGGGCGGGCGAGGCCGTGTCCTGGGCGCTCCTTCCATGACGACGACCATTTCATGTTCCGAATAAGCGAGAACCCGCCATGTCTCCCATCCGCCTGATGCCTTTTCTGCTGCTGCCCTTGCTTGCCGGCTGCGAGGATTTGCGCGCCACGTTCGAGATCAACGGCGTCGCGCACTCGCTGAGCCTGATCCGGGTGACCGGCATGCCGTGGGAGAAAATGGCCGAGTATTCCGTCGTTGCTTCGCGCATGCCTGATTGCACGCGCCGCCACGCGATGTCGAAGGCATCGCCGAACTCCAGGGTCGAGGTCTATTCGCCGGGCAACGATGCCTGGATTCTCAAGCAGAATAGCCGCATGTACGTAGTCGAAACGCGGACCTGCGAAGGTTTCGCCAAGCTCGACGCAGCACCCGAAGGCGGTTTGGGGCAGTTGATGGGGAGCTTTGAAATGAGCGGGGGCCAGCTGGTTTTCAAGGCGGCGCCCAAGCCGCCGCCCGGTTCTGCTCAAAACTCCGTGCCGGCGCAGAAATGAAAGCCTTCGCCAGCGTATAATGGCGGCGGGAAGTCGGCCAGGCAACCGCCGGGCGCGCATGCGCGCCGGGAGGAAAGTCCGGGCTTCACAGAGCGGGATAGCTGATAACGTCAGCCGAGAGTGATCTTAGGACAAGTGCAACAGAGATATACCGCCCCGCTTGCGGGGTAAGGGTGGAAAGGCGAGGTAAGAGCTCACCGGTGCGGCGGGTAACCGCCGCTCCCTGTAAACTCTA
>JAVBSG010000184.1:0-7763 GCA_031547245.1 Propionivibrio sp.
TGAGCTACAGCCATCTGGCCTATCCGCTGGAAATCGTCGAGATCGAACAGGACGGCACCTTGTTCAGCGATGCCGCATTCAACGTAGAGTGCCGCAAGCTCAATCACGTCGTGCCCTGTTACGGTTATCGCGTGGTTGAAAAAGACCGCCCCGGTTCGCTGGACGCCGAAGCGCTGACCGCAGCGGGCGTTGCACCCGGCCCGTTGTATATGCGCCTGAAAAATGGGGAGACCGTTACCCTGGATGACGGGCGCCGGATCGATGGCCGCGACTACCTGTCGCCTCCAAAAGCGGGCCGCATCGTTGCCATCCTCGGCGACACATGCTATTGCCTGAACAGTGTTGAATTGGCGCGAGCCGCCGACGTGCTGGTGCATGAATCAACCTTTGCCGACGCCGATGCGCAACCCGCGCAGCAGTTCGGCCACAGCAGCACCACCGACGCCGCCCGCGTCGCCGCCGAAGCCGGGGTGAAACAGCTGATACTCAGCCACATCAGCGCCCGCTACCATGCCGAGTCGCTGCCCGCTTTGCTGGCCGAGGCACAGGCAATATTTCCGGACGTGCGCATTGCCCATGATTTGATGTCGTTTGAGATCAGAACGCTGTAAATTTATCGTAGGTGAATGCAGCCGAATAGAAATCACATGGCGGAAACGAAGACGAAGGAATGTTAAACATGAAGAACCAACGAATGATGAAACACTTGTTGCTGTTTTTTTTACTACTCGCGACAAACCTGGCCTATGCCCAGGAGACCTTCACCATCGACGGCTTTTCCAACGAGTATTATGGAAAACTGTACATCTCGGATACCAAGGAGGTATTCAGTCCGGGCTGGGTGGCCGTTTATGACAAAAAAACGAACAGGCAGCTCATAAAGATCGAATCGGACGAACTGACCTTCAACCTGCATGAGGGAAAAATCCAGGCTAACGTAAAAGAACTGCCCTATGGCGAACAAAGCCAGATCATGTATGACGATTTCAACTTCGACGGCAAGAATGATTTCGCCATCATGGACGGGCAAAACAGCTGCTATCACGGCCCCTCTTTCCAGATATTCCTGGCTACGGACAGAGGATTCAAACACAGCCCCGAATTCACCACATTGGCGCAAGAGTACTGTGGAATGTTCCAGGTGGACCACCAGGAGAAAAAGATCAGCACGATGACCAAAAGCGGATGCTGCTGGCATCAATTTTCCGATTTCATCGTTCAAAACAACAAGCCCATCCCCATCAAGGTCGTGGAGGAAGGCTTGAGCACGTCGGGAATCCTATGGAATTACGTGGGAAAGGTCCGGGTAAACGGCAAAATGGTGGAAAAGAAATACAGTGTTTTCAATGCCGACATGCCGGAAGAAAACATCCTCTATTATTTCGAGTTCAACAACGGCAAGAAAGTCCGCCTGCTCAAGCAGGACGAAACCCTGAATTACGTCTTTACCGACAAGGACGACACGGTGGAGCTGCTTTACGCGGACTCGTTCTCCTACTCGAAAGCAGGAAATTTCGTGCAGTTTGCCGTCGGAAAAACAGCCTACAAAATCACCTCATCGGGAATCACCGTAACGACACCTGCCAGGGACGTTGATATGGCGGCAAAACCTGAAACAAGGAAAGGTTCGCTGACCGCATTGCAAGGCGGCAAACTCAAAAACGTCGTTCTCGAATAAGACACAAACCGTCACAACCGACGCACGAGGTAAACATGAAAGCAAAAAGCGCATTGATCGTCATCGACATTCAAAACGATTACTTTGCCGGAGGAGCGAATGCTTTGACCGGAAGTTTCGAGGCAAGCCTCAATGCAAAAGCGTTACTGGATGATTTCAGGCAAAGCTTCCTGCCCGTCGTTCATGTCCAGCATTTTTCGACAAGAGCCGGAGCAACGTTTTTCGTTCCCGGCACGAAAGGCGTGGAGATTCACGAAAATGTCGTACCGATCAATGGCGAAAAAATCGTGGCGAAAAACTACCCCAACAGTTTTCGCGAAACGGATTTGCTCGATCATTTGCAGGCGAACAACGTCGCCGACATAGTAATCTGCGGCATGATGGCGCATATGTGCGTCGATGCGACAACCCGGGCGGCCAAGGATTTTGGATTCACGTGTACGGTCATCGGCGATGCCTGTGCGACCAAAGACCTGGAAATCCAAGGGAAATCCGTGGCGGCGGGCGAAGTGCAGAAAGCCTTTCTTGCCGCGTTGAATTACTTCTATTCCACAGTGAAAAACACGCAGGAATATTTGCGCGAAAAGTGAATAATGGACCGTCGGCGCCAGTCATGAAATCACATGCATACCAAATATCGATACGCTGGACGGGAAACCGCGGAACGGGGACGTCCGATTACCGCTCATACGGCAGGGACCACATCGTCTCCGCGGACGGCAAACCCGACATTCCGGCTTCGGCCGATCCGGCCTTCCGTGGCGATGGTGCGAAGTACAATCCCGAGGAATTGCTGCTGGCGTCCCTGTCGGGCTGCCACATGCTCTGGTTTTTGCATCTGTGCGCGGACAGCGGAATCGCCGTCACCAAGTATAGCGACAATCCGACTGGGATAATGACGGAGGAAAAAGACGGGAGCGGGCGATTCACAGCGGTTACGCTGCATCCGTCGGTGACGGTAGCCGACAAGGCCATGCTTGAAAAACTCGACGGATTGCATGAGAAAGCACATGAACTGTGCTTTATCGCCAATTCCGTAAACTTTCCGGTCCGCCTCGAGGCAACGGCAAACGCCAATTGACAGATGTCGTTACGCTTGCATGAAACAGCCGCCTTATAGGATATTCGCGCATTCCCAAGCACACCACGAGTAACCGAAAACTGATGGAAACAACCGCTAACGGCGAACCGCCGCAGAAATTCCGCCCGCTCTGGGGCCGCAGCATTCTCTGGCTGCTTTTTCTCGGACCGCTTTTCTTTCTCAGCTACGGCTACAGCAACCATATCGCCGCCTCGCTCGGCGTGGAAAAATCCCTGTTCTACGAATGGGAGCGGAGCATTCCCTTCCTGCCATGGACGATCGGTCCCTACTGGGTTATCGATCTGTTCTACGGTCTCTCCTTCCTGCTTTGCCGCACGCTGACCGAGGTCAACCGGCACGCCCTGCGGCTGCTCACGGCGCAGCTGATCTCGGTCGCCTGCTTCCTGGCCTTCCCGTTGCGTTTCGCTTTCGAACGGCCGCAGGTCGATGGCTTTTTCGGCACGCTATTCGATGCCCTGATGGGTTTCGACCTGCCGTACAACCAGGCGCCGTCGCTGCACATCAGCCTGCTGGTGATTATCTGGGCGCGCTTTTCTTCCGTTTCATCGCCCCTGTGGCGCATGGTTGTCAATGTCCTGGCGTTGCTGATCGGCGTCTCGGTGCTGACGACCTATCAGCACCACTTCATCGACGTCCCGACCGGCGCCCTCGTCGGCCTGCTCTGCCTCTGGCTGTGGCCGGATAACGGATCGTCGCCGGTCGCGCCGCGCATCGGCCGGATGACGCGCCAGCATTTGCGCGTGGGGTCGCGCTACCTTCTCGCGGCAGCGGCTTCCTGTGTCCCCGGCTTCAAACATGGAGGATGGGCCCTGTGGAGTCTCTGGATCAGCCTGTCGCTGCTGCTGGTCTGCATCATTTACTTTACCGCCGACGCCAAAGGCTTCCAGAAAACCAACGGGCGCCGCAGCCTGGCCGCCAGTCTCCTGCTGGCCCCCTATCTCATCGGCGCCTGGGTCAATTCACGCCTGTGGACGCTGTTCCTCCCGACGCCGGTAGCCATTACCGACGACATCTGGCTCGGCCGCAATCCAAGCGGCAAGGAATTCGCCACCGCCGTTCCGGGCGGCTTTTCCGCCCTGGTCGACTTCTGCCCCGAACTCTCCACGCCGCGTAGCGTGCAGCGCAACGTCAGCCTGCCGTGGCTGGACCTGATTTCCCCCACGACTCTGCAATTGATCGAGGCAGTGCATGCCATCGAAAAAACGCGCCTGGAAACCTCCGCGCGCGGCCCGATACTCGTTTGCTGCGCCCTGGGCTACTCGCGCAGCGCCAGCGCCGTTATCGGCTGGCTTTACCAAACGCGCCGCTGCGCCTCAATCGACGAGGCCATCGCACTGGTGCAATCGAAGCGGCCGCGCATCACGCTCAGCGACCGCCACATGCTGGTGCTGCGTTCCCTGGAAAGAATGCGCGAAGAAAGCGAAAGCGCCGATGAAGAGCAATGAACCGCCCGCGCCCGAAACGGCGGCAAACAGAGCGCTCCTGGCTGCGTCCACGCTGGCGTTAGGCAGGCAGATCGATCTATGGAGCCTGGGGCTGGCTGCAGCAACGCTGATCGTCCTTTTTACCCCGGCGCTGGAAACCATGACGCGCATCGCCCTGCTGGCTTCATTGGCGGCGGCAGGCGTGCAAAAATTCTTAGCCCTTCGCACCGCGCTCGATGCCGGAATATTCGCTTTCTGGGCAAGACGATGGTCACGGAACGAAAACGATGACGGCGTTGGCCGCGATCTGGCTGCTTTCGACCTTGCCCTGCGCGAGCAATTTCCCGGCATGCCGCCGTCCGCCGAAACCCGGAGCCTGGAAGCGCGCATTACCGGAGCAAAGCGCCTGCTGACGAAGCATTCCCTGGTGTTTTCTGCCCAAATCTCGCTCCTGGCGATGGCCTTGGCATTTCACCATTACTGACGCATCATATCGATCCCAACAGGCTCATCTTCCTGCATGAAACGTATAGCCTTGAGAAAAATCGAATTAATCCGGTAACGAATGCAAATCGCAAGTTTCTTCAGGTGGGCTGATGAAAAAGACTCTGTTCAATCAAAAAGACATGCAGGCCTTCATCGAGAATCTCTGGGATGCCACATATATCGTCGACAGCGCCAAGAAAATCACCCATTGGAGCCGGGCCGCCGAGGAAATCACGGGATACAAGGCCGAAGCCGTCATAGGAAAAACCTGCGGCCCCAATCTGCTGTCGCATCATTGCGATTCGACCATCCTGTGCTCGATTGCCTGTCCTTTGAAGCAAACCATAGCCGATGGTATTACCCGGGAAGCGCAGGTTTCGTTTATCCACAAGGACGGAAGCTCGATTCCGATTTTCCTGCGCACTGTTCCTTACCATGATGGACAGGGCAACATCTGCGGGGCCATCGAAATTTTCCGCAAACTGACCGGCGCGGACGAAATGGCGCACCTGCTGCAGGAACTCAACAACCTGGCCTATGTCGAGCCGCTGACCAAGGCAGCGCGGCGAAACTATGGCGAACTCGTGCTCGAAAAGGCCCTCGCCGCCTTCATCACCTCGGCCGCGAAGTTCGGCGTTCTGCTGCTGGACATCGACGACTTCAAGAAAATCAACGATGATTTCGGGCACGCGACCGGCGATTACGTACTCACCGCCGTATCCGGGCTGATCCGGCAAAACCTGCGCTCTTCGGATTTGCTGGTGCGCTGGGGAGGCGACGAGTTTCTGATAATAGCCACCAACACGGACGCCGAGGCCATCACCCGCTTCGGGCACAAGATCTGCTGCCTGATTGCCGATTCGCCGCTGGCTTATAATGGCAACCAAATCGCCGTGACGGCTTCCATAGGGGGCACGTTGCCCGTTTCCGGCGATACTGTCGCCCGGCTGCTGGAGCGGGCGGACAAAAACATGTATGCCAGCAAGCGGCAAGGGAAAAACCGCTGTTGCGTCGGCTAAGGAAACGCTGATTTTGACGACAAAGAAACTTCTGAAGTAGGTAACCTGGCCAAATGCCCGAAAAATTCGTCGCCTCCATTTTGTGCTTCTGCGCCCGCCTGCTGACCGGCGTGCGCCCGATCTGGCAAGGCACGGCGCCCGACCAGCGCGTGCGCATCTATTTTGCCAACCATCGCAGCCACGGTGACTTCCTGCTCATCTGGGCTTCGCTGCCCGCATCGCTGCGCGAGCATACCCGGCCCGTCGCCGGCGCCGATTACTGGCTGAACGGCGCGCTGCGCCGCTATGTCGCCACGCGGGTATTCCGCGCCGTGCTGATCAACCGCAAGGTCAGCCGCGCTACCGGCAACCCCATCGACCAGATGTCGGAAGCCATCGCCGGCGACAATTCGCTGATCATCTTCCCGGAAGGCACACGCAACCTTGGCGACGAACTGCTGCCGTTCAAAAGCGGCTTGTTCCACCTGGCCAAGGCGCACCCGGAAGCTGAACTGGTGCCGGTATGGATCGAGAACCTCGGACGCGTCATGCCCAAGGGCGCCTTCATTCCCGCCCCGCTGTTGTGCACGCTGATTTTCGGCGAACCGCTGCAACTCACGGCCGGCGAAAAACGCGACGACTTTCTTGCCCGCTCCCGCGATGCCCTGCTGTCGCTGGCCCCCGCCGCCGACTGACCACCTGCTTGTTTGCCTGCCCATCATGAACCTGCATGACACGCTAACCACCCTGTTCGGCGCCATCTTCGCCGTGCTCGCCGTCGCCAGCCTCATCGGCGGCGTTCTCAAATTCCGCCTGCCGGCAGGCGCGCCGTCGGGCGTAGTCGACAATCTCAACGCCCGCATCAAGGCCTGGTGGTTCATGATCGGCCTCCTGGCCCTCGCGCTCTGGTTCGGCAAGCCCGGCGTGGTGATTCTATTCGCTTTCATTTCGTTTCAAAGCCTGCGCGAATACATTTCGATCACCTACACGCGGCGCGGCGACCATCGGGCGCTGCTGTGGTGCTTCTTCTTTTTCCTGCCGCTGCAATACTATCTGATCGCTACCGACTGGTACGGCATGTACTCGATCCTGATCCCGGTCTACGCCTTTTTGCTGCTGCCGATTTCCGCCTCGCTCGGCAGCGACACCACACGCTTCCTGGAGCGCACGGCGAAAGTGCAGTGGGGGCTGATGATCTGCGTCTATTGCCTGTCGCACGTGCCGGCGCTGCTCACGCTCGACATCGCCGGCTATGCCGGCCTCAATCCGCTGCTGATCGTGTTCCTGATTCTCGTCGCGCAGTCGAGCGACGTACTGCAATACGTCTGGGGCAAGCTGTTCGGCAAGCATAAGGTCTCGCCCACCATCTCGCCCTCGAAAACCGTCGAGGGACTCGTCGGCGGGGTACTCAGTTCGACTGCCGTCGGCGCCGCCTTGTGGTGGATCACACCCTTCACGCCGTGGCAGGCGGCGCTGATCGCGCTCACCGTCAACATCCTCGGCTTCTTCGGCGGCTTCGTGCTCTCGGCCATCAAGCGCGACCGCGGCATCAAGGATTGGGGCTGGATGATCGAGGGCCACGGCGGCATGCTCGACCGGGTCGATTCCATCAGTTTTTCGGCGCCGGTTTTTTTCCACATCGTACGCTACTGGTGGGCCTGACCGCCATCGGAAAAACGCCTCGGAAGGACTTTCCCCGGAGACATCCGGGTGGCAAGGCCTGGCCTTTTCAGGTAGCCTTGCTCCTCGTTTTCCCCGGCATGGCTTCCCATGATCTACACGCTGACTCTGCTCTTGCTCTACCAACTGGCGGGAGAGGTATTCGTACGCCTGCTCGGCCTGCCGATTCCCGGACCGGTGATCGGCATGAGCCTGTTTCTCGTGTTCCTGCTCGTCAAGGATCATATCAATCATGATCGGCGCGCCGACGTCGACGCGCTCCTGCAGCACATGTCGCTGCTGTTCATCCCGGCGGGCGTCGGCATCATGCTGCACGTCCAGCGCGTCGGCAGCGAATGGCTGCCGATCACGGTGTCACTCGTCATCAGCACCTTTGCCGGCATCGGCGTCACGGC
>JAVBSG010000070.1:0-11682 GCA_031547245.1 Propionivibrio sp.
CGGAAATACCACGTGATAATGAATCTGCCACGCACAATGACTTGCCTTACGAACTTCATGAATAGGGCCGGATTTCATCCGACCATTCTAAAACCCAACACTGTCCCCGCGCCAAGAGCGCGGGGAATTACAAGTTCAAGCTAGTTCAGGATTTCTCCTTGGCGAACACCATTCATGCGACACATGTCGCTCTGTATTATCGCGCCGGTTTCTGATCGATTATGCTCCAGGAAGCACACTGGCTTTCGCTGAAACTTTTCTCATAAAAAACAGCCAGGAGAAACTCCTGGCTGCTTAAATACCCGCGCAGGTACAGGTGCAGATTACTTGGCAATTGCCCCCGGGTAACACAGTCCGCCGGTGATTTCCAGCGTTGTCGCATTGATCGCTTCGTTCTCGACGCAGTGACCGATCAGGCGCGCGATTTCGTTCGGGTCTACCAGGCGGCCCAGATGCACGTCGGCCAGAATGGCTTTTAAGGCATCCTGATTCATGCCAGTCAGCATCGGCGTCGCCGTATAGCCGGGGGCAATGCCCACGCAGCGGATGTTACGGATACCGCGCATGAGGAATTCGCCTACCACGATCTTCGGCATCAGCGCATCGGCCACCTTGGCCGATGAATAGTTTAGCTGCCCGACCTGGCCGACCTTGTTCACGGACGAGATCGTCACCAGCAGGCCCGGCCAGCCGCCGTTCACCATCGCTTCGGCCGCATCGCGCACGGTCAGGAAGGTGCCCGTCAGGTTGGTTTCGATAACCGCCTGCCACTTGTCGAGGCCAAGTTTGCGCGACACCTTGCCGGTTTCCTTGTCGAGCGCCAGCATGGTGCCATCGCGGATAATGCCGGCGCACGAGACGACGACGTTGATCTGGCCGAAGGCTTCGATCGCCGCCTTGATGAATTTGGCGGTATCGGCCTCGCTCGTCACGTTGGCCTGCACGCCGATGACTTCGCCGTTCATCTCCTGGATATCCTTGACGACGCGGTCGATGTTCTTCTGCATCATGTCGACGATCACCACCTTGGCGCCGTTCTTCACGAAGTATTTGGCAACGGCTTCACCGATCCCGTTTCCACCGCCTGTAATGACGGCTACGCTACCTTTGATTTCCATAGTCTCTCTTCCTTATGAAATTGATGCATGCCCTGAAATGATGTCGGTTACCCCTATTTCGGGAACGAGACACTTTCCTTGTTCCAATAGATGAAGTTGGGATGCGCCACGTCCGGCGGCACGATTTTCAGGTCGCCGACCATCATCGGGTGCGCCACGTCGGGCCCGACGCAGGGAACGCCCACGGGCATGAGGGTTTCGACCAGTTTCCTGGCGCGCGCGGCGATCTCGCCTGCCGGAACTCCGGCAAACAGGCCGGCGCCGACGACGCCGCTCTTGCCGTCAGCTTTCTTGTAGCGGATAGCCCAGCGCCCGTGAGTTTCCTCGACGGAGAACTCCATGTCGTTGTAAGAAAAGCTTGTCATGATCACTCCTTCGTCATTCGGCGGTCACTTGGGTGCCTTGAGCACGGTCACGCAATTGGTGACCGCCGAGCCGCCAACGTTGAAGACCACGCCGACGTCGGCCTTCTTGGCGGCGACGCCGATCGGTTCGCCTATCAACTGCTTATAGGCCAGCGCGTGCATCGATGCGCCGGTGGCGCCAACCGGATGGCCCTTCGACTTCAATCCGCCGGACAGGTTGACTGCCGCCCGGTCGTCGCGCGTGAAGCGCCCGTCGATGTAGTCGTAGCCTGCACGGCCGTCCTTCGCCAGCCCTAGCGCCTCGGTCGACAGGATCATGTTGATGGTAAAGCAATCGTGCACTTCGGCAAAATCGACGTCGCCCGCCGTAATGCCCGCTTCCTGGTACGCCTTGGCCACCGCATCCTTGCCGGCCATCAGTTCGTGCATGTTCGGGCGCACATTTTCAGGCAAGCGCTCGATGGAATGCCCGATACCGGCCACCTCGACGGCGCGCTGCCTGTTGACGACCTTGGCTGTCGGCGTCAGCACCACCGCGGCCGCACCGTCGGTCACCAACGAGCAGTCATGCAGACGCAGCGGCGGTGCGATCATCATGTTCTTGCACTTGCCTTTGGCATCGAGTTCGTTCAGTTTCATGATTTCCTCGACGCTGGCCGGACCGTTCTTGACGTGCGCCAGCGGGTTTTCCGCGCCGTTCTTGTAGCACAGCGCGGCGCTGGTCCACAGCATGCGTTCGAGTTCCTCGTTCGGAATGCCGTAATGCGCCTGATAGCCCTTGGCGTAGGCGGCGAAGAGCATCGGGAAAGACCATCCCTTCGATCCCTCGCTCGGCCAGTGCGAGCAGCAGGCCAGCACGTGCGTCATCTGCGGCGTCGGCAGCAGGTTCATTTTTTCCACGCCGATCACCAGCACGTTGCGGAAACGGCCGGATTCGATCGCATAAACGCCGTCATAGAAAGCCACCGAGGAAGAGGCGCAGGCACACTCGCAACGCGTCATGGGCTTGAAGCGCAGCGCCGGATCGATCTCCGCCGCAAGCGGGGCGACATGCTCCTGGTTGACGAAAGAAGCGGGCGAACACGACCCCACATAAACCGCATCGATTTCGCTTGGATCGATACCGGCGTCCTTGATGGCGCCGCGGCCGGCCTCGATCAGCAGATCGTAATAGCTGCGGGTATCGGTGATCAGGCCGGTGGCTTTGTCCTTCTTGACGAAGGCTCCGAATTCCGTGTTGTAGGCTCCGATAATGCTTGCTTTGGACATGATATTTACCTCTTGACGTGTCAAAAATCTGTGAGACCTGCATGCACCGCTCATCGTGGGCAACGCATGCAGGAAAATGACGTATGGATCTATACTATACCGGTCAGGTAGTAAACGGCGATCACGACGAAAACGGCAAACGTTTTAAGACAGGTAATGACAAAAATATCCTTGTAGGATTGCCGGTGCGTCAGGCCAGTCACCGCCAGCAAGGTAATCACCGCGCCGTTATGCGGCAGCGTGTCCATGCCGCCCGAAGCCATCGACGCCACCCGGTGGAAAACCTCCAGCGGAATGCCGGCCGCCTGCGCGTTCTGGATGAAGACATCGGACATCGCCGCCAGGGCAATCACCATGCCGCCCGAAGCTGAACCGGTGATGCCGGCCAGCGACGTCACGGTAATCGCTTCATTGACCAGCGGATTGGGGATCGACATCAGCGCATTGGAAACGACCAGGAACCCCGGCAGCGCCGCGATGACGGCGCCGAAACCGTACTCGGAGGCGGTATTCATCGTCGCCAGCAGCGCGCCGGCCACCGCGCCTTTGGAGCCTTCGGCGAAGTTCCTGACAACCGTCCGCCCGGCGAACAGGAATACCGCGGCAATGCCGATCAGCAAGGCGCCTTCGACGGCCCACAGCGGCGCGACCGCCTTGACCTGCTGAACGACCGGCGCCGCCTTGCCGACGACGGCCGGAATGAAGGAATGGCTTTCTCCGTAAAGTTTCGGGAGCGTGTGGGTAAACACGAAGTTCATCACGCCGACCAGGATCAGCGGCGAGATGGCGATCACCGGATGCGCCAGCTTCTCCTCCTCAAACGGTGCCGGCTCATTGACGAGATTCGTGCCATAACCCTCGCCCGCTGCCAGCGCCCGGCGGCGGCACCACTCAAGGTAGGCAATGCCGGTCACCAGGATGAACACCGCGCCGATGATGCCAAGCCACGGAGCGGCATAGATATTGGTCTTGAAGAAGGTCGTCGGGATGATGTTCTGGATCTGCGGCGTGCCCGGCAGCGCATCCATCGTGACGGTGAAGGCGCCGAGCGCGATGGTTCCCGGAATCAGCCGCTTGGGAATCCCGCCCTGCTTGAACATCTCCGCAGCGAACGGATAGACGGCGAAGACCACGACGAACAGCGAAACGCCGCCATAGGTCAGGATGCAGCATACGACGACGATCGAGGCAATCGCCCTTGAGGCGCCGATGACCTTGATCACCGAGGCGACGATGGCCTTGGAGAATCCCGACAGTTCGATCACCTTGCCGAAGATGGCGCCGAGCAGAAAGACCGGGAAGTAGTTTTTGACGAAGCCGACCATCTTGTCCATGAACAGACCAGTGAACATCGGTGCGACCAGGGACGGATCGATCAGCAGAACGGCGCCGAGCGCAGCAACCGGAGCGAACAGAATAACGCTGTAGCCCCGGTAGGCAATGAGCATCAGAAAACACAGCGACGCCAGAACAACCAGAAAATTATAGGCACCCATTGTTTTTTACCTCCTATATTTATCAAGCCTTGCGGCTGCTTTTTTCACTCTGCCCGCGCCGCTTGCGCGGCGCGGGCAGCAAGCGGATTTATTTCTTTGTACAAACGTGATTGCCCAGGATGTCCGGGCGCAGGTTCATCGGTTCATTGCGGAAGATCCGCTCATCCATGCGCTTGAGATCCGGGCTGATGGCCGGGCGGAATTCCATGAGCCTCAGCACGTCCTTCTCCAGGTCGACGCCAGGAGCGATCTCGATCAGTTCCAGCCCGCTCTCCACCAGGCGGAAAACACAACGCTCGGTGATGTAGAGAACCGGCAGCCCGCTCTTGAAGGCGTATTCGCCGCTGAACGTCCGATGCTCGACTTCATTGACGAACTTGATGTTTTCGCCCTCGCGGAGAATCTTCAGCGTACCGTTATCGACCGCCACGTCCAGCTTGCCGGCAGTGAAGGTCCCGACGAACACCACTTTCTTCGAGGTTTGGCTGATATTGATGAAGCCGCCGGCACCGGCCAGGCGCGGCCCGAATTTGCTGACGTTGAGATTGCCGAAACGATCGGCCTGCGCCAACCCCAGGAAGGTCGCATCCAGGCCGCCGCCGTCATAGAAATCGAACTGGTATGGCTGGTCGACAATCGCCTGGGCATTGCTGGAAGCTCCGAAACTCAGGCCGCCGGCAGGCACGCCGCCGACTACGCCGGGTTCGGCCGTCAGCGTCATCAAGTCCACCACCCCTTCTTCGGCTGCCACTGCGGAGACGCCCTCCGGCATGCCGATTCCCAGGTTGACGATACTGCCCGGCTGCAATTCCATGGCCGCGCGGCGGGCAATAATCTTGCGCTCGGACAGTTCCATTTTCGGAATCGACGACATCGGCACACGAATCTCGCCCGAGTAGGACGGGTTGTAAGCCTCGCCAAAGGTCTGCATGTGGTATTCGGGCTTTTCGGCAACCACCACGTAGTCGACCAGAATGCCGGGGATCTTGACGAGGCGCGGGTTGAGCGACGCCCGTTCGGCGACGCGCTCGACCTGCACGATGACGATGCCGCCGGAGTTGTGCGCGGCCATGGCGACGGAGAGGCCCTCCAGCGTCAACGCCTCCTTTTCCATGGTGATATTGCCGTCCGGGTCCGCCGTGGTGCCGCGGATAATGGCCGCGTTGATCGGAAAGGACTTGTAGAAGAGGTATTCCTTGTCGTCGATGGTCATCAGGGAGACGAGGTCGCGCTTGGTGGACTTGTTGATCTTTCCCCCGCCAAAACGCGGATCGACATAGGTTCCCAAGCCGATACGGGTAATCACCCCGGGCTGGCCGGCGGCTATGCTGCGGAACAAATGGGCAATTACCCCCTGCGGCAGGTTATAGGCTTCGATGCGGTCTTCCATCGCCAGCTTTTGCAGCTTGGGCACAAGGCCCCAGTGCCCGCCGATTACTCGGCCGACCAGCCCTTCGTGCCCGAAATGGTTCAGCCCGCGCTCCTTGCCGTCGCCCTGTCCCGCGGCATACGTCAACGTCAAATTTCGCGGCGTGCCGGCCGGCGACTCGGGGTCCTCTCCAAGAAAGCGCCTCTCCACGGCGATGGCCAGATTTTCAGGAAATCCGATGCCGACAAAACCGCATGAGGCGACCGTATCGCCATCGCGTATATGCCTGACGGCTTCGGCTGCACTGACAACTTTACTGCGTGTGACTCGTCCCTGCGAGTCGTTCTGTTTGCTAGGGTCTTTGGCGGGCATCGTTCTCTCCTCATTGGCTGGCCGGGAACGCTGCTCTGCGTTGTTTCAAATGTCGTACACGGTGATATGGCAGGCACCCTGAGACATTGTCAAAGTCAAAGCAGCAACGGCCGAACAAGGCGAGGAAGCACCATCAACAACAAGCGGCAAGGCACTGAGGAACATCACATGGAAGAGCCATCGCACCGGCCACTCCATTCTACCCCCATGCTGCCCTATGCAAAGTTGCTAAAATCGGAAATGCCCCTCGCCCACGGCATGCTATCCGGTTCTCTGCCCGGTTGCACGTACACGACTCCAAGCACGAATCGCGCCACAAAAGCCAAAATATTGAATTATTTAGATAAATTCTCTAATTATTTTAGTTTTTTCCGGTTTTGCATGTGAGCAGGGAATTCTCGTATCAACCGTGAGACAAAGAAAAACTTAACAAAACGTCAAGTAATTGATTCGATGGACTATCCCAAGAATGAGACAAGTCTCATTCCTGAGACAGCAATCCATGCAGTTTCAGCTTCCGGTAAAGCGTCGCACGCGCCAGCCCGAGAATCCTGGCGGCTTCGTCCACTTTTCCATGGGCCACCGACAGGGCGTTGGAAAGAAATTCACGCTCGAAACTTTCAACGGCTTCGGCATAAGAACCCACTGCAGACACCGGATTCACCACCTTGGCGGGGCGCTCCTTGGGCAGGATTCCCTCCAGATCTTCCGCGGACAACCAGCTTTTGTCGGAAATCATGGCGGCTTTTTCCAGCACGTTGCGCAATTCGCGAATATTGCCCGGCCAATGATATTGGCACAGACGGTCAATGGCATCCGGGGCGAGTTCCAGATGCGCCACTCCCGTGCGCCGCTCGATCTGCTCAAGAATATCTTCGCACAACGCTGCCATGTCGGAAACGTGCTCGCGCAGCGGCGGCACGCGTATGGACAGAACGTTGAGCCGGTAAAACAGATCCGCGCGGAACAAGCCTTCTTCGACTTTCATCTGCAAATCAACGCTGGTCGCAGCGATAATCCGCACATCGATGCTTTTGACGCGATTCGACCCAACCGGCTCGAACTCCTGCTCCTGCAGTACGCGGAGCAACTTTGCCTGGAGTTGCAGAGGCATGTCGCCGATCTCGTCCAGAAACAGCGTGCCGCCGTCCGCCAGTTCGAATTTGCCTTTGCGTCCACGGTCCGCCCCCGTATAGGCTCCCGGCGCCACACCGAAAAACTCGGTTTCCAGCAGAGTATCGGGAATGGCCGCCACATTGACGCAGACAAACGGCTTTTCCGCGCGAGATGATGCTACATGCATAGCATGCGCCAGCAACTCCTTGCCGGTCCCCGTCTCCCCGAGCAGCAGCACGGTGGTGTCAAGCTGCGCCGCGCGGCGCGCCTGGCGCTTGACTTCCATGCACACCGGGCTGGAACCGATAAAATTGGAAAACGTGTACTTGGCGCAGCGTTCTTCGGCCAACCGCTTCTTGGTCGCCGCCAGTTCCTGTTGAATTGCTTCGAGCTTGACGTACAAGGGCTTCAGGTATTGCACATGGTCGAAAAGCGCAAAGCCGGCTGCGCCGATGACTTCCCCGTTCTCGCTTTTCATCGGGATGCGCGTCACGACAAAAGTCGTGCCGTTCGCCTCCATCAGATCGATCATGATGGGCTGGCCGGTCACGACCACCTTGCGCATCAGGCTATTCGGTATCACATCCTCGACCGGCCGCCCGATGGCGTCTGCTGCCGATTTCGCTCCCAGGCGGGTCGCATACCGTTCGTTTATCCATACAATGCGTGAATCCCGGTCGACGATCACCGTCCCTTCGCACGTATTTTCGAAGTTTTCGAAAAGCGACTGCATCGAAAGACGGCGGAATTTTTCGTGATCGCGCAGCAATATACTGGACAGCACGGCATCAAGCGTCATGCGGACTCCGAAGATCAAGCGGTCAAAACAGAGGCAAATTAATCCGAATAAAATGAACGTGAGCCGGAATCAGCGACAGAAACCGAGCGGTCAAGTCATTATTCCAAAATAGCACATTTCCTCGATAAAAACGCAAGTACGTAAACGTACAGCAGCGCAACACCTCCGGAAGAGGCGTTCTTTCCGCTCAGCAAGCCATATCGGCGCTTACAAATGCCGATAACCACGAGCCGGCGCGAATCGGCTGGCATTCAACTACCTGAACGTTGCGATGCGAAAAGTGCTACTCGTGCTGCTGCCTGCGGTTTGCTTGAAACGCCTCCTTTCCTGTTTTCTCATATTTCCTGAAATTCGCCGACCCGGATCTCGTGCATGCGAATTTACACACATGAATCAGTTCAATAAGGAACAAACATGATCCTAAACGAACATTCATTTCTGCTACCATCGCTTTCATCAGCCAATGAAACAAAAAAATGTCGCAATTTTCGAAAACCAAGAAGAAAAAATATCTAATTGATTTTTATCAAATAAAAAACTGATGTCGCCACTGTGTGGAGAATTGTGGGGAAGGATGGAATCAGGCACTTGACACCTTTCGGACAAGCCCGTAATGTTCGTTTTAGAATATATTCACACCAATACGAAAACACATAGCAGATGGGTACAGGCATCGTGAAACGAAACGAAATCATTTTTTCCCTTAAGAATACGGATTTCTACGACCTGCTCATCATTGGCGGTGGAGCAACCGGCTGCGGCATTGCGGTCGATGCCGCCAGCCGTGGGCTAAAGGTTGCCCTCATTGAGAAGAACGACATCGCCGAAGGGACCAGCAGCCGCAGCACAAAATTGGTCCATGGCGGCGTACGTTATCTGGAACTGGCGTTCAAACATTGCGACCGGGCGCAGTATCACCTGGTCAAGGAAGCGCTCCAGGAACGCGGAATCTTCCTGAAGAACGCCCCGCATCTCGCCCATAGCCTGCCGCTGGTGACGCCGCTCTATAAATGGCTGGACGTTCCGTACGTTTTTGCCGGATTGGTGCTATATGACTTGCTGGCGGGGAAATACGGGCTCGGGAAAAGCCGCCTCATCGGCCGGCAGGAAGCGTTGAAACGTTTCCCTATGCTCAAGAGCGAGGGGCTGAAAGCCGGCGTCGTTTACTATGACGGGCAATTCAACGATGCCCGCATGGCGGTTTCCCTGGCACTGACCGCTCGAAAACACGGCGCCGCCATCCTTACCCATGCCGAGGCCATCGCACTCGAAAAGAGCGGAGGAAAAATCTGCGGCGCACGCGTGCGCAATGCCATCGACAGTGAGGAATTCGTCATTCGGGCACGTGGCGTCATCAATGCTGCCGGACCGTTCGTCGACCAGATCCGGCAGATGGATGACACGGCCACCGCACCGGTGCTGAAAGCGGCCTCCGGTATTCACATCATTCTGTCCAGCCGTTTTGTTCCGCCGGAAACGGGATTGCTGATTCCCAAGACCGAAGATGGCCGCGTGCTCTTTGTACTTCCCTGGCAAGGCCATGCGCTGATAGGCACCACAGACAATCCGGCCGAGATTGCCGATCATCCGCAGGCGAAGGAGGAGGAAATCGACTACCTGCTCCGCCACATCGGCCGCTATTTCAATCTCACGGTAAAACGTAGCGACGTCATGTCGGTATGGTCGGGACTCCGTCCGCTGGTACAGTTCGACGCATCGGCCAACACCGCGCAACAGGTTCGCGAACACCTGATGATGGTCAGTGATTCGGGGTTGTTGTCGATGGCCGGCGGAAAATGGACCACCTACCGGAAAATGGCTGAAGAAGCCGTGGATCAGGCCATTGCTACTTACAACCTCAAGCCGCCGCACAAATGCCAGACACAGCGCCTCCCCCTTGTCGGAGCGGAGAATTTTGCCCCGGAAATCTCGCAGGTTCTGACAAAAGACTATGGCCTGGCTTCCGATATTGCCTACCATCTCCATTACTCGTTCGGAGACAGGGCCATGTGCATCGCACGCCTGGCCAGCGAGGGGTTCGGCAGGCGGCTGCATCCCGAACATCCGTTTATTGAAGCTGAGGTAGTGTATGCTTCGAGGCACGAATTTGCCGAACGCGCTTCCGATGTACTGACGCGGCGGATTCCTCTTGCACTTCTCGATATCTCCGCTGCGCGGCTGGTCGTTCCGCGGGTCGTCGAACTGATGGCAAAGGAATTTGGCTGGGATGGAGAAAGGTGTCACCAGGAAACCGAAATGAGCATGCGAAGACTGCAGGCAGCGATCTGAAGATGGTACGCGGCATAATCGCTTAGCGTTTATGAAGTACGTAACGGAGTGTTTTTTCAACCAGCGCCACGGCGCTTTTTCTCAATAATCATGGGGGTCTCTATGAAACGTAGAATTCTTCTCCTTTCCGCTCTGGCCATGCTTGGCACGGCCACGCTTCCCAGCTATGCGGCGGAAAAGATCGTAGTCAAAATCGCCGGCATGAAGCCGGAGGGCGAACCCGAAACGGTTGGCATGAAACTGTTTGCCAAATACGTCATGGAGGCCTCCAACGGCAAATACGATGTCCGCGTTTTCCCGAACAGCCAACTGGGCAAGGAAGACGCCTACATCGCGCAGACCCGCAAGGGGATCATCCAGATGTGCGCCACGGGAACTCAGACGTCCTCCCTCTTCCCGGCGATGGCCATGCTGGAAACGCCGATGCTCTATGACAGCCTGGACCACGCCCACCGCGCGATGAACGGCGAAACCTTCCAGTTGATCAACAAAGGCTTTTCGGAGAAATCGGGCCTGACCATGCTCAACGCCTTCCCGCTCGGCTTCCGCCACTTCTATACCAAGAAGCCGGTCAAGAGCATCGAAGACCTGAAGGGCCTGCGCATGCGCGTTCCCAACATCCCGCTGTACATCGAGTTCGCAAAACAACTCGGCCAGAGCGGACAACCCATGCCGTTCGCCGAGGTGCCGTCAGCGCTCGATCAGGGAACCATCGATGGCGGCGACAGCCCCTTCTCCGACATCGTTGCCCTGAAGATGTACGAGATCGCCCCCAACATCACGCTGTCGGGCCACATCCTGGTGATCCACTCGCTGTATATCAACAATGAGTTCTACAGCAAGCTACCGCCGGAAGACAAGAAGATATTCGACGACGCCGCCAAGCGCTCCGCCGAGGACGTCTGGAAGATGGCTGCCGACGTGGAGAAAAAAGCGGTCGAGGAAATCAACAAGGGGGGCGGCAAGATCGTCACTCCCGATCCGGCATTCAAGGACGCCCTGGTCAAAGCCGGCCAAGGCACCTGGAAGTTGTTCTACGACACCGTTCCGAATGCCAAGGAAATTCTCGAAAGCGTGAAGCAATACAAATAACACCGTTTCCGCCCCAAGTCTGACCATGCCATCCATGCCCGATCCAACGGGCATGGATGGCGGAACAGAAACGGCTGCCAGCAGCAGCCGGTGCGGGGCGGTATTGCCGCCAACTTGAGTCGATTTACATAAACCGGCTATTCGTGAAAACACGGAACACGGAGTCCGACCATCAGCCACAGGGCCAGCCAGGTCGGCAGTGTCCCGTGTTTCCACGGATGGTCATCCATAAAGCAACCAGGAGTACGACATGAGTGAGCTCATGCCGGAGAAAGAACAAACGAACGAGAGCACTGGGGAAGTGTGCTTTCAGGTGTTCTGCGCGGTGATTTTCCTGTCCATGATCGGACTGGTCTTCTATAACGCCATGCTGCGTTATGTCTTCAAATCGAGTTTC
>JAVBSG010000222.1:0-4569 GCA_031547245.1 Propionivibrio sp.
GTCTTTTTCACTTCCCCCGGGTCAGCGCCATTAGCCAGGATTTTCTTCGCTTGGTCACGTTGTTCTCTGGCCTCGGCCAGCGTGACCGTCGGATAGACGCCAAAGGCCAGCCGCTTTTCCTTTCCAGAGAAGCGGTACTTCATCCGCCAGTACCGGGCCCCACCGGGCATGATCTCAAGATAAAGCCCGCCCCCGTCCGCCAGTTTGTAGGACTTCTCTTTGGGTTTTGCTGCCTCGATGGCTTTGACTGTCAGCATTGACGCCCCTTTGCAAGACTAGGGGGCATTTATCTCGGCAATTCGGGGCACATTATGAAGATGCCCCCGTATATGCCCCCTCATGCCCCCGGATTCAGTTGGATCACTGCGGACAGTATAAGAAACAAAAAACCCGCAATCAAGCGGGTTTAAGAGGATTTTTAGACTTAGTTGGAACTCTTCGGAATGGTTTATGGTACCCGGGACGGGAATCGAACCCGTACGCCTTTCGGCTCCGGATTTTAAGTCCGGTATGTCTACCAATTTCATCACCCGGGCACTAGCGGGAAATATGATAAAGACAGCGGCCTCGCCATTATACCGCCAAGATTTCCCGCTAAAACAGGAAGGGGAATGCACATGCATCCCCCTTTTTATCTGGAGCGGGAAACGAGTCTCGAACTCGCGACCTCAACCTTGGCAAGGTTGCGCTCTACCAACTGAGCTATTCCCGCAACAACCTGGAGGCGCGAGCCGGAGTCGAACCGACCTACACGGATTTGCAATCCGGTGCATAACCGCTTTGCTATCGCGCCGTATTAACTTTTCAAAAACAACTGCAGAAACAAAAAAAGCCGCGAGGCTTTTCTGGGAAACTGGAGCGGGAAACGAGTCTCGAACTCGCGACCTCAACCTTGGCAAGGTTGCGCTCTACCAACTGAGCTATTCCCGCGAAAGCGAAGGCGCATTATAAAGCCTTGGCGGAACCTGTCAACGCCTCGAACCATAAATCGGTTGCCCCGGCGCTATTTTTCGTCGGGATTTCCGGAAAGATAAGGCCATGCCGCCCGCAAGTAGAACACCATTGACCACAGGGTCAATATCGCCGCCACGTAGATGAGTATGGTCCCGAGCAGATAAAGATCGAAGCCCTCGCTGGGCGCATCGTACAGCAGCACCGGAATCGCCACCATCTGCGCGACGGTCTTGATTTTGCCGATCATGGAAACCGCCACGCTTTTGCGGGCGCCGATCTGCGCCATCCACTCGCGCAGGGCGGAGATGGTGATTTCGCGGCCGATGATGATGACGGCGATCAGGATGCCGACGCGGTCGAGGGAAACCAGGATGATCAACGCCGCAGCCACCATCAGCTTGTCGGCAACAGGATCGAGGAAGGCGCCAAAGGCCGAGGTTTCATTCCAGCGGCGCGCCAAGTAGCCGTCGAGCCAGTCCGTCCAGGCGGCTACGACAAAAACCACCGTGGCGATCAGATCGCGCCCCCCGATTGCCTGCAGCCACGACTCGGGCACGTAATACAGCGCCACAAGCAGTGGAATCAGGATGATTCGCAACCAAGTCAGGTAAATAGGTATATTGGTTGGCATCAATGTAAAGCCGCGTAAATTTTTTCGGCCAGATCCCGGCTGATTCCGGAAACTGAGGTCAGTTGGTCGATTCCCGCATTCGCGATCCCCTGCAATCCGCCGAAGCGTGCGATCAGCGCCTTGCGCCGCTTGGGTCCGATTCCGTCGATGTCATCGAGACGGGAACCTTTCCGAGCCTTGCTGCGCTGCATCCGGTGCCCCGAAACGGCGAAGCGGTGTGCTTCGTCGCGGATTTCCTGAATCAGATGTAAAGCGGGACTCTCCGCTGGTAATTGTACCGGTTCCCGGGCGTCCGTGAAAATCAGCGTTTCGAGGCCGGGCTTTCGCGCTTCGCCCTTGGCCACGCCCACCATCGGCAAATGCGACAGGCCCAGCTCTTCGAGCGCCGATGCGGCGGCGCCGATCTGCCCCTTGCCGCCGTCGATAAGGATCAGCGATGGCGCCAGGCTTTCCCCGCTGTTGACCTTTTCGTAGCGGCGCAGCACGGCCTGCCGTATGGCGGCGTAGTCATCGCCCGCCTGGATGTCCTTTATGTTGAACCGCCGGTATTCCGACTTGCGCATGCCGTTGCCCTGATACACCACACAGGAAGCGACGGTCGATTCGCCCTGCGTATGGCTGATGTCGAAACATTCGATGCGGATTTCCTGCGTCTCGTCCGCTTCCAGGTCCAGAAAGGCCCGCAGCGCCTCCAGCCTGCCCTCCTGCCGGGAAAAGGTCGCGCGCCGGGCAACTATCGCCAGCTTGGCATTTTGCTCGGCCATCTCGACCCAGACCTTGTGCATGGTCAGGCGCGGCTCGCCGACGGGAACCGGCCGCTTGGCGAGTTCGCCGAGAATTTCCGGTATTTCCTCGTCGGGCAATGGGCCGTTGAGAAAAATCCGCGCCGGGATCGGATGCGCCAGATAGTGGTGGGACAAAAAAGCCGTCAGCACTTCGATCGGCGAACTGTCGCCCACGTTGCTCGGAAACTGCGGCTTGTCCCCCAGATGCCGGCCGCCGCGGATCATGGCAAGATTCACGCAAAGCATGCCATTCTCTTCCACCACGGCCACCACGTCGGCATCTTCACCGCGGCTGCTTTCGACGTACTGCTTGTCCTGGACGTGGCTCAGCGATTGGATCTGGTCGCGGTAAAGCGCCGCCTGCTCGAAGGCCAGCTCGCTGGCGGCCTTGTCCATGGCCTCGCTGAGCCGGCCGATGACTTCCTGCTGCCGCCCCTGCAGGAACATCGATGCCATCTGCACGTCCTGCGCGTAGGATTCCGGCGAGATCAGCTCCACACAAGGTCCCGAGCAGCGCTTGATTTGATACAGCAGACAGGGGCGGGAACGGTTGTTGAACACGGAGTTCTCGCAGGTACGCAGCCTGAACATCCGCTGCAGCAGATTGATGCTTTCGCGGACGGCCGCCGCGGACGGATACGGCCCGAAAAAATCGGATTTGCGGTCGGTTTCCCCACGGTAGAAGCCGAGCCGTGGAAACGCATCGCGCGTGATGACGATATAGGGATAGGATTTGTCGTCGCGGAACAGGATGTTGTAGCGTGGCGACAGGCTTTTGATCAGGTTGTTCTCAAGCAGCAGCGCCTCTGCCTCGGACCGCGTGACCGTGGTTTCGACCTTGGCGATCTGTGAGACCATCAAGGCGATGCGCGGGCTCGGATGGTTGTCGCGAAAATACGAAGCGACGCGCTTTTTCAGGTTTTTCGCCTTGCCGACATACAGAACCTTGTCCTGCGCGTCGATCATGCGATATACGCCGGGCAAATCGGTCAGCGTAGCCAGCAGTTTTTTCGGATCGAAAGTTTCGTCCATGGGCAAGAGACGGTACGATACAGCGCTTGATGGTACCACCTGCCCTGCCATGTCTGCCATAAACCAAGTACAACGCTGGGATATTTTCTGCAATGTCATCGACAACTACGGCGACATCGGCGTCTGCTGGCGGCTGGCACGGCAGCTCACGGCGGAATACGGCTTCGCCGTCCGCCTGTGGGTCGACGATCTGGCCGCCTTCGCCCATATCTGCCCCGAGCTTCGGCCGGAACGGCAGGCACAAAATGCCTTGGGCATCGACATCAGGCTGTGGCAGACCGACTTTCCGGATGTCATCCCTGGCGACGTTGTCGTTGAAGCCTTCGCCTGCAAATTGCCGGAGCGCTTCGAGCAAGCCATGGCTGACCGCTCCGCCTCCCCGGTCTGGATCAACCTCGATTACCTGAGCGCCGAGGGCTGGGTTTCGGGCTACCACAAACTCCCGTCACCCCACCCGCGCCTCCCTCTAACGAAATATTTCTTCTTTCCGGGATTCACCGAGGCCACCGGAGGGCTGCTGCGCGAACGCGATCTCATTGTTCGGCAGCGAAACTCTGCCACTCGGCCGGCAAACCGGGAGCGCTTTCTAGCGTCGCTGGGCATACCCCGGCCCTCTCCCGATACCCTGCTGATTTCACTGTTCAGCTACGACAATCCGGCGGTGGCCGACCTGCTCTCCGTCTGGGCGGATGGCGACGTACCCGTTTGTTGCCTGTCAGCGCCCGGCAGGCAGCAGAGCAGCCTGGAGCAGTTTTTCGGGCAACGCCTGCACAACGGCAAGGCCGCGCGGCGCGGCAATCTGGAGCTGGTGCCCATCCCGTTCATACCGCAGACGGAATATGACGAATTGCTATGGGCCTGCGACGTCAATTTCGTGCGCGGCGAGGATTCCTTCGTCCGCGCGCAGTGGGCGGCATGCCCCATGATCTGGCAGATCTATCCACAGGAGGAAAAAGCGCACCTTGCCAAACTGGCCGCATTTCTTGAAATCTATTGCGCCAATCTCACCCGCCACCATGCTGGAATCGTCCGGGAGCTGTTCCTGGCCTGGAATGGAGAAGGCCGGTTGACCCGCAGGCTGTGGGATACATGGCTGGACGCGCTCCCGATCCTGCGCGCACACACCCTGGATTGGCAAAAAGAACTGTCGAAACAACAGGATTTGTG
>JAVBSG010000009.1:0-9345 GCA_031547245.1 Propionivibrio sp.
CCATGGACCGTGATCTGGACGAACTCGCCATCATCTATCGCGGAACTTCTGATCACGACGACGAACCGCCCGCTTCGCTGGACAGCGCCATTCTTGCGGCCGCGCATCGTGAAGTGGGCAGCAAGCCCCAATCCTCTGGCAAGAGCCGGATTACGCGATGGCAAGTTCCGCTGGCCACCGCTGCCGTGATCGTCATCAGCTCGACCGTCGCGCTGATCGGCGTCAACGAGTTGCACACGCCGGCTACACCTTCTGCCAATCCCCGGGCCGAAATAGTCCAGGACGCCAAGGAAGAGGTTCGCCACGCCGGCAAATCATCAGAGAAAACGCAGGAAGAACTGCTCCCCGAGGCAATGCCGAAATCGATGCCGGCCCCAGCCGCCGCGGCGCAAGGCTCCCTACCCGCAAAGAAACAGCGTGTCGAAACTCCAGTAGTAAAGGCGGACAGGTCGGCGCAGTCAGCCGATAGCCCGATGCCGCCACAAAAGCCGATTCCCGCCTCTCCCCGGCAACAGGCCGAAACGGAGAAGGATGCTGTACGAATCCCGCCGCAAATGGAAAATTCCCGCCGACAGGCGGCAGGAATCCGCCAAGTCCCGGCGCAAAGCGCTCCGGCGACAACAGCCTTCCCTGCCGAAGAGCAAGCGGCGGCTTCCGTGGGATCGGACGAGCGCCACGCCGAATCCAGCCAGGAGGCCGAAATGCCTCCCGATGCATGGCTGGAGAAGATCGAACGGCTTTACCGGCGGGGGCACATCGACGAGGCCCGCGCAAGCCTGGAAGAATTCCGCCAGGCGTATCCGCAATACAAAATCCCGCAGGCATTGGTTCCGCTGAAGAAATAGCTACGACGCCTTGCCGCAGGCATACGCCAGCGCGACCATGTGGCGCGATGCCCGCAGGTTCAGCAGCGACAGCACCTTGGCGTCGTGGAACGAACCCAGCGCGATGCCGGCTAGCCCGGCTTCGGCAGCCTGCAGCGACAGGGCCGCCATGTGCGCGCCCGCTTCCAGCAGGATGAAGCGGCCACCGCGCTCGCCATATTTCTCCAGCATGCCCTGACCGTCCGCCACCGCAAACACGACCATCGCCGGCGGTACATCCCAGTCCGTTCCGAGTATTTTCTGCATTCCGGACCAGTCAGGTACCGCCGCAAAAGGGACGAGACCGTGCGCCGAGGGGTCGTACCAACACAATCGCCGGTTCAACGTGGGAGCGTCGCCGATGTTGAGCAAGGCCGCATAGGTCAGCAGCGGATACTTGGCTCCCGCCGAGGGAAGCAGGCGGCGGTCCGGATTACCGTCACGCACACCGAGCGGACGCAGCAACTGCCCCGCTTCGCTCAACGACATGGGCAGTGGCGAAAAATCGTGCCGGCTGGTCCGCCGCTGCCAGATAGCTGACAGCCCGGACTCATCCGCCGGCAGTGGAATGGCTGCCGAAGCATGGCGAGGGCGCGGAGTTTCCGAAACCTGCGCGGCATCGACGGCGATGCGCTCGCCCAGAAGCGGCGCGTGGCTATCGTCCAGCACGCTGTTGTGCCAGAAAAGCGAAAACAGTTCGGCGGGATCGTAAGATGTTTCGGACATGATTTACCCCAGGGGATGCGGCAGAGGATTCGGAAACGGCGTATGACGCTGCTCGCCGGGGTAGCGCCATTCGACATCGCCGCAGCGTCCGCCGAGAAAGGGCATGCGCTCGTCGGCATGAATCGCGGCGAGTTGCGGCGACAGCACGCGCACCACGCGCACTCCAGCCGCGGCGACGTCGGCAGTCGTCAACTCGCGGTAGTACAGATCGATTCCTGCCTGGCCAAGCGCGAACTGCAGGTGTTCGAGCTGGCCCTGGGCACTGGCAGAAACATCTCCCGTTTCGCCGGGCCGCGCATAAGGATGGCGATGGGATACCAGCGCCGTCCGCTGCCACAGGTCCGGCCGCAAGGTGTAAAAGGTCGCATGGCCCTCAAAGTCACGCACAGCCTGCGCTTCGCGCGGCAGCTCGTTGCCGCGGTAGCGCCGCATGTGGCCGGCGAAACTCAACGATTGCCCCCATTCGAGCAGCGCCTTGTCCAGCGCCTCGGCATAACCGGAGCGGCAGGCGATTCCGAGTGCATGGCGCGGCGCGCCCTCCTCCGGCATGCCGCCGGCCACCGCCACCACCGGATGCGGATTCCATCGCTGGGTCAGGTCAAAAACGTAAACCTCGCCGCCGCGCTCGGCGACAAATTCGCGCACGGCCGGCGGCAACGTGATCTCGCGCCCGCCCAGGCCATTGAGCCAGGTCACCGCCAGCGCATCGCGTTCGAGCACTTCCTGCGTGGCGCGCAACAGCGCCAGCCACGGACCTTCCGCCGCGTCACGGTGCGCCGCCAAGCCGCTGGAAGTTGACGGCACACGCGCTTCGCCATGCCGCGGCCCGAGTCCGACCAGTTCCTGCGGCGCCCAGAACGGGCGATTGTCCGCCAAGCGCCAGACCTCTGCAAACAGGTCTTCCGGACCGCTTCGTAGCGGCCAGGGAAAACCGGGAGATCGTTTCTGCGCATCGGAAAACAGAGCGAAAAGCGATTCGTCCAGAACGTCATCCGGTGATAACAAACGGCGCGGCCGAACCTCGAACGGCGCCACGGCAGCGGCATAGCGCTCCAGTCCTTCACCGATGGCCCCTGCCACGGCCGTATCGCGGTCCGTCGCAATGGAACCGGCCGAACCCTGCCAGGGACGCGAGATATCGGGCGGAACGGCGGCATTGACCAGGCCGGGCAGATCGCACGGTTCGGCCTCCAGCACATGTGGCGGCAGCATCAGTCCACAGCGCACGGCGGCTACAGATTCGATCAGGCGTTGCGAGAGTTTGCTCGGCATGGCGATATCACTTGTCATCGGCCTGACAGGCTCGAACGCTTCATGGGAAAACGGCGCCAATCAGAACGACGCTATTTCATAAAGCTAATCCATATGAGGAGCTCGATCCCGCCGACCAGCACCATGATGAAGATAGAGAACAACCCGACGGCAAACCCTTTTCCGGGCCTGCGCTGAAACCGGTCGTACAGCAGGGAGAAGATGCCGCAAAAGATGAGCACGCCCACCAGAACACCTACAACCAGACTGAGTGCGTCGTTATAGAACGCGGCGTTCGCCATGGTCCCGGCCATTGCCCCACCCCAGCCCGCCAGCGGCAGGGCAAAGAAACCAAGGGTTGCCCACAACCCCCGGCTGGGTGGCTGTTTGTCCGAAACCGCCGGCTTGTCGGGCAGTTGAGGCGCCGATGTATCCGCCAGATCCGGCGAGGCGGGTTCGGTGGTTGGTGCGGGAGCGGTTTCCTCCTGTACTGCGGCAGGCGCAGGCACCATCTTGTAGAAATGCATCGACGTCAGTATCGGCGTGGCGATCGTCGTCAGCACGCAGCAGCAGCAACAGGAGCAAGAGCAGCCGCCGCCCGCGCTAGGCAGAGCTTGGCGCGGGGTCGGATCGAACTGGGAGGGAAGTTTGTACATACGGGCTCAGGGATAATATGAAAAAATCAGTTTGCCCAGGGTAACGGAAGAAACCCTTGCGCATCCAGCACATTGTCTTTTTGGCAGACCTCGCACTTGGGCAGCCTGAAAACGCGCTCGCTGCGGCTGTTGAGCGTTTGCAGATCGAGGCTGACCACACGTTCGAGATACGCCAGCGCCTTGCCTGCCGCGGTCTGCAGAATCAGTGCGGCGATCAGCTCATGTTGCCCGGCCGCCTGCGGCTGTGGCGGCGGAGGCATGTCCCCCCAGCGATTCGTAATGCGGTGGCCCAGGCACGCAAGGCATGCCGAATCGCCAGGCACGACGTAGGGACCGACGCTCAGCGTGTGATGATAGGCCGCGTCGATCAGCAGATGCGGCTGGCGCGGCGGATCATCGCGATATTGACGCAGGCTTTCCTGCCACGACGCGTTGTTGCGAATCAACACGAGCAGATCGGCATCGGCCTGATTTTCGCAGAACACGAGTTCCGTCATGCCGGCTGTCTGACGCTGCAAAGCCGCCAGCAATGCCGCCTGCGGCTCTCCCAGCCAGGCCAGCGCCAAACGGCGTACTGACTGCATCGCGGCGGTCGGCGCCAGGGCGCCGATGCGCTGCAACTGGCGCACAGCCGCGCCGCAGACCGAGTCCTCCAGCAACGAGCCAGCCGTATCGTTTTGCCAGGCTGCCGTAAGGCGGCTGATGCATTCCGCGCTCTTCGCTTCGTCGACGACATAAAGCTCGTCCGCGCCGCCCGACAGAAGCAGTACCCCTTTTTCGGCGAACAGCGTCCAGCGTGGATTATTTTTGAGTGGAGTCACGTCATGAGCCACGGCGGAGCCGATCAGGCCAGGTTTTTCTTGAGCGGCGGAACAAAGGTGTAATCGATGTCCCACGGGAAGTAAACCCATTTATCCTGATTGAATTCCTTGACGCACAAATCGACGATTGGACGCCCCATGGGTTTGGCATACAGCGTGGCGAAATAGGCCTTGGGGAGCAATTTACGGATGAGCCGTGCCGTGTTGCCGGTATCGACCAGATCGTCGATCAACAGATAGCCCTCACCGTCGTGATCAACCCCTTTGAGAATCTTGACTTCAGAGCGGACGTTCTGCGACCCGGCCTCGACCGATTCTTCATAGCTGGAAGCGCAAATCGTGTCTACCAGCCGAATCTCCAGCTCGCGCGCAATCAACGCCGCCGGAATCATGCCGCCGCGTGCAATGGCGATGATCCCTTTAAACGGCTCCTTGTCCATGAGCGCCCGGCAGAGAATCCGCGTGTCCCGGTGCAGTTCGGGCCAGGAAATGATGATGTCGTCCCGGTAGGGACTGGTAGACGAAATATCCGTGCTCATGGAGATTCCTCGAAAACAAGTCGAAAAGCGGAGATTATAGTCGTTAGCTTACAGCCAGCTGTCGAAAATCTTTTCACCACACCACCCATACCGGCCGGTGATCCGATCCCATCCACGGTCCTATACCGCTTTCCGCCACGGCACGGTAGCCGTGCACCAGAATATGGTCCAGCGCCAGCATGCCCGGCGTCCAGGTCGGTTGCCAACGCGACGTGCCCTGACGCAGCCCTGTGGTCTCGGTAAACTGCCGGAAGCGGGGCGAAAACGGCGTGATGTTCATGTCGCCCAGCACAATCACGTTGGCGTTGTCTCCCTGTATCGCCGCCGCCAGTTCCTGCAGACTGCCGTCGCGCACACGCGCCATATCGGCGCCGACCGGCGGCGGTGGATGAACCCCATAAAGCACTGCGCCGTCATGCAATTCGGCGCGGATATAGGGGTAGGAACTCATATCTCCCGGCAGTATTTTTACTTCACAGCTCCGTAGCGGATGCCGGGACAGCAGCGCCAGTCCGAAAGGCGAATCCTTGTAAGCGGAGCAGCCATGGGGATAGCGCTCGCTCAACGGTTTGAGCGCCTGCCTCCAGGCCAGCGTGGCCTCGGTCAGAAACAGCACGTCCGCACCGGTTTCGCCCAGCCAGCGGACATTCTCGGCCATGCGGTCATTGACTACATATAGGTTGTACGCCACAAACCGTTGCGTTTGTGCTGCAAGGATGCCCTCCTCTCCGTCAGAAGGCCAGAACAGCATGCCGCACACGGCAATGCCCATTCCGGCGCACAAGGCTTTCATCCAGCGCCGCCGCGCCGCACAGATGCCCAGCAGGAGCAAAGGCGCATACCAAAGCATGAAGTGGCTAAACAATTCCGCTTCCCAACTCCAGCGGCCGAATTCACCGAGGACGATGGCCACGACGGCACAACAGGCCAGGAGCACCAGACAGCGTTTCAAGCCTGTCACGAAACGCTGTCGACGAGAGGCCGGCGCCGCATCTTTCGATGCCGGCACTGTTACCAGAAATCGACCGTAATTCAGCAAAACCGTACCTCGCGTCGCATGATTTCGAATCTGGGGGGGCGGATGGCGGCATGACACCCCGGCAGCAGGATGCTATGTTGAAGTATGACCAATGTATTTTACAAGCTCCGGGAAAGCGACGGCCGTATCGCCAAGCACGGTTTCCCGTACTCCATGGCGAACGCATGCAGACGCAGTCTCGGGAACGATCGGAGAGTCTGACACATCGAACCTGAAGCGAGGATGTCCAAGACAGTCCTCCTGATAGTGAAAGGAGTTTGATATGAAACAGTTTTCCAGCAAAACCCTGAACGCCATCCTGTTGTCCGCCGGCCTGATCCTTGCTATGCCAGCCCTTGCCCAGCTACCCCCGCAGCAGACGCAAGGCGGGATCACATACGTCACAGGCGGCGTTGGATTGGATGAGTCCCAAGCCTTTCAGGCAGCGCGCGGGCAATACAATCTGCACCTGACCGTGACCGGCAGAAGCGGCGAATTTCTGGCCGACGTTCCGGTGAAGATCGTCGACAGCAGCAAACGGACCGTGCTGGAGGTAACGACCGGCGGCCCGTATCTGTTTGCCACCTTGCCCCCTGGGCGCTATCTGATCATCGCTGGAAGCACCACCGTGCATACGCGCAACGTTCAGGTTAGCGCACGCGGCGCCACGAACGTCCACTTTGCATTCTGATCGCATGAGTGGAAAAACGGCGAGCCAGAATCGGTCCGCCGTTTTTCAGGAATAGCCGGCAATATCGCCGGGGCTCAAAACCCCCACACGAAACGCCCCTGGCTTATCCGCCATCCGATGCATATACAACCCGCCATAAATTGAAGCGACAAGCATGATGGCGCTGAATACGATGGCTAAACCGGTCTGTAATTTCAACAGAGGGCCGCGCACAATTTCGGTACGACGCAGCACCCTTTTACCGGGCAACGGGTTGCGCCCGGCGCGCAGTAAACGAACCGAGTTAGCAAAAAGACAGATCGAAGCCGCGCTGCCAATCAGTGACAGGCTCCAGCCCAGCCATCTCAACAGTTCGGCGCCCTTTTCCGCCGCAAGGTCCGGATCGGTCTTGGCCAGTTCCGAGAGGAAAAGTATGTAGGATCGCAGCCACCCGGCAACGAATGGCTCCGCGCAGATCGCTGCCACTGCAGCGATGAGGCATGGCATCCCCACGGTCAGCAGATAGCGCTTGCGTGAACCCGGCTCGGGTTCGACGAATTCCCCTGAACGCCATTTGGGAAACGGATCGATATCACGCGTCCAGATCGACTGTTTTGACGATTTGCCCGACGAATCCACTGCGATAGCTTCCGTTGATGAAAATGAATGCGAACGGAGATTATAGCCGCACTGGAAAAGACGTAAGCATAATCGTCACTGTCACATGATTTTATAAATAAATATAAATATCGATCTGTTTTTATCGTCTATAACAACTCAAAATCACTGTCATTCGCTAATGAGTAGAGAAATCTCAATAAAATTCAAACCATTACGGACAACGAAACCGGCCAACACGATCTGGCATGACTTTCGCAATGCAAAAGCCATGGCTTATTACGAGTTCGAGTCCCGCCATGTCCACCAATCCAAAACTGCTATCCTCCGATAGCGGCGATACTCAGAATCGAGGAAGAAAATGACTTATCAATTGCAGGAAGTGCAGAACGGCAAGCCGATCAAAATGTGGACCGAAGGCGTGCCGGTCGAGGATGACGCACGCAAGCAGCTCATCAAGACCGCGAAGATGCCATTCATTTTCCGCCATCTCGCTGTCATGCCCGATGTGCACCTCGGAAAAGGTTCCACTATCGGCAGCGTGATTCCCACCCAGGGCGTGATCATTCCGGCAGCGGTTGGCGTCGATATCGGCTGCGGCATGATGGCTGCGCGTACCGACCTGACGGCGGCCGACCTGCCGGATGGCCTGCACGAACTGCGCAACGCCATCGAAATCGCCGTGCCGCACGGCCGCACCCATCCCCGCCATGGGCGGGACAAGGGGGCATGGGAAAATCCGCCGGAAGCCGTGAATGCCATGTGGGCTGCGCTGCAACCGGGATTCGAACGCATCACCGAAAAGTATCCGCGCCTGAAGAACACCAACAACCATAAGCACCTGGGAACGCTGGGAACGGGCAACCACTTTATCGAAGTGTGCCTGGACGAAGCCGACCGCGTATGGTTCATGCTGCACTCCGGTTCGCGCGGCGTGGGTAATGCCATCGGCAACCTGTTCATCGCGCTGGCGCAGACCGACATGCAACTGCATATCGCCGACCTGCCCGACCGTGACCTGGCCTACTTCACGGAAGGCAGCGAACACTTCGCCGACTACGTCGAGGCCGTAGGCTGGGCGCAGGATTACGCCCGCCGCAACCGGCTGGCGATGATGGACAGCGTTGTCGCGGCGGTGCAAGGAATCGTCGGAAAACCTTTCGAAACGGATATCGAAGCGGTGAACTGCCACCACAACTACGTGCAGCGCGAAACGCATTTCGGCGCCGAGGTCTTCGTTACCCGCAAGGGCGCCGTATCCGCCGGGAAGGGCGAGCTGGGCATCATCCCCGGTTCGATGGGTGCGCGCAGCTACATCGTGCGCGGACTGGGCAACGAAGAGGCTTTCACCTCCTGCAGCCACGGCGCGGGCCGCGCCATGAGCCGCAACGAGGCCAAGCGCCGCTTCACCGTGGACGACCAGATCCGCGCCACCGCGCACGTGGAATGCCGCAAGGACAGCGACGTGATCGACGAAATCCCGATGGCCTACAAGGACATCGACGCCGTGATGCACGCCCAGCGCGATCTGGTGGAAGTGGTGCATACCCTGCGGCAGGTGGTGTGCGTGAAGGGATGACCAAGGCGGAAGGCTCCGGCCTTCCTCCCTGGCAACTCAAGGCGAGAAACACTTGGCCTGCGGCTACGCAGGTTTTCCTCACTAAAGGAAAAATCGAATGAGCGATTTACTTGGCACGATTTATCGCAACGGACCGGATCTGATGGCCGAGACACGCGCGCTGATCGCGGCAGGCGCCGAGGTGAACCACGTGACCAAGTACAACGAATCGCCGTTGCGCGTCGCGTCCAACAACGGCCGCTTCGACGTGGTGCGACTGCTGCTGCAATCGGGAGCCGACGCCGGCCAACTGCAATGGACGCCGCTGATGTTCAGCATCGTCTTCGGCGCCCTTGCCGAAATGCAATCCGCATTGCAACAGGGTGGCCTCGAAGACCGCGATTTCTGGAAACGCACGCCCTTCCTCCTGGCCATCCTGACGGGCGACACGGCAAAATGCGAGGCGCTGCTGGCAGCGGGATGCGAGCGCGCAGCACACGGGCGTTGCGGCAAAGGTCCGCTGCAGTACGCGGTGCAAAAAGACGACACGACCATGCAGCGCTGGCTGCTGGAACAAGGTTTTTCCATCGACGAGACCGACGAATACGGCACCACAGCGCTGATG